>PBRM01000219.1 GCA_002725915.1 Gemmatimonadota bacterium
CAGTACTCGCAGGCGTCCTCGCTGATGTTGATGTGGCGCTCCTCGGGCAGGAAGCCGTGTTTCTCGATGAGGGACGCCCGAAGGCTGCGATCGCGGCGGTGGAAGGTGATACCGCATTCCTTGTCGGCAATGATAATCTTCACCCCAGGGCGCAGGATGGCGTCCTGGATCAGCTCCTGGTACTGGCGTCGCTGACTCGGGTCCATTCGGGTGATGAGGGTGGGACTATCGCCGGCCACACCGCGCGCGATACGCTCGATGTCCTGGGCGAAGGTGGGCCTGCCGAGGAGGTCCTGCGTCACTCCCGGCGTGGGCTGGTGGCCGGTCATGGCCGTGGTCTTGTTGTCGAGGATGATGTAGGTGATGTCCTGGTGATTCTTGATAGAATCGGAGATGGCGGTCACGCCGGTGTGGAAGAAAGTGGAATCCCCCATGAAGACGACCTGCTTGTTGTCTATGAAGGGATCGATTCCGGCGCCGGTGCCGCCGCCAAGACCCATGCCCGACAGGTTGTGCATGAGCCGGGAGAAGGGGGGGTACTTGAGCATCGAGTAGCAACCGATGTCGCCGTGAAAGACCAGGTCCTCCGGCGTCTGCCCCCGTCGGGTCATGAACTCGGGGTCGGCGAAATCACGCGCGGTTCTGTCGATGACGCTAGCCGAATCGCGATGGGGGCATCCCGGACAAAAGGAGGGCGTCCGAGCCGGCACAGCCGGCACCGACTGGTGGCCGCTGGCGGAGCGGTCGAGCTCCGACTCGATCAGCTGCCAGTCGATTGAGTGTTCGAGGGAAGTCGAGCCGTTGCCGTTGCGGTTGGCGGGCACCCCGTCGGCGGCTGCGACGACGGCAATCCCCTGTGTGACAGAGCCGGCGAAGAGTGATTTCAGCAGCCTTCCCAGGTGTTGAAGAGCGAGGGTGGGGGATAGTCCCTGGGTCTCGGGAAAGCCGACGACCCCGTTGGGAAAGCGCTTGCCCCACAGTCGAGTATGGCGGCAGTGGCCCTCCTGGCGCAGGCGCATGAGAGCTGCTGCGACCTGTGGCTCGATGAAGGCGCGCTTCTCCTCGACGACACAGAGGTTGTCGGCGGTCTCGGCGACGCGCTCCAGGAGCTCGACATCCAGCGGATAGGAGATCCCCAGCTTGAGGATGGGAAAGCGCCCGGTCAGGCCCAGGATGTGGAGGGCGTGTTCGAGGTAGACGTAGGCCAGCCCCGAAGTGACGAAGGCGAGATCCGACCGCGCGCCGCCAGCGAGGGGGTGGAGGATGGCGTTGATGCCGCGCTCCCTGGCGGCAGCCACCAGACGGGGGTGCCGCTCCTCCACCACCTGACTCTCCTTTACGGTGGTGACCGGGGGGATGATGACGCGGTCGTCTGAAGAGATCGCACTGGTGTCAATCCGGGTCCGGCGCCTGGCGTTGAGGCGGCGCGGAAAGCGGTTGGGGGAAACGGTGACGCTGCCACCTCCGTCGGCCTGGTTCGAGGTGACCAGATAGGTGATGAAGAGGCTGCTGGCGCTGGAGAGCTCGAAGCCCACGCCCACCCAGTCCTTGATCTCCTGGAAGGTGGCCGGCTCCATGACTGGCATGTAGAGGTGCTGGGAGAGGAAGCGAGAGTCGGCTGGTACCTGCGTGCCCTCGGACCAGGTGTCGTCACCCACGACCACGAGAGCACCGGCATTGGCGGTCGCACCCGCCATATTGCCCAGGGCCAGCGCGTCAGCAGCCACGTGGAGCCCGACGCTCTTCATGACCGCCATGGCGCGGATCTCCTCCATCTGTGCGCCGTTGAGTCGGGCGGCGGCCAGGGCCTCGTTGTTGGCGATCTGCGCTACTACGCCGTGCTCGGTGAGCAGGCCGCCGATGTTATTCAGGGTATCGAATACCTCGGCCAGGGGAGATCCCGGGTACCCCGTAATCAGACTTACCCGGCTCTCGATCGCACCCTTGACGATGAGTTCGTTGCCGGTGAAAATCCCGATGCCGTCTTCGAGCAGGAAACGAGGATCCATACAGAGAGAGGGGAGGAGGGAGAGGGGCCCGCAGCCTCCGCCCAGCGGGTAGGAGTGCGCGAACCGCATCCATTGCCGAGATTACCTGGGAGATTATAGCGGCCGCGGAGAGCCCTGTCAAGCGCCCAAGGCCATCGGCCGTCAGCGATCGGAACCTATTCGGGCATAGGGAGTTACATAGACCCATCTTGCAGGGCAAGAGGCCATTGCCGAATATGCCGCGGGAGCTTTCGAATGAGACCAGTAGGAGAAGGTGAGAGGAGTGAGTGAGTGAGTGAGTTGAAAACGGTGGCCGTGTGCGCTACCCCATTTCTACCCGAGACCGCATCCTGGCTCTATCACCAGATTAGCGGACTCAGGCGCTATCGGCCTGTGGTGCTGACCCAGGAGGTCCGCAACTCCGCCCAATTCCCGGTGCCGGTGCTGCACTCGGCCGAAGAGTTGCGGCCGCCCATGAAGTG
Source organism: Gemmatimonadota bacterium (assembly GCA_002725915.1). Taxonomy (GTDB): domain Bacteria; phylum Latescibacterota; class UBA2968; order UBA8231; family UBA8231. Next base: position 2,471 of record PBRM01000219.1, read on the forward strand.
GCTGAACCGGCTCCTCCGCGGCGTTCTGCGCGAGCTTCCCCTGTATGCGGGCATCATGGGGCGCGAGGGCGCAGATCTGATCCACGCCCACTTCGGCCATCACGCCTGTCGCTGTCTGCGGGCCAGGCGCGCCTCCGGTCTGCCCATGATCACCAGTTTCTACGGCGCTGACGCCACCCAGTATGCCCTCATCCCTCACTGGCAGCAGCGCTACCGGCGGCTGTTTCGGGAGGGGGAGCTGTTTCTCGCCGAGGGGAGCGCCATGGCCGCACAGTTGGTGCGCATCGGATGTCCGCCGGACAAGGTGCGCATCCACCATCTGGGGGTGGCGCTGGACGAAATCCCCTTTCGGGAGAGGGAGCCGACGAATCGGGTGCGGGTGCTCATATGTGCCAGTTTCAGAGAGAAGAAGGGGATACCGCTCGGTCTGCGGGCCCTGGGAAGGGCACTCGCGGGTCTGGACCTGGACTGTCGCGTGACCCTGATCGGCGACGGGCCCGAGCGGGCGCAGGTGATGTCGGCCGTTTCCAGCGCTGGCCTCGAGGGACGCGTTGACTGGCGCGGCCCGCTCCACTATTCGCAGGTGCTGGCGGAGATGGCGGAGTGTCAGCTGCTCCTGCAGCCCAGCCTCACCGCCTCTGACGGGGACAGCGAAGGGGGGGCTCCGGTGATCCTCCTGGACGCCCAGGCTGCGGGCATTCCCGTGGTCTCCACCCTGCATGCGGACATCCCGGAATACGTGCTCGACGGAGAGAGCGGACTGCTGACAGCGGAGGGCGACGAGGAGGCTCTGGTGGAATCACTGAGGTCGCTGCTGACCGAGCAGGGGAGGTGGGGGGAAATGGGGCGGAGGGGCCGGAGGCACGTGGAGGAGCACTACGATGCCGCGCGCCAGTGCCGGTCAATGGAGGAGATCTACGACGCCGTCAGCTAGTGTCCTGCGGCCAGGAGTGGGTCGGCGTGATCCGCGCCTTTCCAAACCGTGCTCCAGCTGACAGCTCAGTCTTCGGGCGCGGTCTTCCCGGCCGATCGACAGCAGCGGAAACCGATGAGGTCGAGCGCGTAGCCCTCGGTAAGATGGCGGCCGTAACGGGTATCGGTCCTGGCCAAGTTGACGCTGTTGAACCAGGATCCGCCACGCACGATGTGCCATCCCTCGCTCTCGTCGTACCAGCCGTCCGTCCACTCCCAAACATTTCCGATCATATCGACGACGCCGTAGTCGCTGGCGCATCGGGGGTAGGTGCCGCTGGCTGTCGTCCCCGAACGCCGCCAGGCACCGTCTTCCCCGCGAAACGGCGTGTTGCACCGTCGGGGCTCGAAATCCGGCCCGTAGCCGTACAGGTAGTCCTGGGAGCCTCTGGCCGCTCTCTTCCATTCCGCCTCCGTGCACAACCGCTTTCCCCTTTCACGGCACAGGGACCGGGCCGTGGCCCAACTGACTGAAACCCGGGGAAGAGACCCTAGGCGATTCGGATACTCGTAGCGGTCGATGTAGAAGTCGCCGATGCGGATGGATACGGCGTTTCCGGCATCGGCGATCTCGGGCGTCGCTGGCTGTTCCGTGTGGCCGCCACCGGTCCAGCTGGCCCCCACGACAGCCAGCATCAGGAGATAGGGACCGGGCCCGATTCGTCCCAGGCTCATAGTATCAATCCTCACAAGTGAGATGAACTGCACGAAGAAAACGTACGCCCTCGGCAATGGCGGGGCCAACGGATCCCGCGAACCCCTCTTGCCGCGCCCTCGGGACTTCTTTCCCGGCCGCACGGCCTTGAACACCGAGGTGAGCACTTCACCATCTCCTCAGGAATCAGTCAGTTGCCCTGTGGTGCGGCTCTCCATGGCCTGTGTCGAAATATCCGCTAAAGTATCCAGGCTGCTTGCCGATAACTATGAATAGAGGCAAAGTAAGAGGCGGCCCATGGCGGGCTGACGCCCAACGTCCGGCAATCAGGGGTGGCACCGCTTCGGTGTCGCCCCTTATTCTGCTACGAGGCTGACCTCCCTGCCTGCCAGCAAGGGAGGAGGGGGTGAAATTGGAACTGACACTGGGCATAGACGGTGGTGGTACGCAAACGCGAGCGGTTCTAGTCGATAGCTCTGGCGCCATCGTCGGGCGCGCTCGGGCAGGTAGCGGCAATTTCCAGGCTGTCGGCCTGCAGGGCGTGGAGGCACTGGTAGATGAGCTGATGACCCGTCTTGGTGTCGAGGCCGCCAAGGGGAGCGGCCCGCCACTTGTGTCCGCTTGCCTTGCCCTTGCCGGGGCCGGTCGTACCAGTGAGCAGGAAGAGGTAGCTAATAGGCTGCTCGACAATCAGTTAGCAAATCATATATATGTGGTTAGTGACGCTCGGGCTGCCTTAGAGGGGGCCCATGCCGGCGCCGAGGGTATCGTCGTGATAGCCGGCACTGGCTCGATGGTCCTGGGGAAGAATGCGGCCGGCGCGGAGGTGCGCGCCGGTGGATGGGGGCCGACGCTGGGCGACGAGGGGAGTGGTTACTGGCTGGTTCTGCAGGCCATTCGGTCGGTGCTCCGCCAGCTCGATGGCTGGGGACCCCCCACTGCCCTGAAAGGGGAACTCGGGCCGGCGCTGGAGCTGGAGGATTGGCACCAAGTCGTCGCAGGTGTATACGGCGGTCGGCTGGACCGGCGGCGCATCGCCGCGGCCGCCCCGTGCGTTTTCGCCTCGGCCCGGCAGGGGGATGAGGAGGCGCTTCGGATCGTCCGAGAGGGGGCGCGATCCCTCGGGTGCCAGGCGGGAGCGGTCGCTTTTCACCTGGGCATGACCGATGTCGTCGATGTGGCTGGAGCCGGTGGGCTGTTCGAGCAGGCGGACCTGTTCTGGGGCGCGCTGGAAGAGGGGATGCTGACAAGGGTTGGCCAGGTCTGCCGTCGCGCGCCTATTCTGTCACCGGTCATGGGGGCGTTGATTTTAGCCCATCGCGGGGCCGGGAGGGAGTGGTCGCCGGACTGGATCGCCAGCCTGGCGGAGGCCGATGCGGAAGAGGCCTGACGCCTTGACAAACAGGAGGGCGAGCTTACCTTCTCTCCTTCCGGGCAAAAGTCTTTCTTCTGCATATTTCTCAAGCTAGTTAGCCCCGTTTTGGCCAACCGACCCGAAGAGCTGGTAGCGGCACCGATCCGCCACCGCACGTCGGGCACAATCATCCGATAGCGAGTATCAGGATTCCTCACGTGGCGACTGAAGTCCTATCGAGCCGAGAGCAGGCGGTTCTGGAGGCCACGGTGCGGGCGTATGTCTCACTAGGAACGCCTGTAGGCTCGGCCACGTTGCTCAGGCGAGAGGGTTTTGACCTGAGTCCTGCCACTATCCGAAAGCACCTCGCCGTGCTGGAGGAAAAGGGCTATCTCCGCCAACCTCACACCTCTGCAGGTCGCGTTCCCACCGACGAGGGCTACCGGGCCTATGTCAGGGAGATCGGCGAGTTCGGTGGAGTGTCTCCGAGCGAGGCAGTGGCCCTGCGGCGTCAGGTCGAAGGGGCGTTCGGAGACGGTCGCGCCGATGAGATTCACGGCCAGCTCGCGGAGGTGATCGGAGACGTCTCCAGCCTGCTGGGACTGGTCCTGGCACCCTCCTTCGAACAGGGAGTCTTCGAGGGCCTCGAACTGGTGGGTCTGACGCGCCGACGATTGCTGCTGGTGGCGACGATTCGTCGCGGTCCGGTCAAGAGCCTCGTAATAGAGGTCGAGTCCACCGTTTCCCGCCGGGACATGGCGAGTATCGCCCGACTGCTCAACGAGCGGCTGGCGGGACTCACGATGGACGAGATTCGCTCCACCGTCCGCAAGCGAATGCAGTCGGCCTCGGTCAAGAATCCGCAACTCCTGCGGGTAGTAGTGGATGAAATCGAAGCACTGGCCACCGCTACTGGAGACGATCTGCACGTGGCCGGGACGCGCAACATATTCGTCCAGCCAGAGTTCCGCGATTCGCTGGAGATCGCCGGTCTCATGGATCTGGTCGAGCGCAAGGACGACCTCGCCCATCTGCTCTCCGATCGCCAGGGCGTCGTCGTCACCATCGGAACGGAGAACGAGCCGCGTGAGATGCACCTGTGCAGCATGGTTACGGCCAGCTACGCCGTGGGGGGAGGAGGGGGTGTGCTCGGCGTGATCGGCCCCACGAGAATGCCGTATGAGCGGCTGGTGGCCCTGTTGAATTACGCGGCAACCCGCGCACCCGAGCTGGTGAGTTAACCGAGATCTGCCGCCTTCGGGCGAACTGTCCGTGGGGTTGTCCCCGGGCATTTTTTTTGAATGGACGACAAAGTCCGTGACGCGCGCGATCGCAAGTCGAGAGAGGTAGCTGGATTAGTCCATGAGCGAGGTAGAAGAGGGTGATGTCTCTCCTAAGGAGAGTGCACAGGTACGGGGCGCGGCTGCCGCCCGGGGCGGCGAGAACAGGGAAGCCGCCGCTGCCGAAGCAGTGGGCGAAGCTGGTGGCGAAGAGGCCGCCGCTGCCGAAGCAGTGGACGAAGCTGGTGGCGAAGAGGCCGCCGCCGAGTCAGAGCTGGAAAAAGCGCAAGCTGAGGCCGCGGAGAATTACGATCGCTACCTTAGAGCGGCGGCGGAACTGGATAATTTTCGCAAGCGCACCTTGAAGATGCGCTCCGAAACTCGCGAGGAGACGGTGAGGGACCTGCTCTTGCAGGTTGCCCCCCTGCTGGACAACATGCGCCGCGCCCTCTCTCAGGAGACCGAGGACGCCGCTGCCGTCAAGCAGGGAGTGGAGCTTATCGTCAACCAGTTTCAGAGTATACTCAAGGGATACGGTCTCGAAGAGATCGAGGCGCGGGGCGAGCCCTTCGATCCCAACCTTCACGAGGCCATGATGGAGGTCGCCGATAGCGAGCATCCCCCCGGCACGGTGCTGGAAGAGATGGAGAAGGGGTACATGCTCCGCGACAAGGTCGTGCTGCCCGCGAGGGTGGTGGTGAGCAAAGCCGGCGAAGCCCAACCACAGGACGGGGAGGGAGAGGAAGATTGAGATGGCTAAGGTAATCGGTATAGATCTGGGCACGACGAATTCGTGTGTGGCGGTGATGGAGGGGAGCGAGCCGGTGGTGATCGCCAATTCGGAGGGGGGTCGCACGA
>PBRM01000220.1 GCA_002725915.1 Gemmatimonadota bacterium
CCCGGCTCGGACGGCGACGCCAGCACGGCCAGCGCCGATCCCCCCCTCCCTCGCGTAAGCGGCGGCGGCGCTGCCGGCGAGCTCCCCGGCGCCGATACCCTCAGCGACGCCATCCACACCACAGCAGCGGCCGGCAGCATACATAGCGGGCGGCAGGACGTCCTCCACCCCCCCGGCGGTCCCCGCGCCGACATGAGTTTTGCCGCCACCAGCCATATACGCCAGTTCCAGGGCCGGCGTCCGGTCCGTGGACAGGGCGATGAGATCGCACTCAACGGTTGTCCCCGCCACCCGCGCTGACCCGTCGACGGTGCCCGCCACGGGCACCAGCAGCGCTCCTTTGACCTCGCCGCTGCCGATCGCCGCCGAGATGGCGTGAGAGAATAGAGGGATGGCGCCGCTGTCAGCCACCGGACCGGCCGCCAGTTCCGGTCTCTCCTCTCTCTCATCCGCCACCGCCACTACCTCCACTCCGGCGGCGATGAGATCGGCGGCCAGTTCCCAACCTGCGTCGTCGACCGTGGCCACCACGGCTCGACGGCCGGGCGCCACGCTGTACAGATGGAGAAGCCTGCTGACGCCGCTTCCCAGCATGATGCCCGGAAGGTCGTTGTTGCCGAAGATCGAAGGTCGCTCGAACGACCCGGTAGCCAGCACCACAGCCCTGGCTCGCACCTTGAAAAGACGCCGACCCCGTACTGCGCCGAGCCAGTTGTGTCTATACCACCCGAAGACGGAGGTGTCCGTCAACACCTCGATCTCTCCTACCGCCGAAACGGCCTGCACGGCATCGATCCGCGACCGCAGAGCTTCGCAGGCACCGGTTCCTCCGCGCCGGTAGCGACCGTGCCCCCCCAGATCGGAGTTTTCATCGAAGAGCAGGACCCTCGCCCCCTCCTGCGCCGCCGCAAGGGCCGCGCCCACGCCGGCGGGGCCGCCGCCGATCACGGCGACGTCGGCGTGCAGATAGCGCTTGTCCGCCCCCACCAGCTCTTCCGATTGGGTATTGATAGTCCCGAGTCCCGATGCCCAGCGCAGGACTCGTTCGTACAGAGGCCACAGCTTCTTTGGTCGCATGAAGGTCTTGTAGTAGAACCCGACCGGCATGAGCGGGGCCGCGTATCGGTTCAGAGACAGGAGGTCGTGCGTCAACGAGGGCCAGGCGTTTTGAGCCGTTACCGCCATCCCTTCCTCCACTTGCTGCTGGCAGGCTCTCACGTTGGGCTCGTCCCCGACCTGCACCAGACAGTTGGGGCAGTGCCCGGCGCAGCACAGCAGTCCTCTGGGCCGGTGGTACTTGAAAGAGCGGCTCAAGACCCGGACCCCGGACCCCGCCAGAGCGGAGGCTATGGTGTCGCCGGGGTGAGCGCTGTAGGCCTCGCCGTCGAAGGTGAACTGAATCGAGCGGTCGCGGTCGACCGTCTCTCCCGGCCGGGGCCCCAGCCGTCCGGGCAGTTCACCGGCTCGGGCAGGCTCAGGAGTCATGGGCTTCTGTCTCGCTTGCACTGGCTACGCACACACCCTCCCAGGTGTAGGTCCTCACCACCTCGTTCGCCACCCAGTCCCTCTCCGCCAGGAACCACAAACCACAGCCTGCCTGGTGATACCACCACTCTACCTGTACCCCCTCCATCTTGTTGGCGCGCAGGTAGAGGTACTCCGCCCACTCCGCCTCGCTTGCCGCCATCGGCGACTGAGGTCTGGGCGAATTCTCGCCGCCAAAACGGAATTCGCTGACGTTGCGTTCACCGCAGTTCGGGCAGGAGAGGATCAGCACGGTCAGTGTCCCACCGACGCCGCCCCTTTTTCGCCCACCAGATCCAGTTCGGCGAAGCGGGAGAGGCGGAAGGGTGCAATCAGATCAGGTGTTTCTCCGCTGGCGATCAGCGCCGCCATGGTCTTGCCACAAATAGGGGATGCCTTGAAACCGTACGTCCCCCAGCCCACATCGAGGAGGAACCCCCCCACCGGAGTCTTCCCCATGAGCGGACTGAAGTCAGGCGGCATTTCGCACAGACCCGCCCACTGGCGCAGAATCCGCGCTTTGCCCAGAAAGGGGAAAAGCTCCAGCACGTGACCGGCGATTCCCTCCAGGAAATCAAGGGAGGAATCCTGCGAGTAGGAGGCGTAGGGATCTATGCTGGCCCCCATGACCAGCTCGCCCCGGTCCGACTGACTTACGTACACGTGCAAGCTGCCCGAGACAATGACGGGGTCGAGAAAGGGCTTGAGAGGTTCTGTGACACACGCCTGCAGGGGAAAGGTCTCCATGGGGAGCTCGAGACCGACCATGGCCGCAAGCGTAGATCCCCAGCCCGCCGTGGCGTTTAATACCGTTCCCGTCTCCACATACCCCCGGGTGGTCTGCACCCCCTGCACCGTGCTCCCGTTGCCGGCATCGATGTCGGTCACCTCGGTCTGCTGGTGGATGTGGGCTCCCCCAAGGTCTGCCTGGTGGGCGTACCCCCACACTACCGCGTCGTGTCGGATAATGCCCCCCGGAGGGTGGTAGAGGGCCGCTAGGATCGGGTATCGGGGGTGCTGACTCAGATCCAGCAGGGGACACAGGCGGACCAACTCCTCCGGCCACACGAGGCGGGAATCCACCCCCTGCAGTCGGTTGACCTCTGCCCGTCGACGCATGGTGCGGACGTCGCCGTCCGTATGCGCCAGCGTCAGGTGACCCCGTTGGCTGAACATGACGTTGAAATCCAGCTCGCCGGTGAGGTCCTCGTAGAGCTTTACGCTCTGGTGGTAGAACCTCACCCCTTCCGGAGTCAGGTAGTTGGCGCGGATGATAGCGGTGTTGCGCCCGCTACCGCCGGATCCGATGTAGCTCTTCTCCAGGACGGCCACATCGGTCACCCCGTGGTCCTTTGCCAGGTAGTGTGCGCAGGCCAGGCCGTGAGCGCCCCCACCGATGATGACGACGTCGTAGCGCTTCTTCAATGGCTGTACGCGCCACATGCGCGGCGGCGGGCGGTGGCGGTTCAGGGCCTGGCGGATCAGCTTCAGAGCCATGGGTGGGTGGAGATATAGATAGATAGATAGAAGGGGCTGCATCCAGAGGATGCAGCCCCTTCCGCAAGCGGGCAAAACCACTTACACGGCGGACTCTCCAGTCTCGCCGGTGCGGATGCGAACCACCTCGTCCACTGACAGGACGAAGATCTTGCCATCACCGATGTTGCCCGTGTTGGCCGCTTCCTTCACCGCGTCGATGGCTTTGTCGGCCACCTCATCGGCCACGACGACCTCGATCTTCAGCTTGGGCGTGAAATCTATTTTGTACTCGGCTCCGCGGTAGACCTCGCGGTGGCCCTTCTGACGGCCGAAGCCCTTGACCTCACTCACCGTCATTCCCATGACTCCCAGTGAGCTCAAGCCCTCCTTCACTCTCTCGAGGGCGTTAGGCCTGACGATACACTTCAACAGTTTCATATATCTATCACCTCTCCGTAGCGCCGACCCGCCCGGTGCGCGGGCAGCGCCAGACAGTATGCACGGCGAATGGCGGACGTCAATTCTAGACGTCGGAGTAGTATCCCTGTTCGTTGTGCAGCGAGATGTCCAGACCTCGGTCCTCATCTTCCTCGGTGACCCGCAGGCCCACCAGGGCATCGACGATCTTGAGGATGACGAACGACAGGACGGCGCAATAAATGATGGTGAAGGCAACGCCCACAAACTGGCTCCAGACCTGGCTGGCCATCGTCGTCCCCTCTGCCAGGCCCAAACCTCCCAATCCCTTTGAAACGAACACGCCCGTGAGCATGGCGCCGACGATACCGCCGATTCCATGCACCCCGAATGCGTCCAGAGAGTCGTCATAGCCCAGCTTCTGCTTCAGCATCGTAGAGCCCCAGAAACAGAGCACTCCCGAAGCCGCACCCACGGCGATAGCGCCCATGGGACCGACGCTGCCGGATGCGGGCGTGATCGCCACCAGTCCTGCCACCGCCCCGGTGACGATACCGAGGACGCTGGGCTTGCCGTGCTTCATCCACTCGACCAGCATCCAGGACACCGCCGCGGTCGCCGTGGCGACCTGGGTGACCAGCATGGCCATGCCAGCCGCGCCACCGGCGGCCAGCGCGCTGCCGGCGTTGAAGCCGAACCAGCCCACCCACAGCATCGAGGCGCCCACGACGGTCAGCACCAGACTGTGGGGTGGAATCGGATGTTCGGGGTAGCCCTTGCGCTTGCCGAGGAGGATGGCCGTCACCAGAGCGGCGATGCCGGCGTTGATGTGGACCACCGTCCCCCCGGCGAAATCGAGTACCCCCCTGTCGCCGAAGAAGGAGCCGCCACCGCTCCAGGCCATATGGCAGATCGGAGCGTAGACGACGGTCGACCAGATCGCCATGAACAGCAGCATGGCGCTAAACTTCATGCGCTCGGCAAAGGCGCCGGCGATCAACGCCGGGGTGATAATGGCGAAGGTGAGCTGAAAGGTGACGAATACGGTCTCTGGTATGGTGCCGGTAAGAGCGTCGACACCGACGCCGGCGAGAAGGGCCTTGCCCAAGCCGCCGACAAACGAATTGAGGTTCGTGGTGCCCGCCACCATCCCGGTGGTGTCGAAGGCGAGACTGTACCCCCAGAGGATCCAGATGATGGTGATCATGCCCGTCAGGGCAAAGCACTGCATGAGTACGGACAGCACGTTCTTGGCGCGCACCAGGCCGCCGTAGAACAGGGCAAGCCCGGGGATGGTCATGAACAACACCAGCGCCGTGGACGTCAGCATCCACGCCGTGTCGCCAGAGTCGAGTTGGTCCGCGAGCGCCGCTCCGGGAAACAGGAAAACGGCGGCCAGTGCCAGGCTCACAGCGCCCTTCCACACTAAAACACACGCCCCCCCCCGTCGCCGCCGCCCTACGTCTTTGGGGGAATCTCCCCCTGCTTGAGATTCAAACATTCAAACCCTTCCCTTGTGAGTGATTGACGATCTCGTAAGGCTACGACGAAGTCTCGGCCTCGACCGAAATCCCGGTCCCAATGGACATCTTCTCGTAGACGAGATCGTTCAGAAGGAGTTTTTGCGATTGTTCGTGATTGAGCGTTGATGCGATCAGATCGACGAACTGGCTATCTGGTGCCGGTATCCTCCTCGGTCAGGTGACGCTTGCGAAAAGAAACACCACCGGGGTTTCGACTCGTCGCCCGCCGCCCGCTCCGGAGGGCGGCATGCAACGGGTCCCGGGCGTGGGGAGCCTGGCGCGGTGGCTGCATCGCCGATGCGATTACTCCGCTCACCTGACGCCTCCCACGGATCCGCTGGACTGTTGAGGTCGTGCATGGCTTGTTGGAACGGTTGAAATGTATAACACATCCGATAGCAACTGGCAAGCCAGACGAGGCCGACGCCATCAGTGGGCGTCCAGCCAGTCGTCCCCCATGCCCATCTCCACGACGATCGGCACCTCCAGGGGAATGGCGCTGACCATGGCCCGGGCCACCTCCTCCTTCACCTCCTCCTCCTCCTCCCGGTAGAGGTCGAAGACGAGCTCGTCGTGGACCTGCAGGAGCATCCTGGTGCGCCATCCCCGCTCTCTCTGCTCCCGATGAATGGTCACCATCGCCATCTTGATCATGTCCGCCGCCGTGCCCTGGATCGGGGAGTTTATGGCGTTTCGCTCCGCCCCCTTGCGCGCCGCAGCGTTGCGCGAGTTGATGTCCCTCAGGTACCTCCGACGGCCCATGAGAGTTTCGACATAACCGTGTTCCCGCGCGAACTCGACGGTCTCCTCCATGTAGCGCCGCACACCTGGGTACTCCTCGAAGTAGTGCTCGATCATCTCGCTGGCCATCTTGCGCGGTATCCCCAAACGCTCGGCCAGCCCGAAGGCGGAAATCCCGTAGATAATGCCGAAGTTCACCGTCTTTGACTGGCGCCGCATCTCATTCGTCATCATCTCCGGCGGCACCCCGTAGATGCGGCACGCGGTCACCGCGTGAATGTCCTCTCCGGTTCGGAAGGCGCGGTTCATGCGCTCGTCCCCACAGATCTCGGCGATGATGCGCAGCTCTATCTGCGAGTAGTCGGCCGAGAGCAGGGTGTGCTCTTCGTCGCGGGGTACGAAGGCCTTGCGGATCTCGCGCCCCTGTTCGGAGCGGACGGGAATGTTCTGCAAGTTGGGGCCGCTCGACTGCATGCGTCCAGTAGCCGCCACCGTCTGCTCGTAATGGGTGTGGACCCTCGCCGTGGCGGGAAAGATGGCACCCGGAAGCATGTCCAAGTAGGTGGACTTCAGCTTGGTGCACAGCCGGTAGTTGAGGATCTGACCGGCTATCTCGTGCTCGTGCGACAGGCGCGTCAGAACCAGCTCGTTGGTCTGGTACTGTTTCGACTTCTGCGTTCGGCGGGCGCGCGGATCGAGCTTCAGCTTGTCGAAGAGGATCGCCCCCATCTGACTGGGTGAATTCAGGTTGAACGGCTCTCCCGCCAGCTCTTCGATACGCCGCGCCGACTGCTCGATTTCCGCGGACATCGCCTGAGAGAGAGCGCGCAAACATTCGGCATCGAGCCGGATGCCGGCGTGCTCCATGGCGGCCAGTACAGGGATCAGCGGAGCTTCCACCTCCTCGAAGAGCCTGGTCTGGTTCTTCTCCGCCAGCATCGGCCGCAACACCTGGCTGAGCTGCAGGGCGACGTCGGCATCCTCGACGGCGTACTCCTTCAGCTCCTCGAGAGGCACTTCCCGCATGCTTCGTTGCTCCTCCCCCTTCTCGCCGATCAGCTCCGCGATGGGCACCGGCCGGTAACCGAGCAACGCCTGGGAGAGGTAGTCGAGGCTGCGCCGCAGGTCGGGCACCACCAGGAAAGCGACGACCATGGTGTCGAACAGCTCCCCCTTCACTTCCACCCCATGCCACAACAGCGTGGTCACATCGAACTTGAGGTTGTGCCCGATCTTTTCCACCGCCGCGTCCTCGAGGATGGGGCGGAACTCCTCCAGCACCGCCGCGGCGGCCTCGCTGTCCTCGGGAAAGGTGACGAAGGCGCCCGCATGCGGCTGGCGGCACACGGCCAGTCCGATAATCTCACACGTCTTCGGATCGATGCCGGTAGTCTCCAGATCGAAGCAGAGCACGCCCTCCGCCCGCACCGAGGCGATGAGCTCCGCCCTTGCGGACGCGTCGGCGACAAGCCGATAATCATGGGGCACGTCGTCGATCGTCTTCAGCTCCTCCTCCTCCGCTGCTTCTCCTCCCTCATCCAGCTTCCCTGTCCCCACCCGCAACGGCTTGGCCTCGAAGTCGTCGCCGAAGAGCCGCTTGCCGAACATGTTGAACTCGAGCTCGAAAAACAGCTGCTTCAACGCCGCCTCGTCGTGTGGCTTGCGGGCTAGATCTCGTATCGCCCAGTCCAGCGGCACCTGCCGCTCTATGGTGACCAGCCTCTTGGAAAGCAGCGCCTGATCCCTGTTCTCCTCCAGCACCTGGCGACGCTTACCCTTGATTTCGTCCAGGTGGTCGAGCAGGTTTTCCACCGTGCCGTACTCGGCGATCAGCTTCTGAGCCGTTTTCTGACCTATACCAGGAACGCCGGGGATATTGTCGCTCGTGTCCCCCATCAGTCCCAGGATGTCTCGCACCTGGTCGACGCGCTCTACTTGCCAGTTCTCAATCACCTCACTCTCGCCGAGGATCTCGGGGTCGCTCCCCCCCCTTCCCGGCTTGTACACGAAGATGCGCTCCGACACCAGTTGGGCGAAGTCCTTGTCCGGAGTCACCATGTAGGTGGTCATGCCCTCGGCCGTGGCCCGGTCCGCCAGCGTGGCGATGACATCGTCCGCCTCCCAGCCGGGTGCGCGGATTACGGAAATATTGAAGGCCTCGCAAAGCCGGAATATATAGGGCATCGCCTGGCTCAGATCGTCGGGCATCTGGTCTCGTTGGGCCTTGTACTCGGCGAATTCCCGGTGGCGGTGAGTCGGCTCCGGGGTGTCGAAGACCACCGCCAGATGGGTGGGCTCCTGCTTGCCGATGATGTCGAGCAGGGTGGCCGTGAAGATGAAAGGGGCCGATGTGTTCATCCCCCTGGAGGTGGTCTGGGGATTGCGAAGAAGAGCGAAGTAACCCCGGTACACCAGGGCCATGCCGTCGAAAAGGTAGAGCTTCTTGCGGTCGCCAAGGCCGAGCTCGGGGGCAGCCGCCGGCTTCCCGGATTCCTCGAACAGATCGTCTGCAGGTGACATCAGTGTATGCGGAAAACAGGAGCGGTTGGGGGAGGGAGGTAAGTAGAGGTAAGTAACTGAGTAGTATAGGATCATCACCACGGGCAAGGCAAGGGCGGGCGGCTTCCTTGCCTCACGGACTCTGAGGCTCAATATTACCCCCCTGCACCTCGCGCGGTCCCTTATTCCCCCGCGGTCCCCGAGTCGACCCGCAAATGTCGGACGGCTGGAAAAAAGATTGGCCATCTTTATGAAACGCCTTCTGATCGCGGGACTCAAGCAGGAGACCTCCACCTTCAACCCCGTGCTCACGCGCCGCAACAGCTTTCAGATCTGCCGCGGCGAGGAGATGCGCGCCTCACTTCGCGGTACGAACACTGAAATCGCCGGCGGACTGGACGTGTTCGAGGCAGATGACCAGGTGGAAGTGCTACCCGCCTTGGCCGCGTGGTCGGGGTCGGGAGGACCCGTGCATCAGGAAGACCTGGATCGACTCGGAGATGAGCTATTGGAGTCCGTCCGCGCCCTTGTCGGCTCTGACGCGGCCGGGGTCGACGGCGCCTACATCGCCTTTCACGGAGCTATGGCCGGGGAGCGCGAGCCCGATCCGGAGGGCTGGATTCTGGAAGAAATCCGCCACCTTCTCGGCGACCGACCCATCGCCATCTCTCTCGATCTCCACGCCATCATCACCGATCGCCTCGTCCGCTGTGCCGACGCCCTCTTACCCTTCCACACCTACCCCCACACCGACCAGCGCGACACCGGACAGCGCGCCGCGCGCCTGCTCCTGCGGATGGCCCGCGGCGAGGTCGTGCCCGCCACGGCGCGATTGCCGCTGCCCATGCTGGTCCGGGGGGACGAGCTGCTGACCGCGACCGGCCGCTTCGGCGAGGCCATCGAGATGTGTCGGGAGATCGAGTCCTCCGAGGGGGGTCTGGCGGCCGGAGTTGTCATCGGCAACCCATTCACCGACGTACCTGACCTGCAGTCCAATGTCGTCGTCACCACCGATGGCGACCCCGATCGATCGCGGTGGGAGGCAGAGCGTATCGCCCGTTTCATGTGGCGCTATCGGGAGCTCTTCGTCGCCGAGTTGACCAGCCTTGACAAAGCGATCGACATCGCCGCCGGGACGAATGGGTTGACCGTTTTCTCCGACGCCGCCGACGCCACCTCTTCGGGGGCCTCCGGCGACAGTAATGCCGTCCTGAAGGGATTCCTCGGAACCGCCTTCGACGGCACCGTCCTGCTCACCATCGTCGATGCCGCGGCCGTGGCGCGCGCCCACGCGGCCGGCGTGGGCGCCCAGTTGGCGCTTTCCCTGGGAGGCACGCTGGACCCCGGACGCCACGCGCCGGTAATGCTTCAGATCCGCGTCGTGAGCCTGTCCGACGGCCACTTCACCTATGAGGAGGGAACGACGGCCCGTCCGGGCAGGACGGCTGTGCTCATGCTGGACCGGATCCGCATCCTCGCCACCGAGCGGCCCGTCCACGTCATGGGCCGCCGGCTCTTCCTCGCCAACGGCTTGGATCCGGCGGAGTTCGACGTGGTGGTGCTCAAATCCCCCAATGGATTCCGTACCCACTACGAGGAGATCGCCTCCCGCATCGTCTCCGTCGATGTGCCCGGTTCCACCAGCGCCAACCTTCATTCGCTGCCGTACCGCCACTGTGTTCGCCCTATCTTCCCCCTCGACCCGACCGAGGAGATCGAGCTGCAGTTCGCCGCCGAGGAATAGTGTCCTGTCGCAGGGAGACCAAATGTCGAAGCGCAAGAACCATCTTCGATCGCAGCTGGTACAATCGGGCTCCGTCGACCTGGTCAGATTACTGGTTCTCCGCATCCGATGACGAGCAGAGGGCGCCGCTTCCAGCAGCGCACCGACGATCCACCAAGCGCTGGAATTCAGCGAACATGGATCTGGCGGGGCGCACGGAGTACTTGAGGGCCAAGGACGACATCTTCGCCCACCCCGACATCAAGCAGGCGCCCTGGTACGTCGTCGATGCCGACGACAAGAGCGCGCCCGCCTGAACTGCATCTCCCCCGAGGATGATTCCCTACGATGACCAGACGCCAGCGCCCATCGAGCCCGTCGCATCGGAGCGAATCGGGATATGTGCGTCCTCCGGTTAACAACCAGACTTTTGTGCCGGACAGGTACTGACGGGGGCTGAGCCTCGCGGCCCGGGTCGGCCTGGCGTGAGGCTTCGAACGCTCCCCCGGGAGAACGGTCCGGAGCCGAGGATCCACCTTGGCAACCGCGCCCCATCAGCCACTCCCTCTCTCAGCTACTGGGGACGCCTGGTTACGTACACCGGACTGCTCCACGCCATCGCCTGATCCACCTGCACCAGGCGCACCCAGTAGGGGGAGGTGCCGACCGCCCCCTCCTCATCGCGGAAATCCAGGCCCTCCACCGCGCGCCTCCCGTCCTCTGCCGGCGCCGGTCCCACTTCAACCCGCCGACCCACGCCGCCGGCGTCGACGGTGAGCGTTTCCTCCCCCACCCGTCCCAGGGCGAACTCGAACTCCACCTCACACGGCATGGATGAGAACACGCACCGCGTGCACTCGTCTCCCTCGATCTCCAACACCAGGCCGGCGCGGTTTCCCGCGGTGATCGAACGCCAGCACACGGTGCCGGAGCGCTGCTGCCACGCCGCGTCCTCCGGCGACTGAAATCCCAAAGGCCGCCACCCCAGAACCCGCCCCCCCGTCACCCTCAGGCTGCCGTCCCATCGCACCCTCTGGGCCGCTGCCGTGCCCCGCTCCTGGGTGCCGCTCCACAGCAGGCGAATGCACCCCCGCTGCGGCGCCGGCCTGGCGATCGTCCAACTCTTGACCGTGGACGTGCCACGGAGCAGATCGACCCGCTCGATGGCCGCGGTGCCGATGGCGGCGATGCGAATCTCGGGGGGACCGGCCGCCTCGTATTCCTCCCCCATGCCGTGTCCGTCTGCCTCCACCTGCAGGATGATCCGCTCTCCCGTAGTGGCGTAGCAGTGCCGCGCCCGCAACGCCTCCCAGAGCGCCTCGCGCGTCAGCTCCCTCGCGTACACCGCCGTCAGTCCGCTGCGCAGGTTCCGGTTCTGTCGCCAGCCCGGATGGTCGGCGCCTGGTCGTCCCATGACCCCGTCTGTACCGGCCGTGATCCCGACCCGGTACCCGCGGCTGAGGGCATCCTTCAGAAACCACTCCGAGGTGCCGTGCGTGGAGTGGATTTCCACCAGAGGCTCGATCCCCGGAGCGTGGAAATCCAGATTCGTCGGGCGCCCTCCGACATGGAGGTTGTGGAATACCTCCTCCTTCTCCATGGCGGCCAGAAAAGGGAGCGCCGTGGACAGGTCGGTGTCGGGGTCGGCTGTCGATTCCGTGAAGAATCTGCCCGAGCGCCGCAGGCGAGGCCGGCGCTGCCGGTAGATGACGTTGCGGTCACCACCGTCCGCGGTGGGGGGACTCCACTCGCATCCCAGGAAGGAGACGAATCCTCCGTTGCGGTCGTGGGCCGCCTCCGTCTCTTCCTGAATCCGCCTCCACAGATCGCTAGTGACGTAGTGGTCGTTGGACTGCTGGGCGGCGAACTGGAGACCGGCAGCGTGGCGGGCAAAACGGAAGTGCGCGGACAGACTGCCGGCACCGCAGCCGATCTCCGTCTGGCCAGAATGCAGGTCTCCCCAGAAGATTCGACGTGGAGGCTGTTGCGCATGGACGCGGAGCGGATTGCTCCGCGCGCTCAGATCGGTACCGGCCGCCGAGGCCACCGCCACGTAGGTGCCGGAATGCTCCGCCCCGGCGACGCGGAAGCGATAGATGGGCGGATCGTCCAGTAGCTCCGTCTCCGCGGTTGGTGGCAGCTCCGCCCCATCCTCCACCAGCCCTGCTGAGCCGTCGCCGCCCGCATGCATCCACCCCAGGCCAGGGAGGATCTCACCGGAAATCTTCGTCGGGTTGCCCCAGCCATCCTCCACCCTGAGGTGCAGGTGGAAGGGCTGGGAAAGCATCGCATCGGTGGGCAACATCAGCACCATGCGCTCGGGAGGCCCCGGAACGACGGAGATAGCCAGTGGATCTACCAGACGCGTCCACTCCACTCCTCCCCCCCCGTCCGCGTTGACGGCCACCAGGAACTCCGCCTTGCACGCAAAGGTGGGGGCGCGCCAGCCACCGCCGCCACCGGTGCGGTCGCCGCAGTTGATCTCGATGCGATCGCCCTCGCGCACGGAGCCCTGCACAACGGTCAGCTCGATGTGGTGATTCCAGGGATCGAAGTCGCCCCTGGCGTGGAAGTCGGGACGCAGGGACAGCCCCCCGGGATCGCGTCCCGGCGGGCGCTGGACTCGCACCGATAGGTACCCATCAGCGGCGGCATCCGCGATCTGGAGGGGTGACCAGTCGAAGGGCCAGCGCCAGGCAATCCGCAAACGCCCGCCAACCGGCAATCCGGTACTGCCGGCGGCGATGGAGAATTTCAGCGTTGCGCGCCCGCCCGCGGTGATCTCGGCCGGCCCCAGCAGGTCGACACTCCCGAAGAGCTGCCGCCTCTCATCTTCGCACAGATCGGATCTGTGGAGGACCTGGGCGCCGCCCGGTTTGCCGCTGCTGATCAGCATCTCTCGCTCACCTGTCCTTGTGCAGGTCTTCCGGGTCGGCGCCAAGTCTTGTCGGTTGCCTGGACCTGGTGCCGTCCTGTTGGGCCAACACCTGAAGGACGTCGGCGGCGACTCGGCGGTGCCCCTCTTCGGAGAAGTGGCCGTCGAATCTCAGATAGGATCTTCGGTCCAGGAGTGGCGGCAGATCGGTGAGGCCCCTGGCGGCCGCGCGCGGCGGGAGGTGGAGGCAGCTGGCTGCGGCGTTGGAAAGGCCGGACCCTCACTCCCGCCAGCTGAAGACCACGCCGAGCATGCTCTTTTCGCGCCGATAGGCCATTTCGTAGGCCTCCACCATCTCCGTGTACTTCATCCGGTGAGTGATCACACGCCTGGGCTCGAGGCGCCCGTCCTCCATCAGCGCCAACGTGTGCTCGCAGCCCCGCACCCCGTCGAAGCGGTCGCTTTCAGTGGGAAAGAGATCCCCCCCCCGCTGAGACACCGCCACGAGGGCGAGCCCCTTGTTGTAGAACCAGCGCATATCCAGGGGATTGAAGTCCAACGGTGGCTCTCCGCGCCCGGGCAGGGCGACAATAGCGACGCGGCCGTTGTCGCGCACGACCTCTACCGCGGTGCGGAAGGCGGGCCAGGGATTGGCCGTGAGGATGACGAGATCTATCCCTGCTCCGCGAGTGAACTCGTCGAGCTTGGCGGACAAATCCGCGTCGTCGGACATGAAACAGGCGTGGGCGCCCATACGCTCGGCCATCTCCAGACGGGCGGGACTGTTGCCCAATCCCACAACGCGGGCCCCGAACAACGGGCCCAGCGCCACCGCCCCGAGCCCGAGCACGCCCAGTCCGACGACGGCGACGTTCTCTCCTGGTGTGAACATCGCCTTGCGGTAACAGTGGGCGCTCAGGGTGTATAGATGGGAGAACACGGCGTTCTCCGAGTCCACGCTCTCCGGCACCTTGACGATCGACTCCGATTCACGTCCCACGAAGGCGGATTGGTGGTGGTAGCGGGAGACCACCCGATCTCCTACCTGGAAACCGGTCACCCCCGCCCCGATCCCGCGGACGGTGCCGACGTTGCTGTCACCCACCCAGCGCGGATAGCCGGGCGCTCCAGGAACCTGCTCAGCCCCTTCGTAGTTGCCCCTGTCCGTGCCGATCTTCAGCGCCGTGATCTCCGTTTCCACCCAGATTTCATCCGGCGCCAGATCACTCGTGTTCAGTTCCCTCTCCTCGATGTGCAGATCCCGAGGTCCGCGGAGGACGGCTATCTTCATGTCAGAGCTCCTGATAGAGTAATCGCATCGATGGTCGAAGTTGGCTGACCGAGTGAAAGACCGAAAGAGTGAGGGTGCGGCTCGGCCCGATTCCTACAGCTCGGCGCGCAGGAAGTCCTCGATCACCCCATGGGGTAAGGGCTGTGCGGCCGCCCGCACATTCATCTCCAGCTGATCGACATTGAGACTGCCGATGGGGTTGCCGTGTACGCGCCCGTCGCCAAGGCAGAACTGGAGGGCCAGCTGCAGCAAGGGGATGTCCCGCTCCGCACACCATAGCCGCATGGCTTCTGCCCGCCGGTGATCGGGCGACCAGCTGTCGCTCGAAATCAGTGTTGCAAGAGGTACCCCGGTCAACGTACCCCTCATGATCGACCAGCCGTTGATGACCCCTATATCGAGGTCCGCTGCCGCCGGCAGGATATCGTCGGTCGCGGTTTGGCGCAAAAGGTTGAAGTCGCTGAAGGTGAGCAGAGCATCGACTCGCCCCGAGCCCATGGCCGCCAGATGAAAGTCGTGGGGATTCATGCCGAAGCCGATCCAATTCACCAGGGATCGCTCTCGGGCCCGCTCCAGTCCTTCGAGGGCCCCGCCGGCTTCCAGAGTGGGTTTAATGGACGGCGGATCGTGCAAGAAAAGCACGTCGAAGCACTCGATGCCGAGAATTTCCAGCTGTTCGTCTACGTCGGCGAGCACGCGCTCGGCAGAGTAATCCGGCTCGCCCTCGCCGTAGCCGCCCCACCGCGCGCCGCTGTGGCAGCACACGCGCCCGCTGATGACGACCTCCTCCCGCTTCACGACTCCCTGCTTCAGCGCCAATCCCAGCTTGCGCAACGAGTCCCCGTAGCAGCGGGCGCAGTCGAAGTGGTTGACACCGATGTCGACCGCCCTGCGCACCAGCGCCACCGCGTCTTCATCGACTACGTGGCCGAAGTGATTGCCAAAGCCCTGCGTGCCAAAGGGAATCACCGGAATGGACAGTTCCGTTTTCCCCCAGCGGCGGTGAGGACAGGTCAGTTCAGATGATCCTGCGGCCGTCGCCATCGGCGTTCTCCTTGAAGTGCCACCGGTCTGCTTTTTCGAGATCCTCCAGCGACACCTTCACGACCCAACCCGAGGTAGCGTCGCAGTAGAGCAGATCACTGTTATAGGCCGACAGGCCATGAGGCTGCGGCTCCGACTCCGGTACCACCACGCGATCCATCTCCGCTCCACTCTCCAGATCCAGCTTGACGATGACGCGCTCGCTGGTGTGCACCACCCAGACGCCGTCCGCCGCCCGCACAACTCCATGTGCGCGGCCGTACGGTAGGGCGATCACGTGTTCGACCGTCCACCCTTCGATGCGAATCTTGCTCAAGGTTCGATCCTTGAGCGTCGTCACCCACAAGAAACCCTCTTCGAAGTGATCGTACTCCATGCCGTGCACCCCACCCCCACCCGGCACAAGCTCGCGCCTCAACGTCTGTCCACTGTCGGCGTCCACCTGGAGGATCGCCCCCTCTCCGGCCCCCGCGTCCGCGTCCCAGGGCGGACGCCACAGGGTGGCAGCCCCGTTGACGGCCAGCCACAGAGTACCGGCGCCGTGCGCCATGCCGCTGGTGTTCGACGACTCGCTCGGTATGTCCCGAATCAGTTTGGTGACCCCGTATTCAGAAGGCCCAGCGAGCTCTACGAGGGCGACCCGGTCGGTGATCTGATCCGCGACCCAAAGTCCTTCGCCGGTCACCTGCAGGGCGTTGGGCACCGAGTACGGTGCGCGGAACAGCTTCTCTATGGTCATGACGACTCCAATCTTTCCTGGTAACGGCTCAATCCCGCCTCGCCGTGCCGCCGCGCGGTCACCCCCTCGCCGTGCCGCCGCGCCACCTCCCGAACCCGGTCGTCGTCCCAGTGTTCAAGCCGGGAGAACGTCCCCCCCACGACCGGATTAATAGGCGTGTCATGAATCGCCGTGTAGCAGCAGGAGGGCTCAGCGGGTCGGCGCTGTCGTTGGCGTCCGAACGGTGCAGCAGGTTGCTGTGGAAGCAGAGAACCGTTCCGGACCCATCTCGCAGTGGATGATTTTGAATGGCTCTGGGGCGACAGGGATTTATTTCCACTCCTCTGCACTAGTGTGCAAGCGCACTTCCCTTCCAGTGCTGGCGCTCTTCAGCAGCGCCTCCATCATCTGCTGAACCTGTAAGCCGTGCCTCAGCGGCGCCGTGCATTCGACGCCGTCAAGTATGCAGTCGATGAAGTGGGCGGCGATATGGTCCCAGCTGCCCGATCCACCCCGGTCCGGAAGGTTCACCGAAGTGTCCTCTTCGACGCCGTCTTCGGTACGGTAGATGGTGAGGGGACTCAAACGCGCGCCCGCGTCGGTGCCGAACAGTTCGACCTGGACTTCGGGGGGCTGGTGCGAGGCCCAGAAGCTCTCCACCTGTAAACCAGCGCCGGATTCGAAGCGGATTAACCCGCCGGCGTAGTCGTCAGCGGCGAACTGGCGATACGTCTTCGGCGGAGTCGCCCGGGAGTAGCCGAGGCCCCTGGGCCCGAATGGAGCTCCCGACACACCGGTAACGGTTGCAGGCCGTGGCCGTCCCATGATGCTCCAGGCCGCGTCCAACACGTGGACCCCCATGTCGCGGAAGGCGCCCCCGCCCTCGCGAATAAAGCCGAGGTTCCAGGCGGGGATGCCGTTGCGGCGGACGCTGCGGGCGCGGCCGTAGTAGAGCTCGCCGAAGTAGCCGCTCTCCGCTCTCGCCTGCAGGTAGCGGCAGGCCGGGCTGAATCGCGTCGACAGAGACATCATGTTCACCACCCCCGCGCTCTCCGCCGCCTTCACCAGCCGAGCCGCGGCCCTTTCCGAATCGGCCAGAGGCTTGGTGACCAGCACGTGCTTGTCGCAACGTACCGCTTCAACGGCGACCGGCACGTGGAGCTGATTGGGCGTGCCGACGAAAATGGCGTCAATCGATCGATCGCGGCACATCAGCTTGTAGTCCATATAAAGCGCCTGCTCCCCCGGCAGCTGTCTGGCGAGCTCTACCATGCGCTCCTCCACCAGATCACACAAGGCCACGACCCGGCCGCGGGGATTGGCGGCCAGGGCTAGTCCGTTGGCCTTGCCGATCCCCATGCCGACAATCGCTATGCGAACGACTCCAGCGCCTGCCACCTCAGCTAGCTCCTCTCTCCAGGGCGAGGCCGGGGTGATCGCCTTGGGCTCACGCGGCAGCCTCGACCTTCGCCGGAACTCCTGTCCGCGCTGACTCCCACGCCGCTTCCGTGAGCTCGATGACGCGCAGGCCGCATTCGGGGGGAACCTGCACCTCGTCCCTGCCGAGGATGGCGTCGACGAAATTCTGATCCGGAGTGGTGGCGCCCGGCAGCCCCTGTGGCTCACTGGACTCGGAGGGCGTCTTGTAGGTGATGCTGCCGTTCCGCATGTAGACGACGGCCTTCGATCCCCAGATGGTGATGTCCTCCCACATACCGCCGACGGGAGAATTGCCGACGATGGATATGTTGCCGAGGCCACCGTTGCTGAAACGCACGGACAGGGCGGAGTTGATATCCACCTCCGATTCGAAATTCTCCATGTAGGCGTGTACCTCGTCGACCTGCAGACCGGTCATCCACAGCACGATGTCGAGAAGATGACTCCCCGAGTCGTTCAGCTGCCCCCCGCCTGAGAGCGCCAGCTGCTGTCTCCAGGCTCCCCGAGTCCCCTCGTACCAGCGCTGATCCTGCATCGCGGAGATGAACTGGACCTCTCCCAGCTCGCCGCACTTGATCTGATTGCGCACGAATCTGAACTGGGGAGCCAGGTGGCGCTGATAGGATACCATCAGAATCTTCCCCCTCTCCCGGGCCTTGGCGATAGCAGCGTGGGCGTGATCGACCCTGCATACCATGGGCTTTTCCGACAGCACGTGGAGGCCGCGGTCGAGGGCGTTCATTATCTGATCGAAGTGCAGCGTATGCGGCGTGGAGATCTCCACTGCATCCATCTCCACCTGGCTCAGCATCTCTTCGTAGTCGGAGAAGGTGGGCAAATCGCCAATCGCGTCGTGGCGCTCCCGGACCCGTTGCAGACTGTCGTCGCTGACGTCGCAAAGGGCGACCACAGCTGTTTCCGCCATCTCTATCACGCGGCCGATGTGACCGGACGCGTTACCACCGCAGCCGATAAATCCCATCCGTATTCTGCCCATCGAGTAGCCACCTCCACCTTTCGCTGCATCCCGGGTAATTGTCGTTCGGGCGGTGAATATACCTCTGTCGGGCGGCGGTCTCAAGAGAGGTCTCGGGCGAGGGCTCGAGGTAGGTCTCATGAGGCTTCTCAAGCGAGTGGTGACGGACGAATTCTCTTGGCAAGCCGTTCTTCCCCGCATTTCTTGATGCCATCGCAGAGAGTCCTTCCAATCGATCTCGTCTACTTTTGTTGTGCCAACCGCAAGCCCGAAGGTAGATCCTCCAAGAATTGGCCTCGCTCGCACTTTTCTGCGAGACCTCACGCGGCACCACAGACGCTTCGCGCGCCGAGGTACCCGACTTGATATGGAACGAAGGCAGGTGGCGTTCGATTGGAACAGAGGGTCCGGGCCCTCAGAGGGTTCTCCCGGTCCGCTAGCGGTTGCGCGCACCGGCGTGCGACGAACCTTCCTCCGCTCTGCTGTCAGCGAACCTGGGAGCCGGCCGGCGTGTCTCGATCAAGACTCACCAGAGCTAGGTTTCCCTCGCCGTCGTCGGCGGCAAGGATCATCCCTTCGGACACAATACCCCGCAGCTTGACAGGCTTGAGATTGGCGACCAGCACCACCTGCCTGCCGATCAGATCCTCGGGTCGGTAGTGTTCGGCAATGCCGCTGACCACCGTCCTCTCCTCCGCCCCCATCCGCAGGGTCAGCTTCAGCAGCTTGTCGGTCTTGGGCACAGCGGCGGCGGCCACCACCTCAGCTACGCGGAGATCCACTTTGGCGAAGTCGTCCAAGTTGATCGGACCCTTGTTTACGTCGGCCTCCGGTTCGTCATCGCCGGCTACCAGCTCCCTATTGCCACGGCCGTCGACGGGTTCATCCGGGGCTGGTTCCTCTTCTGAGGACGCCGCGGTTTCCACCGAGGGAATTTCGGCCTTTGGAAAGAGGATCGGCGCCTTGTCAGCAATGCGAGTTCCAGCAGGCGTCAGCCCCCAGGTAGCGGCAGCCTCGAGGGAGGTGGGAACATCGGCCAGGCCGAGGCTAGCCCTGATCTCGCGCGCCTTTCCCGGCATGGCCGGTTCCAGCAGAATGGCGGAAATGCGCAGGCCCTCGACGACGTTGTATAGGACCGTGCCCAGCCGCTCCCTCTTGCCCGGATCCCTGGCCAGCACCCAGGGCTCCTCGTCGTTGAAATAACGGTTAAGCCTCCGCACGAACTGCATGACCTCCTCCAGAGCGGCGTAGAACCGCAGCCCGTCGACCGACGCGCGAACCTGCGCCGCGAGTCCGGCGCCGGCTTCGATCAGGTCGCTGTCCGATTCCTGATGATTCGGGCCCGGGACAACTCCATCCAGATGGCGCAGCACCAGAGCCCGCACGCGCGCCACCAGGTTTCCCAGGTCGTTGGCCAGATCCGCGTTGTAGCGCTTGGCGAGATCGGCCTCGCCGACCTTCCCGTCCTGGCCGTAGGGAACCACCTTCAGGAGGTAATAGCGCACCGCATCCGGTCCGTATTTCGCTGCCAGATCGAAAGGGTCCACCACATTGCCCAGCGACTTGCTCATCTTCCTCCCGTCCGACCCCATGAGAAACC
>PBRM01000221.1 GCA_002725915.1 Gemmatimonadota bacterium
GGAAATTGTCGAGGTCATCCGGGATAACGGATTTACTCCGAAAGGAACAAAGATCCGCGTCGCCGGGAAGGTGGTCGAACGTGGTGGGGACCCTGCTCTGGATGTCACGGGTCTTGACTTTACGTACCTGCTCGTGGAGCATCCCGAAGGGAAGGGGAAGGTAGCCAAACTGCGCGAAACGGCGTTGGGCAAGCAAGTGATTTTGAACGGGCATCTCTCGGAAAGAGAACCCGGGAGGTCGTCCCGGGCACCGCACAGATTGCAGGTCCTAGATTTCACAGTCGCGAATAAGGGGCCGACCGAGGGTGACGATCGATAAGAGACTCTATGTGTCTATTGCGCCGCTGCGAGCGCCCATCATCCTCACCCACGCATATCTATTCCTGATCGGGATTATAAGCCCAGAGCTGCGAGTTGGACAGCTGCTCTCGACCACAGGTGGCTATGTGCGGAACGGGCGATTGAATCCGTTATGACGCTGACGAAAAATGGACTCCGAATGGGACGAAGCGTCGGCCAGAAGGACGAAGCCGTTGGCACCCCACGAACCGGTGACTCAGTATTCTGGTTGAATCACTGTTGCGAAGCACCGGTCAGTTTCTGAGGTGGGGCCAACTTACCCTAACGACCGCCCAAAGAGGGCATGCTGAGCGCCCTGGCGCAAGGTGGTGAGGGTCCTGGAAGTGTTGTACGTCCAGGCCCCGGCGCCCATTTGACACACTATCGATAATGCCCCTTTATTCTCCCACCAGTGCGATAGATGAGACGCATTTCTGAATCATTAAACTAGCTGAATTGATTTTGTTGAAACGCTTGAATCTTGATGATCGGCTGCGACTCCCCTACTCCATCGGCACGGGTATCCCCAAAGGCGGTGACGGGGAGATCGAGGGGTACCTGCAATCGCTGCGAGTCCAGGGCTTCTGCGTCGTCGAGCGGGTGATCCCTGAGGGCCAAGTCAGAACGGTGCGCGAGAGCGTCTACCGCGGGCGCCGGCTGTTGCAGCAGGACCGCGAGGCGGAGCGGAGCAAACGCATAGAGCTGGAGCGCCGCAAGAATTTCGACTCCCAGATTGGCAGCGGCCCTGAGCGGCTTGAAAGAGGGCATTCGGCCCCTGTTCGGCCGCCGATGGCGCCCAACGCCGAGCTCTGCGACATCGCGCGGAACGAGATCTTCGCCGAGTGCCTCGTGGCGCCGCGCGTGCTCCGGGTGGCCAAGGCCATGCTCGATACGCACGTCCGCATTTTGCAGACGGAGGTCAACAAGTCGTCGAAGCCGACGGCGGAGGCGCTCTCTGAGGAGCAGCTGCTGCGTCGCGGCTGGCATTCCGACTGGCCGCATGATCTGACTGCGTACGGGCCGAGCAGCGAGGAGCCGTGGAACCACTGCGGCGCGGTCGCCCAGCCATTCCCAGATGTCTGCATGGCGCTGTCCACGGTCTGGTACCTCGGCCCGGAGGACGTGACCCCGTATAACGGCGGCACTTGGGTCGTTCCGGGGTCGCACAAAGACCCGCGCAACCCGCGCGGCCCCGATGACGGTATCAACGAACGAGCGCCGATCCCGGGCGAGCTCCAAATCTCGGCCCCCGAGGGCTCGGTCTTTATGCAGGACACGCGGCTCTGGCATTCGGGCGCTGCCAACCAGAGCGAGCACGAGCGCACGGCGGTTGTGTGCCGTTACGCGCCGTGGTGGCTGTCGGGTAACGAGTTCGGCAACCTGCACTCGGGCGGCCACACGCTCAGGACGTACGTGCCGCGGGAGGTGTACTCGAGGTTTTCCCCGGAGCTGAAACTGCTGTACCGACACCTCGCCGAGGGCGAGGAGGACATCCTGCAGCCCGAGAACCAGCACAAAGCGTCCCGAGCCCGGTTCGTCGACCCGCCGGCGCTGCCCGAGCCGGGTCGCTTCGGCGACAACAGCCACGTGGTCGCCGGCGCGATGAGCATGGAGGAGTGGGAGCGCAGCCGCGCCAGGAGCAAGCGTTGATTGAAAAGCTAGCCGCCCTGATTTTCCGGCGCAGGCCGCTATTCACCGATCCTGCCTGACCGACTATCGATAATGCCCCTTTATCTGTCCTATATACTTCTTCCCACCGATAGACCTCGCTGTTGAAGAGGCCGTGGACTCGAACGCTGCCGATGGTCGCGTTGATCGCCATCCTGAGCGCGAACACCGTTCTCGGTGAGCCGCACGATCCGGAGGTGGTGGCTGCGCGCACCGACCGGCCGCCGGTCATCGACGGCGATCTTGCCGACGGCGTCTGGGTGCAGGCCTCGCCGAGCGCCGACTTCCTCCAGCGCGAGCCGGAGGAGGGAGGCGTGCCGAGCGAAGGCACCGAGGTCCGCGTCCTCTACGACGACCGCCACCTGTACTTCGCTCTCCGCTGCTTCGACAGCGAGCCAGAACGGATCACCGCCGCCCGCATGCGCCGGGACGGGGACCTGGACGAGGACGACCACGTGCAGATCGTCCTCGACACCTACGACAACCGTCGCGGCGGCTACCTGTTCCGCACGAATCCCCTGGGGGCGCAGTTCGACGCGCTCCTCACCGACGAGGGCCGCACCCTCAATGACGCCTGGAACGCGGTGTGGGCCTGCAGCGCCCGGCGAGACAGCCTGGGGTGGACGGCTGAGCTGGCCATCCCCTTCGACCAGCTGCGCTACCCCGACAGCGACGAGGCCCGCTGGGGGATCAACGTGGGGCGCACGATCAAACGCAGGAACGAAGAGATCTTCCTGCTGCCGCCGCCGCAGTCCTTCGGGTTCCGCGGCGGGCAGCGCACGTCACAGCTGGCCGCCCTGACCGGACTCGGGCGACTGCAGCGCCGTTCCCAGCGGGAGGTGGTTCCCTACCTGCTGACCGGCACCCAGAGAGCTTTCGAGGGCCTCGATTCCTCGGAGGACCCCTTCGTCGACATCGGCGCCGACATCAAGATCGGCGTCAGCCGCGGCCTGACACTCGACCTGTCGTACAACACCGACTTCGCGCAGGTCGAGTCCGACCGCGAGGAGGTCAACCTGACGCGCTTCAGCCTGTTCTTCCCCGAGAAGCGCAGTTTCTTCCTCGAGGGTGCCGGGATCTTCTCCGTCGGCGAGCGCCAGGGGCGACTGAGCGGTCGCCCGCCGACGGTACTGTTCTACAGCCGGCGTATCGGCATCCAGGAGGGCCATGAAGTGCCGGTGAGCTACGGCGCCAAGTTGTCCGGACGTGTGGGCCCGTGGGAGATCGGCGCCCTCAACATGATGACCGAACCTGCCCTTTTTCGGGACGAAGTTGAAGAGGAGCGCTACCTCACCGACAGCGGGGTCTGGTTCGATGACGACGACCTCGACGAGCTGGACGATGCCCCACGCGGGGACTTGAGCTTCGTCGACACGGTGACGGCCGCGGTGATCGACACCGTCGACGTGGAGCGCACACTGTTCAATGTTTTGCGCGTGAAGCGGGACATCCTCGGTCGCTCCAGCGTGGGACTGATGCTGACCGACAAGAACCCCGGAGAGGAGGGGGACTACAACCGCGCCCTGGGCGTGGACGCCAACCTATCGTTCCTCGAGGGGTCGACGAATCTTACCGGCTTCGCCGCCCAGACCTGGACGCCAGGGTCACAGGAAGCGAACCAGGCCTGGTACCTGGAGTTTGATCGCCGCGCCGGCGATGTGGAGTTGTCGGCGTCTTACCTGGACGTGGGCGACGACTTCGACCCCGAGATCGGCTTCGTGCCGCGCACCGACATCCGACGGTTGCGTTCCCGGCTGCGCTACCGGTCGCGGCCGGACACGCCGTGGGTGCGCCGCTACTCGACGGGCGTGGAGTGGTTGCACCTGCTTGATCGTGACAACGGGCTGCAGACCCGCGAGGTACGGGGGTCCTTCTTCCTCCAAACCGAGGCCGGCGACTGGATCGGCATCGAGGCCCAGGAGCGATTCGAGCGACTCGACGACGACTTCGCGATCCACGACGACATCGACATTTCCGTGGGCGACTACACCTTCCGGGAAGTCGGCCTGAGACTGTTCCTCAGCAGCAGCCGCCGCCTCGGGGGTCGGCTGGCGCTGAAGGCAGGGGACTTCTTCGACGGCAGTCGGCGGCGTGTCGACGCGGGAGCCACGTGGAAGGCCAGCGACCGCTTCAGCCTGGAGTCGAAGTACGAGGTCAATCAGGTACAGCTGCCCGCCGGCGACTTCATCACCCAGCGGGTGAGCGAGCGCGTGCTGTGGACGCTGTCGCCACAGTTCTACGTGCGAGGACTTTTTCAGTGGAACAGCCAGCGGCACGTGGTCGGAGGCAATGTGCTGCTCAGCTACCGTTTCCGGCCGGGCAGCGATCTGTTCGTGGTCTACAACCACGTGTGGGACACGGAGGCCGCCCTGCATCAGCTGAACCGCTCGCTGCAGCTCAAGACGACCTATTTCTGGCAACCGTGAGCATCCGACGCGAGAGCAACCCATGCGCAAGACGCCGCCTGAGGAACACGTGCCGGTCCGAGAAGAGGCGGAGCTCGAGCTCATCGCCGAGTTTGCCTGCGCCCGCGGCGAGGAGGCGATCAAAGACGAGCCGGCTGGCACCGTGTTCGCACGTGCCAAAACCGCAATTGTAGCAGCCGAACGCAAGTGGCCGGGCAGCATAGGAAGGACACGATGGAGGGGGACTTTCTCTACTGAACGTCTGCCAACTTATTCTCCTCAAAGATAATCTTCATGTCCTCGTAGGTCAGGATGGTAGCGGGGCTGTCAAGGGAAAATCACAGGGAGCCATCCCGCCGCCGGATGCAGCGTCCATCCGCCAGAGCCGAGCCTGGTGATCGCCAACCCCCGAGCCGTTGGTGCGATCTCTGTTAGCAGCTGCTCAGCATCCCCGTCTCACCTTGACAAGGGTACACCCCGCTGTTAATGTTGTTAAATGTTTTTATATGCTGATACTTATGTGCAGTGAGGCACGTTGGAGAGCCTCGTGGCACCATGAGCTTCGATTTTCTGCTGAGGCCGAAGAGTGTGGCCGCGGTACTGTTGGTGGCTTCGGTATTCATCCCCGGATCAGCCTACCGCGTTGAGCGGAATTCCTCCCTCGACATCGAGCTGGTAAAGTCAGCCGAGTGCGAGTACAGGGGAATCACGACAAGCTTTGAAGAACTCACCCGGGCCTACTCCCTCAAGGCTTACGACGATCCCGAGCTTCTGGGTTGGGAGGTTCGGCCGGGGCGAAACCCCGACTCGGAAGCCCTCGTCACCTGCCGCTTCCGCGTCAGCGGCCCAAGAAACTCGACCGAAGCCGAGCCCTCAGTCGTCGAACTTCGCCGCGGCGCCGGATCGAGCCTCGCCGTTACCTGGCATCTCAACACGCTTGCGGAAATCCGCATAACAGCAGGGCAGGACCCGTACGCCCTCGATGCCCTC
The DNA here is from genome assembly GCA_002725915.1 of Gemmatimonadota bacterium. Classification (GTDB taxonomy): domain Bacteria; phylum Latescibacterota; class UBA2968; order UBA8231; family UBA8231. The sequence goes on from PBRM01000221.1 coordinate 5,403, forward strand.
GAAGTTTTCCGCCAGACGATCGACGACCTCCTCGGACGCCTGGTCGTGCTGGCGGAGTCGAGCTCCCTTCGCGAGGAGCCGGGGTCGGATTCACCCATCCTCGCCGACGTCGGCGCCGGAGACATCCTCGTGGAAGAGAAGCGGAGTCCGGCCTGGTCCTTTGTGCGAGTCCCCTCCACGGCAACTGCCGGATGGCTCTATTCGAAGCGGCTTCGACGAGTCTATGAGTGACACCCGTTCGACCCTCATCCGCTTCGAGGAGGTCGCGAAGACCTACGATATGGGGGCCACCCAGGTGTTCGCTCTGCAGGGGGTGTCCATGGAGATCGAACGGAACGAGTACGTGGCGATCATGGGTCCTTCCGGATCCGGCAAGTCGACGCTGATGAACATTGTCGGCTGTCTCGACGTGCCCACTGCCGGACGCTACGAACTGAACGGCGAGATGGTAAGCGAGCTGGACGACGACGAGCTGGCGCGAATCAGAAATCAGGAGATCGGGTTTGTCTTCCAGACCTTCAACCTGCTGCCCAGGTCCAATGCCCTGCGCAATGTGGAGCTGCCGCTCATCTACGCCGGTTGCTCGGCCAAGGAGCGCCGTGAGCGCGCCGTGGACGCCCTCGACTCGGTGGGTCTGGCGGATCGGATGGACCACCGACCCAACGAGCTGTCGGGCGGTCAGAAGCAGCGGGTCGCCGTGGCCCGCGCCCTCGCCAACGACCCCTCCATTATTCTCGCGGATGAGCCCACGGGAGCCCTCGACACGCGAACCGGCGTGGAAATCATGGATCTTTTTTCCAGCCTGCACTCCTCGGGCAACACCATTATCATCGTCACCCACGAGGAGCACATCGCCGCCTACTGTCGCCGCATAATTCGCTTCCGGGACGGCCGCATCGAAAGCGACGAGTTCAATGTCGAGGCCGCGGAGGAGGCGCGAGCGTGAAGTCACTCGAATGGCTCAGCTCGGGCAGAGCCAGATGGGCCGCTGTCTTCATCATCGCGGCCGTTTCGGTGGCTTTCCTGGCCCGTGGGCGGGCGGGCAGCGCCGATGCCGCGGCTGACACGACCTGCTTGGTCGAACGCGGCGAATTCATCATCAGCCACATCGAAGCCGGAGAGATCCGCGCCGCCTGGAACGAGAAGATCACCGCGCCGAGAGTTCGAGGCGATCTGAAGATCGTATACCTTTGGCCGGAGGGAGAGAAAGTCAATGTCGGCGACCTCATCCTTCAGTTCGACCGCTCCGAGGCCGAGAAGTGGGTAAAGGACGAGGAAGGCTCACTCGAAAAGGCTCGGGCCGATCTTGACCGGGACCTTGCCAGCCAGGCGCAGAGGCTGGCGGAGCTGGAGCTCCAGATCGAGCAGCGCCAAGCTTCCCTCGAGCTCGCGCGCCTTAACATTCAGAAGTCCGAATACGCCTCTCCCATCGAGCGCGAGCAACGCGATATCAACCTGGAGAAGGCGGAGCGGGCAGTGAAGCAGGCGACCGCCGCCTTCGAAGCGCGCAAGATAGTCAACCGCGTGGAGAGGCAGAATCTCGAGCTCAGGATCTCCCACTACGAGCACCGCTATGAGAAGGTCGTAAAGGACTTCCACCGGCTCAGCATGCACGCCACCAAGCCGGGCATCGTCGTCTACGAGGTGATCCGCAAACGAGGCGGGCGTCGTCGCGCCAAGGTCACCAAGGGCGACGTCGTGTGGGGAGGGGTTGCCCTGCTCAGCCTTCCCGATCTCACGGCCATGCAGGTCTACACCCAAGTTGGAGAGATGGATATCGAGAAAATCAAACCGGGACAGGAAGTCCTGATCCGACTGGAGGCGTTTCCCGGACCCGAGTTTCACGGTGAGGTCTCCAAGGTGTCACCCATGGCCAACGAAATGGAAGAGGCCCCCAACATTCACATCTTTGAGGTGATTGTCGATATCGAAGAACAGGACGGCCGACTCTACCCCGGTATGTCCACATCGGTACAGATTATCGTCGAAGCCTATCCTGACGCCCTCTTCATTCCGCTATCGTCGGTGCGGGAGCGCGAGGGCAGCACGGTGGTATACCGCGCCAAGGGCAGCTCTTTCGAGCCCGTCGAGGTTGTTCTCGGCAAGCACAACAATGTCTCCGTCATCGTGGAGTCGGGGCTGGCGAAGGGCGACAGGGTGGCCGTACCGGCACCCGTCATATAATTGCTCGCGCTGGCGCCACTGGCCGATCGCCTTCGGGCGGATCGCACTTCACCTGCCCGGATTGATGCCTTATGTCCAAAGAGACTGTCGACCGAAACAGAAAGCCGCACGCCGGGATCAAGAAGGCCCTTCTGGGTCTTGGCATAGTCGCTGCCCTAGCGGCGGCGCTCATGGGATTTCGCGTCGTGCTCGAGGATGAACCTGTTGCCGTCGCCTCCTTTCCCGTCAAGCAGGGGGAGTTCGTCATCACCCTGACCCTCAACAACGGAGAGCTGTCGGCGGTGGAATCGGTGCAGATCAACGCTCCGCGGGTCCGCGGACAGCTGAAGATCACCCAGCTCTTCCCCGAGGGCGATATCGTCGATATCGGGGATCTCGTGATCGAGTTCGACAAGGCGGAATTCGAGAAGAGAGTCACCGAGGCCGAACAGGGGCTGGAGGCCACCAGGGCGGAGCTCGAGAAGACGCTGGCCAATCAGGGCGTTGAGATTGGCCGTCAGGAGTCGGACATCGAGAACAAAGGCGCGGAACTCCGCCTGGCACACCTGCAGGTAGCGAAAATGAAATTCGAGGCGCTGGTGGAGAAGGAGGAGGCCAAGCTAAGGGAGAAGCAGGCCGATCTGGCCCTGGCGCAAGCGACCAGAAAACTGGAGGCCCAGAACATCGTCGATCGGGCTGAGCGCAGAAAACGCGAGCTCGAGGAGGCGCAAGAAAAGCGCGACCTCGACAAGGCCAAGAAGGACCTGGAGAGCCTCTCCGTTCTAGCGGAAACGCCGGGGCTCGTAGTGTACGAGAAGATATGGAAGGGCTCCCGGCCCGAGAAAATCCGCGTCGGCGACGAGCCGTGGGGCGGGGCGACCCTGGTCACGCTGCCCGACTTGTCCCGGATAAAGGTCAAGACGTACGTGAACGAAGTCGATGTCGACAAGCTGAAAGTCGGACAGCGGGCGGCAATCAAGCTCGATGCTCTGCCCGAGCCTACCTTCCACGGTGCCATTACGAGTATCGCCGCGCTCGGTCACGAAAAGGAAGGTGACAAGAACGTCAAGGTCTTCGATATCGAGATCGAGCTCGAAGAGGTCGACAAGCGCCTCAAGCCCGGAATGTCAGCCACCTCGGTGGTCGTCATCGAGACCGTGCCGCAGGCGGACACGCTCAGCGCGGACGAAGTGCCCCCCGCGTCGTCGGAGGAGGAGTTTACCGGCTTCCCCCTCTACATCCCCATCGACGCCGTCTTCGAAAGAGGCGGGAAGACCCTCGTCTACCGCATAGTGGACGGGAAGCCGAGCCAACTGGAAGTCATCTTGAGTAAGCGCAACGAGAACTTTGTCATCGTCGAGGAGGGTCTAGGACCGGATGACCGAGTCGCCCTCAGGGATCCCACTGTCGTGCTGGAAACCCTCGGGGGCATGGAGGGAGACGAGGGCGAAGCGGAACAGGCTGTCAGCATGGGAGAGTGAGCGTGGACATCCAGGAAACCTTTGGCCTGAGTATTTCGGGTCTCACATCCCACAAGCTCCGGACCTTTCTCACCATGCTCGGCATCATCTTCGGCGTGGCCGCCGTCATCGCCATGCTCTCCATCGGCGAGGGGGCCAAGCAGGAGGCCCTCGATCAAATCAGCCAGATGGGTATTCACAACATCATCGTCCAGCACTGGGACCCCGAAGAAGAGGAGGAGGGTGAGGAGGTCAAGGGGGGACAGAACATGTCTGCGGGCCTGACTCGAAACGACGCCCTATCCATAGCCGAGATCTGTCCTCTGGCCCAAACCGTGACCCCTCAGCGAGAGCTGAAGACCAGAGCTCATGTGGGCTCCGTCTCTTTTCACACCATGGTCATGGGCACCACCCCCGAATATGTATCGGTGCTGAATGCGCGCCTGACTAAGGGTGTCTTCCTAACCGACGAGGACCTTACAGTGGCCAGAAGGGTCTGCGTCCTCGGGGCTGACGCCAAGCGCAAGCTGTTCTTCTTCGAGGAGGCCCTGGGGCGCCAGGTGAAGATCCGCAACCAGTTCTTCACCGTCGTCGGCATCCTCGCCGACAAGGGAGCTACCGGCGGCAAGATAGGCGGCGTTCTTGAGGTGCGTAATATCGACGAGGACATCTACATTCCTCTCACCACGTTGAGCAAGCGCTTCAAGTGGGAGCCAGACGACGCCGAACTCAGCCAGATCACCGTCCAGGTGAAGGACGCCGACCGCCTGCAGGAGGCCGCCAACATCATCCGGGCTATCGTCAAGCGACGCCATCGGGGGGTGGAGGACTTCAAGATCGCCATCCCGGAAGAGCTCATGCGCCAGAGCCAGCGCACCCAGCAGATATTCAACATCGTCATGGGGTGCATCGCCGGCATTTCGCTCGTCGTCGGCGGCATCGGCATCATGAATATCATGCTCGCTTCGGTCCTGGAGCGCACGCGGGAAATCGGCATCCGGAGAGCTCTGGGGGCTCGACGCCAGGATGTGCTGGCTCAGTTCCTTGTCGAGGCGGTCATGGTCAGCCTCATCGGCGGCATGATAGGGGTCGTAATCGGGTACTCGATGACCAAGGTCATCACGGTGTACGCCCATTGGAAGACGATCGTCGAGTTCTGGACCATCGCCCTCTCCTTCGGGGTCGCGGCAGCGGTTGGAATCGGCTTCGGCTACTATCCAGCCCGCCAGGCCGCGATGCTCAACCCCATAGACGCCCTGCGCTACGAGTGAACTTCCGGCGAACGGCTCATGTCTGATCCAGTCGTCGACTCAACCTGACCTGAAAGGAGACGACCATGCCACCCCCCTACCGCGCCGCTGTCATCGGTCTGGGACGAATGGGAAGCACCTTCGACGACGAGATCGAACGAGGGGGCTCCATCTTCCTGCCTTACTGCCACGCCCCCAGTTACCACGCTGCACCCGGAGTCGAACTCGTGGCCGGTGCCGATATCCACGGCGAGCAACGACACATCTTTGGCGAGCGCTGGGGGCTCGGCGCGGGCACACTGTACGAAGATTATCGAGACATGCTGGCCGCGGAGCAGCTCGATCTGGTCAGCATCTGCACCACCGCCAGGATGCGCTCGCAGATCGTCCAGGATGTCGCCCGCGCCGGAGTCAAGGCCATATGGGCCGAAAAGCCGCTGTCGCTGACGCTGGCCGAGGCCGATGCGATGATCGAGGTGTGCCGCGAGCACGCCGTCGCCCTGGCGGTCAACTGCGCTCGTCGATGGAACCCCCACTTTTCCGAGGCGCGCCGGCTGATCGACAGCGGCGAACTCGGAGATCTGCTTCAAATCACGGTCTATGCCGAGTGCGGACTGTCGCACAACGGCAGTCACGCCATCGACACCATCCGCTTTCTGGCCGGTGGCGATATCGAGTGGGTTTTCGGAGAGCTCGAGTCAGATGAAGTGGCCCTGAGTGAGGGAGATCCGCGAGGAAATGGCTACCTGGCGTTCGACAACGGCGTCCGCGCCTACCTGCGATCCACGCCCTGCGGCGCCGCCTCCTGGGACGTAGACGTCATCGGCACCGAGGGTCGCATTCGATCCGTGTCAAACGGCATGGAGATCGAGTACTGGAAGCTGTGCGCCGGCGGCCCTCGGAACCAACGCATCGCCGCCAGGTTCCCCTTTCCCTTGCCCGCCCGCATGCAGGGAATGGGGCTGACCATCGTCAGCGATCTCATAGGCGCCGCCGAAGAGGGACGCCAGCCCCTGTGCTCGGGAGAGGACGGCCGCGCGGCGCTGGAGACCGCCCTCGCCCTCAGGGAGTCGCATAGACGGGGCGGTATCAAGGTGCGCCTGCCTCTGGAGGATCGCAGCCTTGGCATTCTGTCTTCCGAGATCGGTCAGGACGGGGTGCCCGCCAGAGTCCGGCGCGTCCAGGCCGCCGCTGCCCCGCGCTAGGAGTCTAGCGGAGCGGGGGTCAGTCACCCCCTCACATAGCGGCATAGCCGACCATCCAAGGTGCCGACACAGAACCCGCTGTCTACCTTCGTGACCGGCGCGCTGATGGGAGCCCCGAACGCGGCCTGTGCGCAGCAACCTCCACTGGCGGTGTCGAGGATGTAGAGAACACCGTCGTTGCCACCCACCGCCAGGCGGTCGTCCCCCAATAGCACTGCCGATGCCAGTACCGAGCTGATGTCCCTCCGGTAGGGGGTCATGTCCAGCAGATCCGGTCCCGTATCGAAGGTCCACTGGAGGTCCAACGACTCGAGGTCGTGGCAGCGCACCTGTCCGTCCGGTGTGGTCGCGATGAGACGTCCCCCCACCACGGTCAGCCCGCTCGGGTATGGCGCCGACAGTGTTTTACCGCGGGTCACCACCTCCCCCGTCACCGCCCGCAGCGCCAGCAGCTCCCCCTTGTCGCCGCCACTGACGATCAAGTCCCCGACCAGCACCGGCGCGGCGTACTGGTAGTCCACCCCTGTAACCAGCTCCCAGGCAATCTCTCCCGAATTCCTCTCCAAGGCCAGAAGCCCTCGGCGCTGAAGCAGCATGATGAGGAGATTGTCGAAGCTGACTGGGCTTGCGTAGCAGGACCAGTTATCGCTTTCTTCCAACGACTTGTACCATATAACCTCACCTGACTCCGCATGGAAAGAGCCGACTCCCGCCTTCCCCCCCGCGTAGACCGCGTCGCCTGTGCTCACCGGTGAGGTGTAGAGCCAGCGCTGCGGATAACCGGGGAGATCTGCCGTCCACAGCACGGTGCCATCGGCGGTGTCCAGCCAGTGCAGCCGGCCGCAAACCGACAGGGCCGCGGCGCGTGAACCGGACGCGTTCAGACCAACGCGGTTCTTGATCGACGCTTCGGTCCGGGCCCGCCATCTCTCCTTGCCGTTGTCCGCCGACAGGCAGAGCAGGCCCGCTCCCCCATCCAGATCCTCGTCGGACAAGCTGATCAACAGGTCTCCTCCCCTAACAACCACCCCGGCCCGGTGAAAACCCCCAGGAACGGGCCGCTTCCAGGCGAGCTCGAACGCACCCACCTTTCCGGGTGTGCTGGGCCGACTCGGGCCGGACCCGACCGCCCGGAGAGCGGTTGCCACTTCCCGGTCACTTCCCTGAAATTCGACGAGGCGGTACGACCTCGGCCTGGTGTCGATGCCGCCGAAGCAGAACGGCGGCGTAGCCGCTACGCTGACGCCCTGATAGGAGAAAGCCTTGCTCGAGTGCCAGTGGCCGTGAACCACCAGCACCACATCGCGCTCCGACAGCTTCTCCAGGAAGGCGGTTGGAGGGGGCGTGTGCACGGCCATGACCGTCTGCCGTCCAGGGGGCTGGCTCGCCAGATCCGCCTCGAGCCAGGCAGCCTTGCGGAGCTGGTCCCGCTCGGAGAAAAAATACTCCTCGTTGGGGTAGATGACGAAATGCCACCCACCCTCTCCCCAGTCGAAGCTGTAGTAAGTCGGTCCCAGGACGGCCTCGTAATTCCGCGTGAAGCTGGAGCTTGACTTCTCCTCGCTGCTGTGGCGCTCCTGGTTGCCGTCGTGTCCGCCGAAGAGGAGGAAGACAGGCGCCGCAGCTGCCGACAAGGCGCGCTGAAAGTCCCTGAGCTCATCGAGTTGGCCGCGGTTGGTGAGATCGCCGCTGGCGATGATGAAGTCGGGTCGGTCCCCTGCCTCCAGCTGCTGGAGGGAGCGAGCCAGCTCCTCCGCCTGGGTGAGCCTTCCCTCCCTGGCGATCACGTGGGTATCGGTTATCTGTGCCAGCCGGAAGGAGCTGGCGGCGCTTTCTGGGGCGGGCGCGAGCTGGAAATCGACCGCATCCGACGCGGCGACAGCATCAGCTGCGCGCCAGTAGAACTCGGAGACAGGCCGTCTTCCCGCCGGTGCGGTCACCCACACGAAGGAATGGTCCCCGGGCTCCAGATCGAGCTCGTACTCGCCCTCGGCGTCCGTGGCCACCACGTGCTCGCCGTTGGACACCAGTACGCCGGACAGTGGCCGTTCCGATGAAGACGAATCGATGACCCTTCCGCAAATTCTCATCTTCACTCACCCACTCACTCACCCACC
>PBRM01000222.1 GCA_002725915.1 Gemmatimonadota bacterium
CCACGGCATGTCGTCGGGCAGCTTGCGGACGGACCGCTCCGCCCACACGTGCTCCTGGCGGAAGGAACCGTGGCCGACGACGCGGTCTCCGATTCGGAGCAGCTGGACGTCAGTTCCGGTCTCCACCACGTCACCGACACACATGTTGCCGAGGCGGATGGGGTAGCGGATCATCTCCGTCTGCTGGGTGAAGAGGCGGTAGTTGCCGTCGTAGCCGCCGCGCGGAGCGGCGTAGCCCCTGTACATCGCCATCTCGGTGCCGTGCTTGGCGGCGCCGAAGCGGCTCCTGACCCGCACCTGGTCGGGAGCCAGGGGCTGGGCAGGGCAGTCGGAGAAGGCCAGCTGTTCTCTGGCCGGGGCCACGAGCTCTCTCAGCATCGGTTTCCTCCTTGGCAGCCTGTCCAGCCGTCGCTTTGACACGACGGCTCGGCTGGCGTTTTATAGAGGTGACTGAGGGCGAAAATCCAATATATGGAATGGCCCAACCGCTTTCAACGAGGCTCCATGGCCAAACGTGTGAAGATTCTGGTGCCCGGCGACGACCCACCACAGATCGCCGGCTCTGCCCAACTGGACAGACTCGCCGACTATGGTGACCTGACTCTGTACGACTCGCGCCCGTCGACGGAGGCGGAGAAAATCGACAGGGCGCGGGGATTTCACGTCATCATCAACTCTCGAGGCTCGGTGACCTGGCGGGAGGAGGCGTTGCGGGCCCTGCCCGATCTGAAGATGATCACCACCTGCTCCATCGGCACGGACATGATCGACCTGCGCGTGGCCGCGGAGTTGGGTGTGGTGGTGAGCAACCAGCCCGGACGCACGGCGCCGGTAGTGGCGGAGCACCTGTTCGGCATGATGTTCACCGTGGCCAAGCGCGCCGCCTTTCACACGGTCGAAGTCCGCGCCGGTCGCTGGACGCGGCGCATGAACCTCACGGTCCAGGGTAAGGTGCTGGGTATCGTGGGGACGGGCAACATAGGTGCGGAGATGGCGCGTCTGGGACGGGCCGTCGGCATGGAGGTGATCGCCTGGACCTTTCACCCTTCGGAGGAGCGGGCAAGGGGGCTGGGCGTCCGCTTCGTCGAGTTCGACGAGTTGCTGAGCACGGCGGATTTTATCAGCCTCCACGTCGCCCTCACCGACGACACCCATCACCTGATCGGGCGGAGGGAGCTGGAGGCGATGAAGGCGGACGCCGTGATCCTCAACGGCGCCCGGGGGCAGGTGCTGGACCTCGACGCCCTGGCGGCGGTACTCAACGAGGGGCACCTGGGAGGGGCGGCTCTGGACGTGTTCCCGCAGGAGCCTTTCGAGGCGGACCATCCCATCAGGGCCTGCGAGCAGGTCGTCTTTACCCCCCACGCGGCAGACCAGACTCCGGAAGGGGTGGAGCTGCTGAATCAAGGCGCGGTGGAAAACATCATCGCCTTTCTGGAAGGCAGCCCGAACAACAACGTCGCCAGGTGAGTAGCGAGGGTGCGACAGCTCACCCGTAAGGGACAGGCTTCGTTAAATGATCTAAAGGGTTTTCCGATTATGTTCCCATCTCTCACCCCCGGCGCCTGCACCGCAACGACCTCGTCGCCACAGCAGGTGTGGGACGCGGCAGGACTGTGAGCGTCCTGCCGCCTATTGCCGTCGCCATGCCGACATGGCCGTTCGGGTAGCCCACGTCATTCCCACCGTCCGCATCGCCTACCTGATGCTCCGAGTACGCCTGGCGAAGCTCCGGGACGCGGGATATGAGGTGACCGTCATCTGCGGTCGGGGCCCGCGCGCGGAATTGGAGTGGCGCTCGTTCTCGGAAGAACTCAGGAGCATGGGTCTGGAGGTCACTCAGATCCCCTTTGCCCGGGAGATCTCGCCTCTTACCGATATGCGCTGCACCGCGGCGCTGTACCGCGTCATTCGCCGTGGGCGTTTCGACATCGTTCACTCCCACAATCCCAAGGGCGGCCTGCTGTCACCCGTCGCGGCGCGGATTTCCCGCTCGACGCTGGTGCTTCACACGGTCCACGGTTTTCTCTTCAACGAGAACACCGCCGGTCTTCGCCATCTGGCGGCTGTGTCCGCCGAGCGCTGGACCGCCGCCTTCTGTCACCATCTGCTGTTCCAGAGCGAAGAGGACTACGGCTACGCGATTCGACACCGGTTCAAGGAGGAGAGCAGGCTGCACCTCATCGGCAACGGCATCGACGAGACGAGGTTCGATCCGGCCCGGTATCCGGGGGCAGGACGTCGCACCAGGTCGGCGTTGGGTTGGGGAGAGGGGGACCTGGTGGTGGGGATGGTGGGGCGCACCGTGCTGGAGAAGGGCTATGCCGAGTTCTTCGAGATGGCCGCACGCCTGGCGCGACGGCTGCCGACTGTGCGGTTTCTCGTGGTCGCTATTTCCGAGCCCGACCAGACGGACGCAGTCGACCCCCACCGTCTAATCGCCGAAAACGGCCTCGACGGAAGATGTCGGGTCCTCGAACAGCGCAGCGACATGCCGGAGCTCTACCTCGCCATGGACGTGGCTGTCCTCCCCTCCCATCGCGAGGGCATTCCTCGCGCTCTGATGGAAGCGGCCGCCATGGGCGTGCCGCTGGTGGCCAGCGATATCCGCGGCTGCCGCGAGGTCATCGAGGACGGCAGTAGCGGTCGACTGTTCCCGCTGAAGGACGTAGACGGGCTGGAGGCGGCGGTGGGGGAGCTACTGGCTGATCACACTGCCCGACGCACCATGGGCCAAGCGGCTAAAGCACGCGTGCTGGCCAACTACACCGAAAGCGGCACGGCGCAGCGGCTTATCACCTGTTACGAGGAGGTCCTTGAGGACCGACGCAGACGGACGAAGTCGCGGCAGGCTTGCTGAGGGGAGGCACCGGGCCGAGGTCAGCTGCCGGTGCTCGTGGAGGAGGACCGCACGCTCCGCTTCACCTCGCGCTCGAAGGCCCTGATCTCGCGGGCCCCGTCGAGGACGCCGATCTCCAGGTGGAACTCCCGCACCTCGCCGGGCTGAATGTACTGCAGGGCCTTGTGCTTGCGGTTCCACACCCGACCCAGGACGCTGCAGTTGCCCGGCTCGATGCCGCTGACGTAGGTGCCCCGGTGGAAGTGCTGCCACTGGTTGAGGATGGGAAGCTCTCGCCGGGGGAATTTCCAGTACAGTCCCAGCTCCAGACGGTCGTTAATGAGGCCGACGTGGACATTTCCGCGCCGGTCCGCCAGCGGACGGTGGATGTAGACATCGTCATGGGCCTTCTTGCGGGGCGCGCTGACGAGGGTGTAGTCGTCGGCGACCACCTCTCTGTCCTCGAGCCATTCGGTGGTGCGGCGGGAGTGCAGTACCAGCCGGGTACCCGCGTCGAGCAGGGGGAACCCGGGGTTGGTGTGGTAGACGACCATGAGGGGCGTGGGGTCGGCACCCAGGTTCTCGACGCGGTCGCGGATGCGGATACAGCTCTCGCCGAGCGTGGTGGAGATCTCCCGCGTCATCTCTAGGCAGGGACCGAACACAATGTGCTCTCGCATCTTTCCCCGGACCCGGACGACGTAGTCCTCTCCCTCCCAGCCCCCTTCGGCGAGCACGTTCTTGGCCGGAATGTAGGAGAGCCTCCCGTGGAGAGGCAGCTCCTCCTCCTCTTCCTGAGGGTCCACCTCCGGGTGGCCGACGAAGGTCAGGCCGCAGGTGGTGAGAAGCCCCAGGTACGAACCCCGCATCCAGCCGTACCCTTCGGGCTCGTAGAATGCCGGACCCACGTCCCCCGTCTTCGAGCGGAAGCAGAGGGACATCCCCTTGTAGTGCGCGGAGGCGATGTCCAGGGCCCGCCCCGGCAGCAGGGAGAAACACAGACCAGAGGCGTTGAAGACCTCCACCAGGTCCGCCCCGCGCTCGTTTCCCTCCACCAGCTCGGCACGACGGATGCCGGCGACCTGGCTCATGTCTCCGACCAGATCCAGCAGCTGCTGTCTGGTGTAATTCTTCCCAAAGAGTCGTGGCATTGGCCTTCCCGCCTCCGCGGTGATTCGTGGGGCCGGGCCGCGCGCCCAGGGACCGGCCGAAAGGGGGAAAATACACGGGCAGCTGTGTCGTGACAAGCTGCATGTCCGCTCCCTCAGGGCGGCCTTCGGTCGAGTGCCCAAGGCCTGTTCTCCAGAGGTGGTTGGCTAAACTTAGCGTGGGATTCTCACAGCGAGTATTGACAGCCCGGGTTGATTCTGGAAATTAGGAGGGAGCTGCAGGATTCCCACAGGTCCTTTGTCCACCGGGCAGGGGAGATGATTTGAGCGAGACGCCAATGAAGAAGCTCATTTCCATATGGTTCTGGAGGCCACCGTCATAGTCGAGGAAAAGCACGGCCGTTTGGATCCCCATCGAGCTGGTGGAGATAGGAGACGCCGTTGAGGGCGGCGCGGCTGCGGGCGCCGCGTCAGTGGGAGCTCATCGACGCCGACGACAAGGATCCTCAGCCGGGCAGCATGCTGGTGCGGATGGAGCGGGTCGCTCTTTGCGGCAGCGACATGCCGGAGTTCCACGGCGCGCCTCTGTTGTATCCGCGGCCACAGGGGGGGACGGGACACGAGGGTCTCGGTAGGGTCCAGGCCTGTCCGTCAGGTTCCTACCGCGAAGGCGAACGCGTCCTTCTGTGGGGATTCGACCGGCAGGAGGGCTTGTTTCAGGAGCAGGTCCTCACCACCGACCAGGGACTGCTGTCGCTCCCGGCGGACGGGGAGCCGGAAGTACTGCTCATGAGCCAGCTGCTGGGCACGGTCCTGCGCTGTTTCGGGCGGCTCGGCAACGTCCTCGACCTGCACGCGGTGGTCGTGGGTCAGGGCCCCGCCGGTCTGCTCTTCGACGCCGTCCTCCGCAACCTGGGTGCCCGGACTATTATCGGTATCGATCCCCTCGATTACAGGCTGGAGGCAGGCCGACTCATGGGGGCGACGCATACCGTGAATCCCACCCGAGACCCCGACCTCGCCGAGGCCATCGGCGACCTCACCGGCGGGGCGCTGGCCGATCTGGTGGTGGAGGCGGTGGGAGCGGAGACGACCTACGGCTGGTGCGCCGATCTGGTTCGGCGCCAGGGTACCGTCATCGGCTTCGGGGTACCTGACAAGGAGAACCACGACGGCGTCATCCAGTTGCCGCTGCTGGCGATGCAGCGCCGGGAGGTCCGGTTGGTGATGTCGGTGAACGCCGGAGACAATCCCATCGACGACTACACCAACGCCTTGGACTGGATCCTTCAGGGACGCCTCGACGTTCGGCCGCTCGTCAGTCACATCCTTCCCTTCGCAGACATCCAGCCCGCCTTCGAGCTGGCAGCCGACAAGCCCGTCGACGCCCGCCCCGTAAAGGTCGTCCTCCGCTTTTAGTGTCACGTCACAGAAATACCTTACCTTTCGGGCGCCGATCCTTCCCGATTCGCTGCGTTGTGCGCCCCCGCGGCGGGGCCAAACAACTCGCCTCGGTCGCGCGCCTTGAACCGGGCGCCTCGACGCTCGAAATTGGCAAGTTATCTCTGCGACGGGACACCAGATCCGGTGCCTTATGTCCGCCATCCTGCTGCTGACCGCTACAGCCGGGGAACAGCAATCGATCGTCGACCAGCTGACGGAGCCGGTTCGTTACTCCCTGTCCGGACGACGAGTGAGCCGCGGCGGGTTGCGGGACCGACCGGTGTGGGTGATGGAGACGGGGCTGGGAGCGGTGAACACCGCACACGCCCTGACCGTCGCGCTGCAGGCGGCTCGGCCGAGTCTCGTACTGCAGATCGGTGTGGGAGGGGCGTACGCGACGGCCGGCCAGGCCGTGGGCGACCTGGCCGTTGCCACCGAGGAGAACTACGGCGATCTGGGGGTGAGGACGCCAGAGGGATGGCAGCCGGCGGCCGCCATCGGCATTTCAGTGCTGGAGGTGGGGGAGGAGCGCTATTTTAACCGCTTTCCCCTCCAGGAGAGCCTGGTGGCCTCCGCAAGCGAGGCGTTGGGCGGCGTGTCGTGGGCCGATGGCGAGCCAGGGCTGGTGGCGGGCCCCTTCGTCACGGTACAGGAGTGCAGCGGCACCGCCCAGCTGGGAGCCGAGCGCGCGGAGCTGTTCGCGGGGGCGGTGTGCGAGAATATGGAAGGCGCCGCGGCAGCGCACATCTGCCGCCTGTACGCGATCCCCTTTCTCGAGGTGCGTTCCATCAGCAATCTGGTAGAGGATCGCCGGCGCGAATCATGGGACCTGACCCTGGCCGCGGACAGGGCCCAACGAGCGGCTGTGCACCTGATTGGGGAACTGAACTTTTGAACGGCGGAGATCGCAGCTTGTCGCTGGGATATTCCCCCTGTCCCAATGACACCTTCCTGTTCTACGCCCTCGTCCACGGTCAGTTGCCGCAGGCGCCTCCATTCGACGAGGTGCTGGAAGACATCGAGACCCTGAACGGCATGGCTTCCCGGGAAGAGCTCGACGTGGTGAAGGTCTCCTTCCACGCACTGGGTCACTTCCTGGATCGGTACTGTCTGCTCCACTCCGGCGGTGCCCTGGGTCGGGGCTGCGGTCCACTCGTGGTGGCGGCGAAAGAGATGGATCCGGGCGATCTGGCGAGCACCTACATCGCCATCCCCGGCAGGCTGACGACGGCGGCGCTTCTCCTGCGACTGTTTCTGCCGGGCGAGCGCGAGCTGGTGGAGATCCCCTTCGACCGAATCATGAGTGCGGTGGAGGGCGGTGAGGTGGCGGCGGGAGTGATCATACACGAGAGTCGGTTCACCTTCCCCGAATACGGACTTCACCAGATCGTCGATCTGGGCGCGTGGTGGGAGGAGAGCACCGGGCACCCAATCCCCCTCGGCGGCATCGCCGCCCGTCGCGACCTGGGCCCGGAGCTGGTGGCGAGGATCGACAGCAATCTGCAGGCGAGCCTGAAATACGCCTACGCCAATCCGGAAGAAGTGCGGGGGTACGTGGCGGAGCATGCTCAGGAAATGGAGGTGCAGGTCATGGACGCCCACATCGCTCTGTACGTCAACGACTACACCGTCGACTACGGCCGAGACGGCGAGGCGGCTATCGAGGATCTTATGGGCAGGGCGCGAGCGGCGGGAATCGTCCCAGGTGCGGATTTCCCCCTGTTTATCTGATGGATGAACGAAAATTGGAGGAGGGACCGATGAGCAGGAGGGACAGATGAAGCTGGTCCAGTTTGTGGAGCCCAACTCGGGCATTGGGCATGTGGGCCTTGTTGACGGCGGGGAAGTCATCGACCTCAGTCAGGGAGAAGGTGCCCCCCGATCGGTATACGACATCTATTATTCGGCTGGCGGCGACGCGGGCGAAGCGTTCGAAGCGACTGTTCGAAGGCTGGCCGAAAGCGCTGGCGCTGACCGACGCCTGCAGCTGGCAGAGCTCCTGGCCGGCCGGCCAGGAGAGCGTGCGCCGTATCTGCTCAAGCCGGTGAGCGGTCCAAAGAGCGATCCTCACGCGCTACGGGTATGGCTGGCCGGAGTCACCCACGAGGACAGCGCCAAGTTGCGGGAGATCGAGGCCAAGCAGGCCACCGGCGACAGCGTCAATGTCTACGAGCTGAAATACAGGGAGTGCGCAGCGGGGGGGAGGCCAGAGCTCTTCTCCAAGGGCGACCCCGACAGCGTGGTCGGTCACGGCGCGTTGCTGACGCGGCCGCACGACACGGTGCGGCTGGTACCGGAGACGGAGCTCGTCAGCGTGTACGGCGTAAATCGGTCCGGACAGGTGGAGCGCCTGGGATACACCGGAGGCAATGACGCCACCGACAACGGCATCGAGGCGGCAAATCCCCTGAACCTGCCTCAGGCCAAGAACTGGTCCGGTGGGTGTGCCAGCCTGGGGCCGCTGCTGGTCCTGGCTTCCGGCTTCCAGGACAGCGATGTGACGGTCAGCTGTGAGATTCTCAGAGAGGGCCAACGGGTGGGGTTCAAGGAGGGCAGAACCGGTCAGAGCAACCTCAACATGCCGGAAGGCCTCTTCCACATGGAGCGCAGTCTGTTCAGCCGCATCCCCCTGGCGCAGGGTCAGCTGCAGGCCCTGTACTGGGGTACGCCCATCGTTTTCGGCGATGCGGATCTCGGCGACGGGCTTCAGGCGGGAGACCTGGTGCGCATGGAGTTCTCGGGTGGGATCGGCGCCCTGGAGAACCCCATCGCGGCCCAGCCGGTAGACGACCAGCTGCGGGCGCTGGCCGGATAGGAGCGCCGTCGCCGTCGCTCAACCGGGAAGGCCGCCGATCTCTTTCAGGTAACTCACCGAAGTCTCCAGCTGATCGAGCTCGTACGCCGAGCGCACGTCGGCATCCTCGCCGAGCTCGTGAGGGGTCCGCCAATCGCCGTCGCTCGAAGCCTGGTGCAAGGTACGGATAGCATCGACGACCCCTTCGAGCGGGCGCTGCGGGAAGGTGGACCAGTAATCGGGCTCGAGGATGCGGATGTGTCGCGCTGAGGTTGCGCCCAGCTCGATGCAGGCTTCGATTCGTGGCGCTCGGTCTCGAAAGATACCCAGCATATCCGGCCAGTCGACGACGCCGGAGCCCAGCGGACAACGCTTGAGACGGTATCCGGATGAGGTGGGGTATACTCTGTAGTCCTTCAGGTGGACGTGCTTCAGGTAGGGCATGACGCGCCGGGCGAAGCTCGAGCAAGTCTCGCCCACCGCCAGCGCATTGCCGACGTCCATGGTGACCCCCAGGGACGGGCTGCCCACCTGCTCGCACAGGCGGCACAGCTCCCACGAGCAGATGTCCTGATGATTCTCCATGCCCACGTGAATGTCGAGCTCTTCGGCCAGAGGCATGACCTCTCCGAGGTTCCGCGCCACCGCCTCGAGGTGGTCTCCCCAGCCTTCCAGTCCGTATGACCGGCGGTCTCCCTCGAGCAGGCCGCTCACCGTGACGCGGACCACCCGCGCACCCAGGGAGCGGGCCAGGCGCAGCGCGGAGCGCAGCGGCTCCGGGTCGCGCCAGATCTCGCCGCCCGCATCCAGGAACAGCCCCAGGCCCTCGGCGTCGAGTCGGTCTCTGAAGGCGGCCAGCTCAGCGGGATCGCGGCCCTCGAACCATCCAGCCGACCCCTCTATGCTGGCCAGGCCCCATCGGCCCGCCAGGATCGCCAGACCCTCCGGGTCGAACGGGTCGATACGCTCCGGGCCGGACTCCCGTTGAGAGCCGGTGAAGCTCCAGGCACACAGTCCTATTTTCATGCGCCCAGCCGCCTCTACAGGTCGGCCAGAATCAGGTCGCGCTCCTCGCTGGTGGCCATGTCGTGGACCCGGACCAGGCCGCGCGACCACTCCTCCGGAGCCAGTAGGACGAGGCGAGAGGCGCCGACCTGATCGGCGTGCCTGAAAGCCCACTTCATCTTCTTGTCCTCGAGCACGAGATCGACCGACCGGCCCTGTGAGCGCAGCCGGGACGCCACTTCGGCTGCTGGCTGACGAAGCTCGGCGCCAAACGGGAAGACGACGTCGTCGACCTGCTGATCCAGCTGGGGGAGGAGTCCCTTGTCCTTGAGAAGCTCGGTGATAACGGCGTCGCCGAATCCGAATCCGCAGGCGGGGATGTCTTTGCCGCCAAAGCTGGAGAGGAGCCGATCGTAGCGCCCACCGCCGCAGATGGCACGCAGTTGGGCGCCGGTGTCGGCGGCCTCGAAGACGATGCCCGTGTAATAAGCCAGGCCGCGGACCAGGCTGGCGTCGAAACGCAGCCATTGGCCGATACCGTAGCTCTCGGCCTGCGTCAGCAGCTGCCCCAGCTCGCGGACGCCGTCGTTGTCCTCGCCGATCGACGCCGCCACCGCGTCCAGGGAATCCATCGAGGCGATCTGGAGGATGCGGTCGATGACGTCGGCGGCGACTCCCAGCTCGGCCATACCGGCTTCAACCGCTTCCCGGGGCATTTTCTCCAGCTTGTCGATGAGGACGCAGACCGGGGCGAAACGATCGTCGGCAATGCCGGCCTCCGCCAGAACGGTCTCCAGGATCTTACGGCTCGAGATCTTTACAACCACGTCGTCAGGCGTCAGTCCGAGGCGGGAGAAGAAGGTGGTGAGAACGGAAAGAATTTCGGCCTCCGCAGTCACCTCTCCCACGCCGAAGACATCGATGTTCCACTGGTAGTGCTCCCGTCGCCGGCCGCGAGTCATGCGCTCGTAACGCCAGCACTGCGGGATGCTGAACCACTTCAGTGGGAGAGCGAGGGATCCGCCCTTCTGCAGCACCAGGCGGGAAAGGGAGGGGGTCATCTCCGGCCGCAGGGCGAGCTTCCGTCCCCCTTTGTCCTGGAAAGAGTAGAGCTGATCGACGATCTCTTCTCCCGCCTTGCGGGTGTACAACTCCTCTGACTCCACCACGGGAGCGTCGTACTCCTCGAAGGCGAAGAGGCGGGCAACCTCGCGAAAGTGGCCGAAAAGCCAGTTGCGGTAGCGCAGCTCTTCTGGAAAGAAGTCCCGCGTTCCGCGGGGAGGAGACAGATTCATGGCGATCTCAAGGTCAACAGCGAGTTCGGATACAGCATGGAATCGGATACAGCATGGAATAGGTGATGGACTCTAATTCATCCCCCGGCAGCCGCAGACTCGGCACGGCCCCCCTGTCCGGTGAGTAAATATCTCACAGGGACGCGATTCTGACAAAAAAACCGACGGCGCTCTGGCGGCGAATCTGAATTGATCGGTGGATCGAGCGCCTCGCAGACGTTTCGGCGCTCGGCCGCACCGAGGCGATTTACTGGAGCTCTCCCAGCACGATGGCGAGCAGACCTAGAGCCATGCCGCCGGTCAGCGTCCTGCTGAGTTCGTGACCCTCTGGCTCCGGGGTGCGCAACAGTCGGGCCATCACCGCTACCACCAGCAGGTCGAGGATGGCTACGGGAACCAGATAGCCCCACCCGTA
Source organism: Gemmatimonadota bacterium (assembly GCA_002725915.1). Classification (GTDB taxonomy): domain Bacteria; phylum Latescibacterota; class UBA2968; order UBA8231; family UBA8231. Next base: position 10,901 of record PBRM01000222.1, read on the forward strand.
GAGTCCGTGTGACCACGGCACGACCGTAGCCGCCACTAGCAGCAGGTAGACGACGGCCGCCAATCCCGCGGCTCTGCGCGCGCCGAGGTCGATAGCCAGGGTATGGGCGCCCATGGCCCGATCCCCGGCGATGTCCTCCACGTCCTTGACGATCTCGCGACCCAGGTGGAAGAGAAAGGCAAAGGCGGCGGGGATCCACGAGCGTCCCCAGGCTCCGACGGCTGCGGCGCCAAACGGAAAGGCGGCAGCCGCCAGGGCGCTCACCATCAGGTTACCCCAGGCCGGCCGGGTCTTCAGGGCTTCACTGTAGGTTGCCAGCCCGACCACCACAACAGCCGCAATGACCCCAGTGAACGGGCCCAGCGACCAAGCCAGTGCCAATCCGACCACAGCCAGGAATACCGACAGGCGCCGGGCGCTGCGCGGCTGGAGGCGACCTGAGGGCAGGGGCCGGCCGGGTCGGTTGACGCGGTCGATCTCCAGGTCGACGACGTCGTTGTAGGCATTGCCCGCCGCGGTAATGAATACCGCGGAAAGGGCCGCGGCAGCCACTGGCCAGCCCGCCGCCGAGACACCGGAGGTTACTGCTCCAATCGCCACTGACAGGGCGGCGATGGCGCAGTTGAGGGGGCGAGTCAGGGCTATCTGGGCACCCAGAGAGGCAGCCGCTTTCAAGGGGGTCACAAGTACCTAACCTTCTAAAGAAATAAGCGTTTCGTGCAGATTTTCCTTGACATGGCCTGAGGGCCTCAGTACTTTCCCCAAAGCCTTAATTCCCAATAACTAAGGTCGTATTTGACAAGTGATTCAAAGAGCCGTCGGGAGTCTCCTCAGGAGGTGCTCTTGTCCACCATAACGAAGAAGGATCTGGCCCTCTTGGTCAGCCAGAGCGGGTGCAAGAAGAACCTGGCCGCCAAAATGGTAGACAGTCTCTTCGTCGCCATGAGGGACAGCCTGATTCAAGGCAACCGCATCGAGATCAGGGGATTCGGGGTCTTTCAAGTCAAGGATACACGGCCCAAACCGGCGGCGCGAAATCCGCGCACGGGCGAGATCATCTATGTGCCAGCACGTCGCAAGACCCACTTCAAGCCAGGCCGGCTGCTGAAAGAGGCGCTACACCAGACGCGGGAGCTGGCGCCGGGGGAAGAAACTGCTGCGGAGACTACCGCGAAGACCACCGCGGAGACCACCGCGGAGCCTCCGACGTCGCAGAGTCCCGGGCCTCCTGGCCCAACGGGCTCCTAACCTCACCAGCCGACCTACTCCTCCATCGCTACTCGAGCCGACGTTGAGCTTCCTTCTCAACGGACCGCTCACCTCGCACTCACCTCGCACTGCCGGTCTCTGACTCAGATGGCTTTCTCCGCGACAACAGGTCTGCCACCCTTTGGCGCCAGCCGGCTGGGTAGTGTATAGATCCGTTGAGGCGGAAATCGGCCACCAGGGAGTGGAGGATCTCGAATCGCCCATCGTCGCCGGCTGCGACCTTCTTCAGGTGAGCTCGGACGCGCCCCAGCTGGGATAGGTAGCGGACGAACTCCTCGTCGAACAGATGCTCCAGATCCTCCCGCAGCCTGCGGGCCAGCCCGGGACTGGCGTTGCTGGTGCTGATGGCGAGACGGAGATGGCCGGGGTCGACCAGGGCGGGCATGCCGAAATTGGAAAGGCCGGGCCGGTCGAACGAGTTGACCAGGATGCGGTCCCGCAGCGCTATTCCGTAGACTTCACCCGCCAGCTGGTCATCGCCCTCCACGGTGTTGATGACGACGAACATCCCGCGCAGGTCATCCTCCCGGAAAGCTCTGGACAGATGGGTCAGGCGGCCCTCGTCCCTCCACGACTGGAGAGTGGGGGTCAGGGAAGGACTGACGACGGTAAGGCGGGCGCCGGCGTCGAGGAGACGGCTGGATCTACCCTCCCCGCCCCTGCTGCCGCCGATGACCAGGCAGGGCTGGTCCATGACGTCCACTCCCACCTGGAAGTAGGGATTGAGCCGGTCGGTCATAAAATGGGAGTGATGGTGCCGACCATGTGGCTCAGCTCGGGCAGGATGAGCTTGTCCATGGCCAGCCTCACCGCCGCCGTCGAGCCGGGAAGAGAGATCAGGATGCGGCCCCGGTAGGTGCCGGCCAGTGCCCGGGACATGATCGCGGCCGAACCGATTTCCTTGTAGCTGAGGTAGCGGAAGATCTCGCCGAAGCCGTCCAGCCGCTTGTCCAGAAGACGCGATACCGCGTCGAAGGTGTTGTCGCGTGCGGCAATACCGGTGCCGCCGTTCAGGATGATGGCCTGGCACTTAGAGTTCTCTCCGAGGATGGCGAGTTCTCCCACAATCCGGCGAGGCGTGTCTTTGACGATGACGTAGTGGACGACTTCGTGCCCCGACTCCTGCAGCCGGTCTTCGATGAGCTTTCCGCTGCGATCAGACTCCCGATCCCGGGTGTCGCTCACGGTGATGACGGCACAGCCGACAGTGGCCGGCCCTTCTCGGCGATGCTGGTGGTGAGACACGAGATGCTCCCGTTCCGGGTGGATGATTGAGTCAGACTGTGCGTCCGGCGAGCTCGCCGTAGCTTCTGCCTTCCTGTTCGCCGTAGACTACGGGTAGGCCGAGCTCCATCCAGCCTTTCTCCACCACCTGGCCCTGGTCGTCGCGAGCTCCCCCGAAGCCACCCAGGACGTTGGAAACGTCGGTGAAACCGGCGGCCACCAGGATTTCGGCCGCCCGTCCCGAGCGGCTTCCCATCTGGCAGCCCAGCAGGATCGGGGCCTGGCGATCAAAGTTGGCCAGGACGACGGTCAGGAAGTCGGGGTTGGGGACCATGCCCAGGGCCTCCGGGAAGAGGACGGGGATGTTGAGAGCACCTGATGGATGACCGTTGAGAAACTCGGGCTCGGATCGCACATCCACGTAGGCGTAAGCAGATTCGTCCATCAGTCGCTTGGCCTCTTCGGGCCGGATTTCCTTGAAACTCATGGGATACAATCTCCTGTCGGATGAATTCATCGAGGGGTCACCGTCTGCTGGTGGGTCTGCAACACGGGAGAGAGGGAAAGTCCCTCTCGATACCGACGCATACCCCTCCGTTGAGTCAGTCCCCTGAGCGCCGGCGTGCACGGACGAGAGTGCGTCCGCTTTCTACTACTGTGCGGTCGCAGAAATACCTCACCGTTCGCGGGCCGATCCATTGGAATGGTCGACCGAATCGCCAGCGCGAATCCGGCCACCTCCAGTTCGCGCCCCGGCCCGCGAATTTGGCAAGTATCTCTCCGACAGGACAATAGATCGCCAACCATGGCCCTTGACAGTGTCCACGTTTCTGGCTTCAATGACTTTCAGTAATGTATTATTTTCAGCAAGATAGACAAGTTAACAGCGGTGGCGGCCCAGACTCGACGCGCGGCCGCGGCCAGGACACCGCAGAATCCATTGGCGGCCGGCGGCGCCGATGGCGATGGGGCGAGAGTTCGCGGAAACGTCTGGCGCTTCTCTGTCTTCTCTTTGTCAGCGGGTGCGAGTACCTCGACGAAAGCTCGGCGGCGGAGAGCGGCACGGAGTCCGCTGATTCCACCTCCGCCGAGTCGACGGCCGTCAACTCGGCTGGCATCGATTCGGCAGACTCGACATCTACCGACAGCTCGCGTCACGCTATCGACGCCGTTCCCGTGGAGACCGCGCCAGCGGTGATCGGCGATATTTCCTCCTTCCTGCTCTTCAGCACCACCGTGGAGACGGAGGCGTCGGTAGAGATACACCCCCAGGGGGGCGGTCTGGTGGAGGCGGTGCTCGCAGAGGAGGGGGATCAGGTCGCCGCCGGTGACACGCTCGTAATGCTGGAATCCGACCAGGCGCGGATCGACGAGCTGGAGAGCGCCATGAACCTGCGCCACCTGGAGGCGGGCTTTCAGCGCATCGAGGAGATGTACCGTCGCAAGCTCATCAGTGTCCAGGCTTATGAGGACAAGCTCTTCCAGCTGG
>PBRM01000223.1 GCA_002725915.1 Gemmatimonadota bacterium
GAGACTCGCGCCGACGGATCGAGTCCAGGTCGATGATCTCCCTGACCTTCTCGTACGCCGCTATGGCCTCAGCTGGAATGTCCACTCCGAGCTCTTTCTGCGCCTTGAGCACGGCGATCCAAAACTCGCGCTCCAGGCGCACCCTGCCCTGTTCGGACCAGATCTCTCTGATGGCGTCGCTCGCGTAGCGGCTGGCGAGAACGTCGGGGATGTGTTCGGGCATGGTGTTCGGGGCTTAAATGACACCGTCGGCACGGCGGCGCCGAGTAGTTGAGAAGGCTAGACAACTCTAGTAAAGAATAGAGGCTCGAAGATATTCTCGCCAGTTGCGGAGCGGCTGTGCCGCCGGGCGCCATCCCAGCACACATGGAACGCTGCCCGTAGCCGCCGTCATTGGCCGCTTCTAGCCCTCCTGTAATCGGGATTCACGAGGTTGTGGGGCTCCTCGCCGGTAAGGACCCGTCTCACCTCCCAGGCTGTCTGGCTCTGGAGCTCCTCGATTGATTCGGAGGTGTAAAAGGAGGAGTGGGGTGTGTGGATAATGTTGTCAAGCTGCCTGAGCGGGTCGTCGTCCACCGGCGGCTCTGGATCCCTTACATCCAGCGCCGCTGCGGCAATCTCACCATCGGTCAGGGCGCGGAAGAGATCTCCTTCGTGCACCAGGGCGCCTCGAGAGGCGTTGACGAGACAGGCGGAGGACTTCATACGGGAGAAGGCGGCGGCGTCCATAAGATGTGAGGTAGCGTCGTTCACGGGGGCGTGGAGCGAGATGAAGTCGGAGGAGGACAGGAGCTCCTCCAGGCAAACGGCTGCGGCCCCGGACTCCAGCGCCCGTTCGTCGGTGAGGTTCGGCGTGAAGGCCACCACCTCCATGCCGAGAGCGCCTGCCAGGACCGCTACCTGCCGACCGATGTTTCCCAGGCCGATCAAGCCGAGTCGCTTGCCGCGCACTCGGCGCATGGGGAGCGCCTCTTGGATGTTCCAGCTGTTCTGGCGGATACGCCGGTCGAGGAAGGTGAGCTTCGTACTCAATGCCAGGATGCAGCTGAGCGTGTGCTCGGCGACGTCGATGACGCAGTAGGTTGGGACATTGGCGACGGGCACACCCTGCCGAGTGGCGAATTTCACATCGATGTTGTCGAGCCCGATACCGTATCGAGAGATCACCCTGAGGTCGGGAAGCGCCGCTTCGATCACCCGGCCGGTGGTCTCCGCCCAGCAGGTCATGATGCCACGGCAACCGCGGGCGAGCTCGACCAGGGTGTCCTCTTTCCCGTCTGGCGCCGGCACCAGTTGGGCACCGATCTCACCCAGGATCGCGCTCTCTATCTCCAGATTCGGCCACTTGTAATCCGTCACCAGTATTCTATCGCTCATTTTTTTCAACCCAATTGTAAAGAGTCCGTTGGTAGTTGACGATCTCGTCTATGCCACCATGCGGTTTGCAGCAGCCTCGATCTCAGCGAAGAACTCGTGCGCGGATGCGAGCGCGTCCCGTCCTCGCGACTCATGCCTCACTCTTTCACGCCCTCACTTTCTCTTGTCCCCAGGTCCTTGCGCTTAACGAGGATATGGTCCGCCACCTCAATGACGGTGCCGGTCCAGATGCGCTGCCGATTGCGGTGCAGGTGCTGGAGCACTCGCTCAAAGGCGTCCACTTCGATGGACAGGTGCTCACCGCCAATGCCGTGCATACACAGAATCGCCCAGCGGCCCTCCGCCACGCCGCGTTCGATGTAGCTGATCATCCGCTCTGCCGGCTGCCCTTCCACGGACTCGGCTGAAAGGTAGGACAGATCCACCAGGAGGGGGTCGTTGGGGCGCTCGCCTCCGCCGCGAGCCGCGCGGAAGCGGTCGGCCACCAGCGGTACATACGAACGTCGACTCCGACCTGCTCCCACGTCGCTTTGGTAGCAGGGGTAGCAGAAGCTCCGTTTTCCCGTTTGCACCGGCAGCAGCTCGTCGAGCTGACGCTCCGCGTCGTCAATGGTGGCGGCCAGGTCGTCGAGGGTAAGGTGTTCCAGACAGTAGTCGATGTCGAAACGGAAGTTGCAGGAGCACGGATGCCGGGTGGTATGGTTGCCGATCTCGTGCCCGCTCTCTCCGGCTTGCCGCCAGCGCGACGACCGCGACGCCCACTCACCGCGCCCGGGGTTTACGTAGAAAGTTCCCTTGATCTCGCAGCTGTCGAGCAGGGGAAGGGCGTGAGCGATCTGGCTCGCAAGGCCGTCGTCGAAAGTCAGGCTCACCGCCCCCGAGATCGCGTGGGGCCAGAGGTCATTCGATTGGCTAGCTGTAGTCACTTCGTTCCGTGGGGTCGGCGACGCGGACACACACACACTCACTCTCTCTCACCCATTCACGAAAATACGGTTTGCTCCGAATCCACCCGGTACATGGTGGGGTAAGCGAGATCGTTCAGTTAAGAGGGTTTTTTGCAGTTGCCAATATATACAGGCGAAACACGATGCGAAAGTGCCGTGGCTACCCATGACTTGATCAAGAGCGAGGCTGACCAGTGCGCCTCGTCGGCCCGCGGCTGACAGCCTCGAATGATAGAATGCTTACGGCTCGCAGGCCGGGCACTTACGTTCTGACCGGCATGACGAAAATCCACGCCTACGGATCTCTCATGAATCTCCGTTCGGAGCGCCTCTCTCTGCCTCCGCAGGGGAGATCTCGAGCCGGTTCTGGCACGGGGGTTTCAGCGTCTCTTCAACCTGGTCTCCCTCGCTCGCCAAGGGTTTGAGCGCCACTCCCGGCTGCGCGCGGGCGAGGAGTTGGGCGTGCTGAACGCCGTGCCGGATCCGGCGTCCGGCGAAGTGGACATGGTGGCCTTCGAGGTGTCGGACCTATAACAGGCGGTCCTCGACCACAGAATTCTGTTCCCGTCGAGTACAGGCGTATGCTGCCGCCACTTCTACAGCGGGGAACCAGTGCTTCCAGCACCGCCTGATGATTGATCGGGTGATGAGCGTCAGATCAACCCGGTCACGCGCCAGTAAAGGACATTGAGAGGGCAGAGAAGGAGGAAGGACAGCGTCGAGATGAGCAGCATGCAGAGCGCCAGCTGCCCGAGGCTGAACCGATTAAAGGTAAGGGCCACCATGAATGGCGCAGACTGGTAGGGGAGGAAGACGAGGCTTGTCGCCATGGCGACGCTCATGGCAACGGGCGTGTGCGCGATGCCGTGAAGCTCCCCCAGTTGCAGCATGGAGGGAGTGGCGACCCCGGCCACAGCGGCAATGTCCATTAGGAAGTCAAGCGGCAGCACGATGGCGGTGAGCGCCAGGTGCTTGCCGAGCCAGCCGTATTGCGCCAGCTCCAATTGCAGGAGCAGGTGGTCGGTCACGGCGGCGGTCACGCCCGAACTCTCCAGGACCGAACCGATAGAGAACAGTGCGGCGAGGTAGAAGAAGAAGGGGAAGTTCACCTCCCGCAGCTGCCTGATGGAGAGCGTACCCCCGGCAGGGGCGAGACAGACGGTTACCAAAACCAACCCCACAAAAACAGGGGCGAGCCCGTGGACCGAGTCCGTCGACCACAGTCCTATACCCAAGGCCAGGATCACCAGCGTCTTCTTCTGGGTCGAGTTCAGCGGCGAATCGGCGTGCGGGTTTCCGGGGGGCCGCAACGGCTTCATCCTGCGGCCGAAGAGATACCAGACCACCGCCAGACACAGCCCTGTCCGTATCAGGCCGATGACGGGGAACATCCACCGCAGCCACTGGCTCCAGTAGAGGACCTCTCCGCGCGCCTGCTCCAGCTGACCAGCCACCACCATGTTCGGCACCGATCCGGTCAGGATCCCACAGCCTCCGTAGTACGTGCTGCACAGGAGGGAGAGCAGGACCGCGGCGTTGGCAGAGCGGCAATCGCGTTCACCGAGCCCGTCGACGATGGCGATCCCGATCGGCATGAGCAGAAGCACGCGGACAACGCCGGAGGGGACCAGAAAGGCGGAGGCCAGACCGATTAGATGGAGGCCGATGAAAAGTCGCAAGCGGCTGTGTCCGAAATGGCGCACAGCAGTGGTGGCGAGACGATGGCCCAGGCCGCTCTTTTCCAGCATGAGGCTCAAGACCATTCCGGAGAACACGAGCCAGATCGTAGACCCCCCGAACGGCGAGAAGGTCTCCTGAAAGGACAGCAGCCCCAACCCGGGAAGGAGAAGGAGTACGAGCAGAGCGCTGTACTCGACGGGTACCGGCCGGGCGGTCCAGAAGACGACCGCGAAGAGCGCCAGGCCTAGGGCGTGCTGAGCATCGGCGGCGAGTCCGGCGAAGGGGGCGGCGAACCCGACCACAAGACAGAGGAGTCCGACCGCGGCTCCCAGGTGGGGGAGGGAGCGCATGCAGCTGGAAACGGCAGTCAGCGGAGTCGCTCCGAGAGATGGCCCACGGCCACGGCGAAATAAATGGAGTGGTTCCATCTCAACAGCACCTTGAAATCATCGTAGACCAGATAGGCCCTTCCATTGCGGCCGTCCGGCAGCAGCAGCGTCGTCCACAGTTTGCGGGAGGGGAGGTTGTGGCCATTCATGCGACGCACGCCCAACGACTGCCAGCGACCGAGTCTCATCTGGACCTCCCGACCGGCCAGCCGATCGTCGAACTCAGCCGGTAGACGCACTCGCCGACCCCAGGTCTGGTCATCCTGCCACCCGAGGTGAGAGAGGAAATTCGCCGTCGAGGCGAGAACGTCGCCGGTCGAACGCCATATGTCCCTGCGGCCGTCACCGTCCCAGTCCACAGCGTGTCGCCTGACGTTGGAGGGCATGAACTGGCACTGGCCAAGGGCCCCTGCCCACGAGCCCATCGCGACACCCGGATCGGTCTCGTCGTCGTCGAGTAGTATCAGCAATTCCAGCAGCTCGCGGCGAAAATAGGCGGAACGACGACCGCTGAAGGCGAGTGTTGCCAGACTGCCCACAGCCGGCTCCGATCCCATGTTGCGTCCGTAGTCACTCTCTATTCCCCAGAGCGCCACTATGAATCTGGGCTGCACGTGGTATTTCCGCGCGATCGCTTCCAGCACCTCGCGGTGCCGGGTCAGCAATTCGCGGCCGCGCTCGATCCTGGCGGGGGGCACCACGCGGGCGAGGTACTGCTCCAGGGTCAGCGTGCCCTCCGGCTGTCGATTCTGCAGCTCGAGCACGCGAGGCCGAAGCTCCAACCCGTCGAGGGCGGCAGCCGCCAATACGGCCGATACGCCCTCTGCCTCCACCGCCTCTTGTCGCAACGCCGCCAGCCACAAGGCGAATTCCGCCGCCTCACTCCCGCGCACGGATGCGGTCGGCCCGGTCCCCAGCACCCAGGCAATGAGCAAGAGGCACGCCCGTCCGGCGATCTTCGATGTTGTTCCGTTACCCGACATGCCTCTCCTACGGGCGGACGACCGAACCATCGGCCCGGCGGTCCTCTGCCGCGGACCCGGAACTGGCCGATCGTTGACGGAACAAGCGTCCCGCCTTCTCCTCGTCGATATCCAACCCCAGTCCGGGGGCGTCATTGGCGTACAGGTAGCCGCCTTTGAGCACCGGGTGTCCGGGGAAGGCCTCCAGTTCCTCTTCGCTGAAGTGGTTTTCCTCCTGAATGCCGAAACTGTAGGATGCCAGGTCCAGGTGCATGGCGGCGGCCTGGTTGACCGGGTCGTTGTCTCCCCCTTCCTGCCACGCGGTCTGCACCCCGTACCACTCGCACAGGGCGGCGATTTTTCGGCACGGTGTTACCCCTCCCGCCTTGGAAACGCGAACCCGGACATAGTCGATGAGACGCTCGGTTACGAGCGGCACGTACTCGTGGGGATTGACGAAGAGCTCACCCATGGCCTGTGGAGTCGTGCACTGCTCGCGAATCAGTCGATACCATTCGACCTGCTCGGGGGGAAGGGCGTCTTCCAGGAAGAATAGCCTGTAGGGCTCCAGCAGCTTCGACAGCGTCACCGCCGACTGCGGTCGCAGGTGTTCGTGAACATCGTGCGTGAGCTTGGGAGCGAAACCCAGCTCCTTTCGCAGGTGCTCGAACATCTTCGGAATCGCCTCGAGGTAGGCTTCGTCATCGAAGAATCGGCCCGTTCCCCAGGGGTTTTCAGGAGCTCTGGCAGCGCTGGCGTCCAGGAATCCGCCGCCGCCGTAGCCGCCAATCTGACAGCGAATGACGGGGTAGCCCTCCTCCATGTAACGCTGCACGTCCTCGGTGAGGGCTTCCAGATCGCCGCCGCTGGCGTGGGCGTAACAGGGAACGGCGGCGCGGCAGGGGCCGCCGAGAACCTGGTACAGGGGCAGGCCGGCCTCCTTCCCCTTGATGTCCCACAGCGCCACGTCAACGGCGGCCAGGGCCGTATTCAGAATGGGGCCGTTGCGCCAGTAGGCTGATGTGTAGGTGCTCTGCCAGATGTCCTCGATGTGACTGGCGTCCCGGCCTATGAGTCGCGGAGCGAGAACCTCCTCGATAGCGGTGGTTACCGTGGCGGCGTGGTGGACATCGTTGGCCGATCCAATACCCCACAACCCGGGTTGATCGGTCACGACCTTGACGATGACCCAGTAACCACGGTCGCGGGTGCGGATACAGCGGATCTCTCTAATCTTCGCCATGAAAGCAATCTCTTTTCTTTTCCCCGCGCGAGGCCCGAGGGGGTCACTCAGTCCGAAACGGCGAACAGGCTCAACTGCGGAACGTAGGTGATGACCACGAGTGCGGCCAGGAGTATGAGAAGAAAGGGGAGCGAAGCCCAATAGAGCTGCAGAACCGGGCGCTCGAAGCGGGCACTGGCGATGAACAGGTTCAGGCCCACAGGGGGGGTGGAGTAGCCGATCTCCAGATTGACGAGGAAGATGATACCGAGGTGAACAGGGTCGACCCCATAGGAGGAGGCGATCGGCAACACCAGCGGCACCACGACGACGAGGGCGGAGAACATGTCGATGAGGCAACCCACAGCCAGGAGAAAGAGATTTAGCAGGAGGAGAAAGAGGAAGCGGCTGCTTACATGATCGCGCATGTAATCGAGCAGGCGATTCGGAATCTCCGCGTCGATCATGTAGTTGGTGTACGCAAACGCCGCGCCGAGGATGATGATGATGCTGCCCACCAACACCATGGTCTGGCGCATGATATCGGGCAGCTGGCGGAGGCTGATCTCACGATGGACGAACACCTCTACGACGAACACGTACAAGGCGCTGAGGGCAGCGGCCTCGCTGACGGCAATGACGCCGCTGTAGATGCCCCCGACGACGACCACCGGCAGCAGAAGCTCCCAGCAGGAATCGCGTAGGGCGGTAAGGGCCTCTGCAGCCGACCACGGAATAGTGCGAGCCGCGGTCTGACGGCGGCCGATCACATAGCAGTAGACGGACAGCGCGACTACCAGAAGCAGGCCCGGCGGAAGGCCGGCTACGAAGAGCAGGTCGATCGGCGTCCCGGAGACGACACCGTACAGGATGAGGGCGAGACTCGGGGGGAAAAGGAGACCGAGACTGCCGGAGGTGGTTAGCAGGCCGAGCGTGAAGTTCTCCGCGTAACCCTTCTGCTTCAAGGCCTTGTAGAGCAGCCCTCCCACTGCCACGATAGTCATCCCCGAGGCACCGGTGAAGGCGGTGAGCAGAGCGCAGGCGCACAGGGCCATGATGGCCAGGCCTCCCGGGAGCCAGCTGAGGAGCGTTTCGGAGACCCTTACAAACCGCTGGGCGGCCCCGCTCTCGGCCAGGAGAAAACCGGTGAAGGCGAACAGGGGAATGGCTGTGAGGGTTGGGGTCTCCGCCAGCCGGGACATCTCGATGAAGACCACGGTCAGGTCGATGCCACCGCGGAAGAAAGAGATCAGGGCGAGGGCGGAGATTACTACGAAGAGTGGCGTGCCGAGGAGGGCGAAAAGGACGGCTGCGGCGCTGATCACGGCGTCTGACGGCGGGCAAGGCCTGTAAGCCACGCCACGCAGCGAGCCGACCGCCCCAGATATCTCAGTGTCATGAATCCGAAGGTGAGGGGGAAGACGAGCAGCAGGATCCAGGTGGGTAGATCGAATACGCCCTGCCCCCCGTACGCCTTCTCATCTTCCAGGAAGTGGCATGCCGCCCACGTCAGCAGGCCGCAGACAGAGGCCGAGATGAGGCTGGCCGCCAACTCCGCCACCAGCTTCCAGCGTCCCCGCAACAGCAATTGCACGGCGTTGATGCGGATGTGTTTGTCCATCCGGCTGGCGATGAGAGCTCCTAGGAAGCTGCACCACAATACCAGGTGGCGAATCAGAGGTTCGGTCCAGAGAAAGCTGATGCCGAAGAGATTGCGCAGGGCGATCTGACCGAAGGCCAGCAGTATCAGGGAAGTCATGAGCAGACAGAGGACCGAATCCTCCAGTCGATGCAGAGCGGCTCTTGGGCCCGCGAGGAGCTCGCGGGTCATGGTTGCAGTTCGATCGGTCGACGGCGGAATTCGGTCAGCTTGCTCTGCACCAGATCGAATGACGCTGTGGAGAACGCCGTGTCCAGGAGATCGGGCAGTGCCTGGCGAACCAGGATCTGAAAATTCTCGATCTCATACTCGGGCGGGCTCACCAATTCAAGCCCCTGATCTGTCATGACCTGAAGGGCCTTCCGGTTGTCGGTGCGACTGGCCTCCATCTGCCCCTTCAAGTGTCTCCGTGCCGCGTCGTGCAGAGCTCGTTGCTGATCGTCTGTGAGGCTGTCCATGGCGCGCTGGTCGAGCAGAAACGCCCCAACGGCATAGGCGATGGGCAGATCGGTGATGTACTTTACACGCGTGAACCACTGCAGTACGATGGCGGCGGCAGGCGATGTGTACACCACCTCGACAAGATTGGTCTGCAGGCCCAGGAGAACATCGGGGATAGTCAGAGGAACGGCGCTGACCCCCACTCTCTCGAAAATGAGCCCGGTAATCGGATCCTCCTGCAGGTGCCAGACCTTCATCCCCTTCATCTCCTCTCGCCCGTGGATGGGCCTCTTGGAGAAGAGGTAGACGAAGCCGATATCCGTCCATCCCATGAAGGCGTAACCGCGCTCGGCGAATCCGCGGCGGTAGTAGTCCTCCATCTGTTCCAGCACGTAGTCGACTTCGTCGTAGTTGTGGAAAGTGAAGGGCGTCTCCAGGGCCAGAACATCGGCGAACATCTGGCTCAGGCCCGTGCCGGCGAAGCCGCCGCCGTGAAGCTGCCCAACCCTCATCTTGCGGATCATAGCACCTTCGCCGCCCTGCACGCCGCCCGGATAGATCTTCAGGCCCACGGCGCCGCCCGTCTCCTCTCGCACCTCGGCGTCGATGTCCCGCAGGGCGGCGATCCAGCTGCTGCCGTCCGGGGCCAGGGTCGCCACCTTGAGAAACCGAGTCTGTGCACTGACCGGAAGCGCGAGCACTAGATGGAGAAGAACGGAGATCAGGGCGC
>PBRM01000224.1 GCA_002725915.1 Gemmatimonadota bacterium
CCTTCCACAGGATCAGTGCGGCCGGGTCTGTAGCGGATGCCCCGCGAGGTGGTTGGCTGAGGGCAGTGCTCCGGCCGGCCCGGATCGCCGGCCCGAATCGCGGCATTGCCGTCGCGGTCCCTCCCCGTCGTTGCGGATGCGATCGCAGGATTCGATCTCGCCGCCATCCCGGGTCCACCAATACCCCCAGCGAGACTGCGGCAGGCGCCACGGAAGGGCAGCCTGTAACCCTTCGCTAGAGGACGCCGGTGGCGACGCCGGTCGCAGCACCGGAAGCAGCACCGGAAGCAGCTCCGGAAGCAGGTCGCTGACAGCAAACCACATGTGCGACGCAAACGTCGCCTATCAAGGAGCCGAAGATGAAGACACACACCATTCTCGTCGCGATGACAATGCTGGTTTTCTGCCTCGCGGCGGGTAGCGCCCGCGCTGAGGGAACCAAAGACACCGACAAGACTGTCGCTGACAAACACTCCCACACCGCTCACAGCCACGGCTCAGACGCGCACGATTCCACGGGGACGTCCAAGGCCGCGCCGGCGGATGCCGACGCGGATATGGACATGTATTCCGGTACCGGAGAAATCATCGACATCACCTGTCATCTGCGCCACGACTCACGCGGACCCGAGCACACCAAGTGCGCCGTGTACTGCGCCAACCTGGGGATGCCGCTCGGCTTCGTCGAGGACGGCACCGAGCGGATCTACGTCATCATCCCCTCCGGCCACGGTGACCCCAAGGAGGCGGTGCTGACTCACATGGCAAAGCATGTCAAAGTGCAGGGCCTGACCTATGTCGCTGGCGGTCTGCGCACCCTCGAAGTGACGGAAGTAGACGAGCTCGATTGATGGTCGCTGGTGGGCGACGGTATCCAGGACGGACCGGTTCTGGGCAGCGCCCACCGACTCTATCCAGGAGACACTACTATGACGCGTCCCGGCGTTAAATCCGCCCTCGCCGCGGCGGCTATGGTCGCGGCGATGATCGCCATTTACGGCTCCATCTTTACCGGAGAATCAGCAGAAGAGCAGAGGCTGGCCGCCCTGCAGCAGGTCGTCCTGCCCGACGACGGACTACCACTGTACCAGGCGCTGCTCGAACATATTCCCGACGTCGTGGCCCAGGTGCCCTGCGCCTGCTGCGACAAGTCGCTGACGTACTGTTATACCGGCGGCTGCCCACCCACCTGACTGGAGTGCAACGAAGAGGGCCGTGATGCCTTCAAGTGGTTTGCCGAGGGGAAGACGATTGCTCAGATCAAAGGGAAAATCGAAGAGAAATACTTCTGACAGCAGCGCCATGAGAGACGATCTCGTACGAAGAGCGAGCGCCATGACACGAATACTGAGAATAGCCCGCGGCGTCGCCGTTCTGGTTTCGGCATCCGCGGCCTTCGGCGTCGAGCCAGGGACGCTGAATGTGGAGAGTCTGATCGAGGAGGCTCTGGCCAACAATCCCGGCCTTGACGTCCTCCGTCACCGGCTGGCGGCGACCGAAGCCCTCATCCCGCAGGCCGGGGCACTGAGGGACCCGATGTTCAAGCTCGACTTGAGCAATGTGCCACTCAGCGATTTCGATTTCGACAGCACGCCCATGAGTGGCAAGCAATTCGTTTTGACCCAGAGGCTGCCCTATTGGGGCAAGCGGGCGGCGAGAGAGGAGGTGGCTGCGCGCGATGCGGGGGTCGTCGAGGCCGGCCTGCGAGACCGGGAAGGAGTGATCGTGAATGTGGTCAAGCAGGCTTACTTCACGCTCATTTTCTTAGATCGGTCGATCGACATCACGGAGCAGAACCGGTCGCTCCTGCGAGACTTCATCCGCATTGCCCAGACCAAGTACGCCGTCGGTAGCGGCTTGCAGCAAGACGTCCTCAAGGCTCAGGTCTCGCTGTCCAGCCTGAATGTCCGACTCATCGGCCTGCGGCAGAGGAGAGATCGCGCCGCCGCCGAACTCAACACAACCCTCAATCGGCAGCCGCAGGCGCTACTGGGAGCGACCGGTGAGCTCGTGGCGACGCCGTTTGTCCTGGATGTGGAGAGCCTCCAGGAGACGGCCCTGGAGAGCCGTCCCCTATTGAGGGGGATTCGCGAACGCGAAAACCGCTGGCGGGCCGTGGAGAAGCTGGCGTACAGCGACAGCCACCGTCCGGACTTCGAGGTCAGCTTTGGGTACACGCAGCGCGGCTTCGATGACGATCCGGTGGAAGGAAGCGACTTCCTGTCCCTGGGAGTGGAGCTGAACCTGCCCATCAACCGGGGCAGCATGCATCACCATCACGTCGTGGAGGCCCGCGCCCGGTTACGTGCGACAGAAGCGGAATACGAAGAAAATCGTCAGCGGGTGTTTCTGCGGATTCAGCAGTTCTCAATTGACATAGTGGCACATGGAGATGAAGCAGCCCTGTACAAGACCGCGATAATCCCGCAGGCCGAACAGGCGCTGTCATCGGCCATGGCCGGGTACCAGGTCGACAAGGTCGATTTTCTGACCCTTCTCGACAACCAGGTAACGCTGTTCGATTTCGAGATCGCCTACCACCACCATCGCACCGAGTACGAGAAGAGTCTGGCGAAACTCGAGGCTGAGGTGGGCAAGCGGTTGTTCTGAAAGTCGCAGACGAGCTCGTAAAGTGGGATGGGCGTAGCAGCTCCACACCACGGGGATGCCGAGCTGTCTCACCAGGTGCATCCGTCCTCTCAGTTGGATACCTGATTCGACAACGCGAGGAAGCAAAGATGCTAAGATACATCACCGCGATGGCCATTTCCGGAGTAGTGGGCGTCGGCATCGGGGTCTGGCTGATGACATCGCCGGCGGAGCAACCGGAGGTCGCGGAGGAATCGACGACGACCTATCGCTGTGCCATGCATCCGTCTGTGGTGTCCGAAGGGCCGGGAAGCTGTCCCGTCTGTGGCATGGACCTGGTCCCGGTGTACGAGGACGAGCTGTCGGGGGGGAGTGGAGGAACGGTCCAGATCGATCCTGTAACGATACAGAATATCGGCGTAAAGACCGCTCGCGTGGAGCGGCGGTCCCTGCGGCGGACGGTGCGCACCGTGGGGCGCGTGGTCTACGACGAGACGCGGATGACGGACGTCAACGCCAAGATCGCCGGTTGGGTGGAGAAGCTGTACGTGAATTACACCGGTCAGGAGGTCTCGAAGGGGCAGCGCCTGCTCGAGATCTACAGTCCGGAGCTGGTGGCGGCCCAGGAGGAGTATCTGACCGCCCTCGACTACCACCGACGTCTGCAGAACAGCGCTGGCGGCGAGGTGGCCCAGGGCGCCCGCGACCTGCTGGGCTCGGCGCGCCAGCGTCTGCGCTACTGGGACATCAGCGATGAGCAAATCGAAAGCCTGAAGGTCTCGGGCGAGGTGAGGAGGACGATGACTCTCCACTCGCCGCAGGAGGGCATAGTCGTCCACAAGGCGGTCTTCGAGGGGGCGCACATCTCCTCCGGGCAGCATCTGTACCGGATCGCCGAGCTGTCAAAAGTATGGGTGTACGCCGACATCTACGAGTACGAGCTGCCGTGGATCCAGGTCGGGCAGGAGGCGGAGGTCGAGCTCTCCTACCTGCCGGGGCGCACGTTCAACGGTCGCGTCACCTACATATACCCGTTTCTGGAGTCCAAGACGAGGACCTTGAGAGTGAGAATGAGTTTCGACAACGCCGACGGGAAGCTGAAGCCGGAGATGTACGCCAACGTCGAGATACAGGCGCCAGTGGCGGAGAAGGCGGTGGTCGTACCGGTGCAGGCCATCATCCACTCCGGAGAGCGACGGCTGGCCGTGGTCAGTCTCGGGGAGGGGAGGTTCCAGCCGCGGGAGATCGAGATCGGGGTGGAGGCCGACGGCTTCTATCAGGTAATCAACGGCCTTCGAGAGGGCGACCGAATCGTCACTTCGTCGCAGTTCCTGATCGATTCGGAGAGCAACCTGAAGGCGGCTGTTGGAGCGATGGTCAGCGAGTCCGCCGCCGGTGTAGAAGCCATGGCCGGCGAGGCCACCACGGCTATGGAAGCCATGGTCGGCGAGTCCACCGACGCTGTGTCGGGGGACGAGGGCCACGATCACTAAAGGCCGAAGAGGCATCATGGTCAACCACATTATCGACGCCAGTATAAGGAACAAATTCATCACCATTCTGTTGACGGTCCTGGCCATCGCGGCTGGTGTGTATTCGATGGCCAGAACTCCACTGGATGCCATCCCCGACCTGTCGGACGTACAGGTGATCGTGCTCACCGAGTACCCCGGACAGGCGCCCCAGGTCGTAGAGGACCAGATCACTTACCCGCTTACAACGGCCATGCTGTCCGTACCCTTCGCCAAGACGGTCCGGGGCTACTCGTTTTTCGGGATCTCTTTCGTGTATGTCATCTTCGAGGATGGCACGGACACGTACTGGGCCCGCAGTCGAGTGCTGGAGTACCTCAACTTTGTGACCGACCGACTGCCGCAGGGGGTGTCGCCGAAACTGGGACCGGATGCGACCGGCATCGGATGGGTTTACGAGTACGTCATCGAGGACACTACTGGGCACCTCGACCTGTCCGAGCTGCGCTCGATCCAGGACTGGTACCTGCGTTATGAGCTCACCAGCGTAGCCGGCGTCTCCGAGGTGGCCAGCATCGGCGGCTTCGTCAAGCAGTACCAGGTCACCGTGGATCCGAACAAGCTGGTGGCCTACAACATACCGCTTCAGAAGGTGAGAGTGGCCATTCAGCGCAGCAACAACGATGTCGGGGGGCGCCTGATCGAGTTCGCCGAAGCCGAGTTCATGGTGCGCGGCCTGGGCTACATTAAGTCGCTCGACGATATCCGCAACGTCGCTGTCGGAGTGGATGCACACGGCACGCCGATCAGGGTGCGCGACATCGCCACCGTAGCCCTGGGCCCGGAACTGCGCCGCGGCCTGGCCGAGTGGAACGGCGAGGGGGAGATCGTCGGCGGGATCGTCATCATGCGTTTCGGGGAAAATGCCCTGACGGTGATTGAGCGCGTCAAGGAAAGGCTGGAGTCGCTGAAGTCGGGCCTTCCCGAGGGGGTGGTGCTGCACACGGCGTACGATCGATCGGGCCTGATCCTGCGGGCGATCGACAACCTGACAGAGAAGCTCACCGAGGAGAGTATCGTCGTCGCCCTGGTGTGCATCATCTTTCTGCTGCACGTGCGCAGTGCGCTAGTGGCGATCTTCACGCTGCCTGTGGGGATTCTCATATCCTTCGTGGTGATGCGCAGTCAGGGGATCAACGCCAATATCATGTCTCTGGGGGGGATAGCCATCGCTATAGGCGCCATGGTCGACGCCGCCATCGTCATGATCGAGAACGCGCACAAGCACCTCGAGCGCGATCGCGGTGTGAAAGATCACTGGGAGATCATCGCCGACGCCGCCAAGGAGGTCGGGCCGGCGCTGTTCTACTCATTGCTGATCATAACCCTTTCCTTCCTGCCGGTGTTCGCTCTGCAGGCGCAGGAAGGGCGGCTGTTCAAGCCGCTCGCCTTCACCAAGACGTTTGCCATGGCGGCCTCGGCGCTGCTCTCCATCACCATCGTGCCGGTACTGATGGGGTTCTTTATTCGGGGACGGATCATGCCGGAGCGCAGGAATCCGGTCAACCGGTTTCTGATCTGGGCCTATCGGCCGCTGATCAACTGGGTGTTGACCCACAAGGCGGCCACCATGGTCGCCGCCGGCCTGGTGCTGTTGGTGTCGGTCTTCCCCTTCACCAGCAAGGTGGTGGCGCGGTTTGCTCAGGAGCCGGCCAGCCTGCAGTACCGGGCCGCCATCGCCATCGACCGAGCCTTCCCCATCGACAAGATCGGCTCGGAGTTCATGCCCCCCCTGTACGAGGGGGATCTGCTCTACATGCCCACGACGCTGCCGGGTGTCTCGGTGACCAAGGCGAGGCAGCTTCTCCAGCAGACCGACAAGATCATTCGCAGATTTCCCGAGGTGGATCAGGTGTTCGGCAAGATCGGCCGGGCCGAGACCGCCACGGATCCAGCGCCGCTGTCGATGATCGAGACCACGATCACGCTCAAGCCGCAGGCGGAGTGGCGGTCGGGAATGACTCCCGACAAGCTGGTGGAAAAGCTCAACGAGGCGATCCAGTTCCCTGGTCTCACCAACGCCTGGACCATGCCCATCAAGACGCGGATCGACATGCTGTCCACCGGCATCAAGACCCCGGTGGGCATCAAGGTGGCGGGTCCCGATCTGGAAGTTCTGCAGCAGATCGGCCAGGAGATCGAGACGGTAATGAGAAGGATTCCAGGTACGCAGAGCGTCTACGCCGAGCGTGTAGCGGGTGGCAATTACCTCGATCTGAAGATCAAACGGGAGGAGGCGTCGCGCTACGGTCTGACCGTCGGCGACGTGCAGGATGTCATCATGTCGGCCATGGGCGGCATGAACATCACCTACACCGTGGAGGGGCTGGAGCGCTATCCGGTCAATCTGCGCTACGGCCGCGAGCAGCGCGACAATCTGACATCGGTCCGCCGGATTCTCGTCCCCACGCCAACGGGTGCGCAGATTCCCCTCGAACAGCTCGCCGATATCCGCATCACCAAGGGGCCGCCGGGTATTAAAAGCGAGAATGCCCGCCTCAATGCGTGGATCTACGTGGACATCAAGGACATCGACGTGGGCACCTACGTGCAGCGCGCCCAGCAGGCGGTGCTGGAACAGGTGAAGCTGCCGGCGGGTTACAGTCTGGTGTGGAGCGGGCAATACGAGTACATGGTGCGCGCCCAGGAGCGCATGCGGGTGGTGGTGCCCGTGACCCTGGCCATCATTTTTCTGCTGCTGTTCCAGAATTTTCGCAATGTCACCGAAAGCCTCATCGTCATGCTCTCTCTGCCCTTCGCGCTGGTCGGGGGAGTCTGGCTGATGTACCTCCTCGACTACGACATGAGCGTGGCCGTGGGCGTCGGTTTCATCGCCCTGGGCGGCGTGGCAGCGGAGACGGGTGTGATCATGCTGATCTACCTCGACCACGCGTACCGGGATTTGCGACAGCAGCGGGGCGAGAGTTTCTGCATGGCGGATCTGTACGAGGCGATAACGATCGGTGCGGTCGATCGGGTGCGGCCGAAGATGATGACGGTGACGGCGATCATGGCGGGTTTGCTGCCGATCATGTGGGGACACGGCACCGGCTCGCAGGTAATGAAACGAATCGCCGCGCCGATGGTGGGCGGCATGGTGTCGTCGACGATTCTCACTCTGCTGGTGATACCGGTCATCTATGCGCTCTGGAGGGGTTGGGGCCTACGCGCCGGCCCTGACGATCAGGCGGAGTAGCTGCGCGGGGCTGCGCCACAGGCATATAGCGACCAGACCATCCGGGATGGTCACATCGGGCGCCGCACTCCATTGACGAAACCTACCAATTCTCCCTATATCTCCCACACGCGACCTATACGCACACGCGGGAGATTGAACGGTAGCTGGAATGTGCAAGCCAACCAGACGCCCGACATATACCCA
Organism: Gemmatimonadota bacterium; assembly: GCA_002725915.1. Classification (GTDB taxonomy): domain Bacteria; phylum Latescibacterota; class UBA2968; order UBA8231; family UBA8231. The sequence goes on from PBRM01000224.1 coordinate 7,504, forward strand.
TCTCGACGAGCGCCCATGACGCCAGCACAGATCAACACGCCGCCATGACCGACCACCCTCCGCGCATCCTGTCCGTCGTGAAGATCTGGGACAAGGCCCCGCACAGCGCCTTCACCGACCTGCTACGGTCCCGCGACCGCTGGTGGTGTTCTTTTCGCGAGGCTGAAGCCCACGGCGACAGCATCGGCACGCTGCGCGTGCTGGTATCGGACGACGGCGACAACTGGTCGAGCGTCGCCGAGGTGAAAGAGGAGGGCGTCGATCTGCGCGACCCCAAGCTGTCCCAGATGCCCGACGGACGGTTGCTGCTGGTCAGCGGGGGCTCGCTCTACGACCGTAACGGCGACGGCGCGTACCGCACCCGCTGTCCGCGGGTCAGTTTCTCCGACGACGGCTACCTCTGGACGCAGCCGAGGCGCTGCCTGGCCGAAGATCACTGGCTCTGGCGCGTCACCTGGCATGGCGACGACGGCTACTCGGTGTCCAAGCTCGGCGAGGGCGGCGACCCGAGGCGCGGCTTCCTCTACAGGACGGTGAACGGTCTCGACTGGGAGTGGATCACCGAGTTTCGTCTGCCTGACGACATCTGGACTGTTAGCGAAACCACGCTTCGGATCATGCCCGACGAAGAGATGATCGCGCTGATCCGGCCAGACTGGATTGGCCGCAGCATGCCGCCCTTTGTCGATTGGTCCTTCACTCAGATTGAACACAGGATGGGTGGGCCGAATTTCATCCGCGTGCCCGACGGCACGCTGTGGGCGTGCGCTCGCGGCCAGCACGAGGATGTGCCCGGCACCGTTCTCGCCCGCATGACACCGACCAGCTACGAGACCGTGGCGCGTCTTCCGAGCTCCGGCGACTGCTCCTACGCCGGCATGGTCTGGCACGACGAGCTGCTCTGGATCAGCTACTACTCCACGCACGAGGAAAAGACAAGCGTGTACCTGGCCAGGGTGGACGTGTCGTGACTGTACCGTGGCACGGTCAGTGAAGGTGCCCATGTCAGTCTAGCCAAGTTGCAGCAGGTCGGATTTTCAATGGATACGATTCGAGCGGACGTCGTTGGTTTGGGTGGTTTGCGCATCAGCGGGGGTACCAGCAACCGGCGCGAATTGGAGCCGAAACCCGTGTTCAGCCCTGAATGTTAACCAGATGTTTAGCCCAGGGGGACAGGTTGAGAATACAGGACAGTCGTAACGCATGGAAAGGGCGGGGGTTAGCCTTCTCCCGCCCCTCCGGCTTGCCCACATGAAGGTCTTCTGTCTGGGGGGCGCTGGAAAGATCGGCAGTGAGGCGGTGCGCGACCTGGTCGAGTTCTCCGAGGTGGAGAGGATCACTGTAGGTGATCTGCGCGAGGAGCCGTGCGCCGCCCTCGTCGACCAGGTGGGGGATCCGCGCGTCGATTATGTGCGCCTGGATATTGCCGACAAGGAGGAGGCGATTTCCGTGCTCAGCGACTACGACATCGTCATGGACGCCACGACGATCTCCCTCAACGACATCTCCACCGAGTGTATTGCCAGGGCGGGCTGCCACGGTGTCAACCTGAACGGCTTTGGCGAGGAGTATAAATACGACTCCATCTTCCGGGAGCACGGCAGGATCCACGTGCCGGGTTTCGGCATGACGCCGGGCACTACCGACATGATGGTGCGCTTCGCCGCTGACCAGATGGAGAGCGTCGACACCGTGCGCGTCAGCCACGGCGCCTTCCGTCCGATCGCGTTTTCCCCATCTATCACCGAGACTACGACCTATGAATACGATCCTGAGCTGCCGGGTCGCGTCGTCTTCGAGGATGGAGAGTTTCTGCAGGTGCCGCCATTCGCGCGCGAGATGGTGATCGAGCTGCCGGAGCCCTACGGGTCCCATCCGCAATGGATCATCCCGCACTCCGAGACCCGCACGGTGCGGGAATATCTCGAGGAGAAGGGGGTCCGGCTGATCGAGGTGCGCGGCACCTGGCCGCCGGAGAACATGCGGCTGGTGCGGGCGCTCTACGAGTGGGGGTTCCTACGCAACGACAAGATCAGCGTCGGCGATCGCGAGTTCGGCATTATGGACGTCATCGGCGACTACCTGCAGGGCTCGACCGAAGGCACGACCACCAAGCTCTACGGCTACGCTCTCCACGTGCAGGTGATCGGCGTCAAAGAGGGGTCGGGGGAGACGGAGATGACGATCACCCACACGCACCCGTCCTCGGACGGCTCCGAGCCGGGGTGGGAGGGACTGCGCGCCTACACCCGATGCGTCGGCATTCCCCTGGCCATTGCCGTCAATTGCATCGCCAGAGGGGAGGCAAGCGGCACGGGCGTGGTCATCCCGGAGCGCGCCTTCGACCCCAACATCGTCTTCGGCGAGCTGGCCAGACGCCGAATTCTCATCCACGTTGTTGAGAACGGGAAGCGACAGCGGCAACCTTGACATCGAGCGCTTCGGGGTCAGGTGGTAGTCGTCAGGCGTGATTTGGGGTTGGGACGTCGCGAGGCGTATTTCTACTCTCATCAAGCAACGACGCCGGAGCGGTCAATTACTCAACCGCGCTCACCAGCGCTTCGGCCACCGGGCCGAGTGGTCGGCCATCGACGTCGATGTGGGCGCACAGGAGGTGCCGACGTGAATCGGCGGGCAGTTCTCCGGCGAGCAGCGTCCAGGAGAGGGCTGTCTTCTCTGCCGGAGCCAGCTGCGCCTCCCGGCTCTTCGGGGTGATCTCGATGCCGTCGGGGCCTTGCAGGTGGACCCGGAAGGTGGCCGGTCGTTCGAAGGAGTTGCGCAGCTCCAGCACGACTTCGACGTCCTCGCCGGCGCGCGTCTGGATCTGGTAGGGCACGAGACGGGCCCAGAATAGATCGACTCCCGGCTCCGCGGGCTCCGGCAGGACCTCCCGCCACAGCGATTCCTTCTCTCTTACATACTGACGATGCTGCGCAAAGGCTTCCCGCGGCACATCCCACACCGGGCCGTGGCCCGGGCACAGGAAGTCGGCGCGCAGACGGTCGAATTCATCGGCGCACTTCCAGTGCATGCCAAAGGTGAGGGAATTGCGCAACACCGTGTTCACCATCCAACCATCGGCGCCCGGCGTATAGCGCTCCATGGGGTAGGAGCTGTCGCCGGCGAACAGCACCCGGCGGCCGTCCAGGTTTTCGCAGAGGATGGCGGAATGGAACTCGGTCTGTCCGGGGTAGAAGACGATCTCGAAGCGGAAGCCCTCCCACTCGAACCGCTCTCCGTCGGTGAAGATGCGGTCGCAGGGAATCGGCAGCTCGAGCAGGCAGGGCGTGTTCCAGGCTTGCGGCTCCTGCAGCACCTTGGCCACCTGGTCGAGGGCCCACACCTGGGTGTCGCAGTGCCGCTGCAGGTAGGGGATGCCGCATACATGGTCGTCGTGGATGTGGGTGGGGATGACGACGTCGATATCGCCAACTCCCCACCGGTCCCGCAGCTCGTCGAGATGATGTTCGATGAAGCGGACGGTGGCGTGGGCTTCGGCGTTGTGCAGGGCCTGCATGAAAATGCCGTTGGAGAAATAGGGGTAGTCGATGAAGAGGGCCTTGCCGGAGTCTGCGCGGATGACATAGAAGTTGGAGCAGGTGACCTCGTCGCTCCACAGGAGGTGTTCGCTAAGCTGTGCCATGGGCGCCTCGTGAGCGAAGCGCATCCCCGCGGCCGGCCCGATGCGGTAGGGGATGTGCTCGAGGAGCCGGTGCAAGCGCCCATCAAGCTCATCCAGGCAGGCTGACGGCTCCGTGATGGCCTCGCCGTGAGAGGGGAGGAGGAGGTAGAGGAGGTTGCGCTTGCGGAGCTGGGCCAGGGAGGCGCTTGTCCAGTGGACGCCGATGAAGTCACCGTAGTCGTATTCCATGGCGTGGAGCTCGTGGAGCTTGCCGCCGGCTCGTATCAGGTCGCCGGTGAAGGCGACGCATTGGCCGCCGATTTGGGCGACCAGAGCGATCTGTCCCTGGGTGTGGCCCGGCGCCGGCACGACTTCGAAGTGGTAGGGTCCCCAGGAAAAGGTCTCGTAGTCGCACAGCGACTCACGCACGGGAAGGTCCTCGCCGATACTAAAGAAGGTCGAACGGTCGTTGTAGTTGTCGAAGATGCGCTTCTGCTGCCAGTAGTCGGAGGCGCGGGCGAAGAGCTCGCGCTCGTGCCGGGGCACGGCAAGCTCGGCCCCCGCCTCGACCAGGCGGTGGGCACCGAAGCACTGGTCGCGGTGGTGATGGGTGAACAGGACCCAATCGACGGCGGCAATGCCGACTTCGGAAAGATGGTCGAGCACGTCGCCGGAGCCGCAGTCTATCAGTAGGGCGCGATCGCCGTCCCGCAGGATGTAGACGTTGCAGGTATCTTCGAAGAGATGAAGGTCGGGGAGGACTTCGGTCAGGGCCATGGCGTCGTTCTCTCCAATATAGACGTCAATGAACCGCTCTCAGGTGGCTCTCCTGAAGTATTCGGACCACCTCTCCCGCGGCTCGAAGCCCAGGATGCGCCGGGCCTTGTCAATGCTGTATTTCCCCTGTCCCAGATAGCTCAGCATATTGAAATACTGAAAGTTGTCGGGCACTGAATCGATCTCCA
>PBRM01000225.1 GCA_002725915.1 Gemmatimonadota bacterium
ATTTCAGCGACGATGGCGGGCACACCTGGAACCCGTCGGCGAACAGGATTTGTCTGCCAATGCGCGGCGCCATGGAGGCGTCGATCGCGCAAAGGGCAGACGGGTCCTTGCTGATGAGCATTCGAACTCAGCTCGGTGCCGTCTTTCTCTCTGAATCCAGCGATGGAGGTGAGAGTTGGTCGCGGGCTCGGACGAGCGGTCTGCGTTCGCCGGAGAGTTGTACCTGCTTGCGACGACTACCGAATTCCGACGATCTGATATTGTTCTGGAACGACTCCGAGTACATCCACGATCACCACCACCTCGGCATACGATCGCCCCTGAGCGCTGCCATCTCGAGCGACGGCGGCGGATCCTGGAGCAAAATCGGTGACATCGATGCGGGAGACTGTATGCTGACCAATCTCGGCTGCACCTTCTTGTCCTCGGGTGCGGCGATTGTAACCTATCTCGAAACACCGGACCCAGAGATCGAAGACGGCGTCTACCGTGGAACGCGATCCACCAAGGCGGAGCGCGAGACGCAATTCGCGATGGAGCTTAAGGCAGCTCTCATTCCGCTGGCCTGGTTCACCAATCGTTAGCTCTGAGGGATAGCCCGACGGTGTCGCTCACACCGGCTGCGGTTGAAGCAGGCGTCTCCGCGAGCCTGGCGCAGGCGCATCGATTGTACGCCGCAACGAGGCGCTCCGCGGCGATTGGCCCCAATCAACCGATAGTTATCGATGCTGTTGAGGTCTGCTCGGGCAGCTACACCGCAAAGGCAAAGCGGTCCATAAGAGCAAGACACAGTTCGAGCAGGTCGCCTCTATGACTTCGACGCCGCCGCCTCTAGGCGGACTATGCGTAGCTGAGAGGCAGGACGATCTCGCGAACCCATCGAATGACCGCCACCGGGAGAATCCCTAATGGCAGCTAAGGCAGTCGCCGCACCTGAGGTCCCGGAACGCGAGGTTCATGCAGCGGATTTCTTCGATCCCGCCTCGAGCACCTGCGGCCTAGCCGATGCCATCGCCGCCCTGCCGGAGAGCGGCGGTCGCGTGCGCCTGGCGGCGGGCACCTACACGCTGCGGCGGTCCCTGTATCTGCCCAGCCGCGTCAGCCTCGTCGGCGACGGCCCGGCTTCCGTCTTGACCATCCTTCCCTTGAAGACCTCCCTGCTGGCAAACGGTGTCCGCAAGGGGCAGCGCGTCATGGAGCTGAAGGCCAGGCCGCGGTTCCGCGTCGGCGACGGCATCGGCCTGCGCGACAACGAGCGCGGCGGCTGGTGGGGCACCCACGGTATCGTGCAGAAGATCGAGGGCAGGCGCGTGCGCCTGGATGTCCCCTTCAATCGCCAGCTCACGGTGGCGCAGAAAGCCACAGCCGTCACCCTGTTTCCCGCCATCTTGGCCGAGGACGAGACTGACATCGAAATCCGCGACTTGACCTTGAACGGCCCGCTAGGGTACGCTGGCCGGTGGTGGGACTTCACCTACTCGGGGATGCACATTGTCGGGTGTCGGCGCGTGCGCATCCTGAATTGCACCGTCGCCGGCTGGCCAAGCGACGGCATTGGCGTGCAGCGCGGCAGCGACGTGCAGGTGGCTCACTGCCAGTCCCACGGCTGCCGCGGCCACGGCTTCCACCCCGGCACCGGATTGGCGCGCAGCGTGTGGTCGCACAACATCGGCGAGGGCAATGGCGTCGACGGGTTCTTCTTCTGCGCCCGCGTGCACCACTCGGTGTGCAGCGATAGCGTCTTTACCGGCAATGGCCGCCACGGCATCGGTGGTGTCGCCGATGCCGGCGACCACCACAACATCGTCAGTAGCAACGTCTGCTCGTACAATGCCATGTGCGGCATCGACGCCCACCGCGGTGAGGAACAGGTGATCACCGGCAATCTGCTCCTCGGCAACTCACGGGCAGAGCCGGGACGCTATCCGGGCGTCCGCATGCACGACCTGTCCCGTTCGCTGGTGCAGGGCAATCGCTGCGCTGATGACCAGGAAACGCCCACCCAGACACTCGGCATCGTGGAGAGTGGCGACAGCGACCAGAATCTGATCAGCGGCAACCTCTGCGTCGGTATGGAGGGCGCCGTGATCGTCACCGGCCGCAACAGCCGCGCCGAGGGGAACCTGGTCTAGCCATCCGCAGGCGGAGGATGGCGGCTCCAGGCCGCCACCACCAGAGTTGAATAGTTGGCCCCCGTAATAATTCGCCGTGGAAGCCATAGGGGCGTATTCCACCTGGGTGACCGGGACCCTTTTGATAATGCCCTGCTTTGGCCTGCCAGTGATCGAGCAGCGCGCGGCGCAGGCTGGTATCGCGCGGCGCCGTGTTGAGATCGATATCGTCCTTGCCAAACACGAAGACCAGACCCGAGCGGTCGCCCGATGGAATGGGGTGCAGATAGAGCTCCTGCTGCCACAGAACCCTATTCGTCAGAATTCCCACGCTTCCAGCTCGCGCCAGTCGAACTTCGGCTCCCAGCCGAGCAGCCGTGCGGCCTTGCGGATGTCGTATACCGACGCGTGGGGATTCCCCTCGTAATACGACGCATCTCGGACCGGTGGACAGACGCCGAGATAGCGTTCGAGGAGCTGAAGTGTCGGCAGCGCGTAGCTGGTGTTTCGAGCGGCCAGGAAGAACGCCTCGAATGGCACCTTCGTGCCCGGTGGGAACTTATAAGCCGCCGCCGCCGCGCATCCCCGCGCCACGTCGCGGACCGCAATGTGACCGCCGAAATCATCGATCGCTCCCGCCACCACGCCGGCTCGCGCCCGGGCAACAGTCTCGCGCGCCGCCGCCTCCGCCCGCTTCGTCCATACCCACATGTAGCGCAGAGAGATGACTTCGAGATTGAACGCCCGGGCGAAATTGGCGCCAATGCGCTCGCCAAAGTGCTTGGACAGGCTGTAGGTCTCGTGGGGCCACAGAGGATGCTCCTCGTCGATGGGCACGTATTCCGGCACCAGTTTGACGTGGTGGATGCCAAAACCGGTACTCGAGTCACTGCAGCCGTAGACGACGCGGCGGACCCCTTCGAGCCGAGCGGCCTCGAAGACATTGTAAGAGGACACCGTATTGGCACCGATGACTGTCTCCGGAAGGTCGCCACCGAAGGGATCGGGGATGGCGGCCAGGTGTACAATCTGGTCGAATCCGGCGACAGCCTTGCGAGTATCTTCCAGGTTCCCGAGGTCTACCGGATGGAATTCCGCCTGCAGCTTGGGTGGCCTGCGGTCCAGACAGCAGACTTGGTGACCGGCTTTGATGAGTTCGTCGCACACGTACGCGCCGATCGCGCCGCTGCCTCCCGTGACGGCAATCTTCATGGTTGCTCCTAGCTGTAATCATCTCCGCCCTCCACCCGGCAACGCGCCGAGCCTCTTCCTCCGCACCCCAAGTTGTCTACCGCCACACCGCCCACCTCGGTTGTCCCGTCAGATTCCGCCGCTACTTGATCGCCACCTCCCTGCCCTTCTCCGCCGAGGTGTAGATGCCGTCGAGCATCTTCTGCACCATCAGCCCATGCTCGGCCGGTGCCCCCGTGGGCTCGCCGTGGAGCACGTGGTCGACGAAGTTCCGCATCTTGACGGCGAAACAATCCGCCGCGCGCCCTCCTGGAAGCCAGTTCGGTTTCGCGTCCACCATGTAACCGGCGTCATCGCGGAAGATCTCCGGCGGGTCCCAGCTGGCGCCGCCCTTCTCTCCCATGAGCGTAAAACCCATGGCGCCGCTTTTTATGTGAGCGACGAAGCTCGACTCGACGCTGAGAACGGCGCCGTTGTCGAAGCGAATCTGTCCGACCGCCAGATCCTCGACCGTGTAGGTTTTGTGGTCCCAGTTCGGCCACTGGCTCACGACGTTCGACTTTCGGTCGCCGAGGTAGGTGAAAGTGCTGCCGCTGGCCGCCACCGGTCGCGGCGAGCCCATGGCGTAGTGTGTCATCTCCAGAGCGTGAACGCCGATGTCGATCAGGGGCCCCCCTCCCTGGAGATCCTTGCGGCCGAAGACTCCCCAGTTCGGGATCCCCCGGCGGCGCAGAGCCTGCACCCGAGCGTACACGACCTTGCCCAGTTGTCCCGCCTCCACCGCATTTCTGACAAACTGTGTCCTCGGGTCGTAGCGGTGCTGAAAGCCGATGACGAGCTTGCGACGGCTCTTCTTCGCCGCGGCTATCATCCCCTGCGCCTCGCGGGCGTTCATCGCCATCGGTTTCTCCACCAGCACGTCCGCCCCTGCGGTCGAGGCCGCGATCGAGGCGCGGGCGTGCATACCGTTGGGGGTGCAGACGCTGACCGCGTCTGGCTTCACCTCCCTGAGCATCTTCCTGTAGTCGGTGAAGGCGGCGTCGATACCGAACTCCTCCGCCCGCCGGGCCATCGCATCCTCCGAAATGTCCGCCAGCGCCACCAGCGCCACGTCATCCATCTCCGCCAGGTAGCGCATGTGCGTACCGGCGATGCCCCCCGCCCCGATGAAGGCCATGCGCAGCTTCTTCTTTGCCGTCGGCCGCTTCCTCGCCATCTTTCTCCCCTCCTCAAAGGTGATAGTGATGTGTCAGATCTACCCACCTGCCCAGCCTCCCTCCCTACCTGCCTCTCACCTGCTCGCCCCCACCCTATATTCCCAGCTCCTCCTTGACCTGGGCGAATTTCGTCAGCGCGAAGTCGAGATCCTCCCTCGAGTGCGCCGCCGACACCTGCGTGCGGATCCTCGCCTTTCCCTGCGGCACCACCGGGTAGAAGAAGCCGACCACGTAAACCCCCTTCTCCAGCATCCGCGCCGCCATGCTCTGTGCCAGCGTCGCCTCGCCGAGCATGATGGGGATGATCGGGTGGGCTCCCGGTAGGATCTCGAGACCCAGGTCGCCCAGCCCGGCGCGGAAGTAGCTCGTGTTCTTTTTCAGTTTGCGGCGCAGCTCTCCGGAGCCGGCGACGATCTCCAGCGCCTTCGTCGAGGCCGCCACGATGCTGGGGGGGAGGGTATTCGAGAACAGGTAGGGGCGGGATCGCTGCCGCAGCAGTTCGACGATCTCCCGCCGTCCGCTGGTGTAGCCGCCGCTGGCCCCCCCCAGCGCCTTGCCGAGGGTGCCGGTGATGATGTCCACGCGACCCTCCACACCGCAGTGCTCGGGGGTGCCCCGCCCTCCTTCTCCGACAAAGCCGACAGCGTGGGAATCGTCCACCATAACCAGGGCGTCGTGGGGCTCGGCCAGATCGCAGATCCCCTTCAGGTCCGCGTAATACCCGTCCATCGAGAACACGCCGTCCGTGGCGATCAGGCGGATGTGGAGGTCACCGGCCTCGCCGAGTTTGGCCTCGAGATCTTCCATGTCGGAGTTGCCATAGCGGAAGCGCTTCGCCTTGCAGAGCCTTATGCCGTCGATGATGCTCGCGTGGTTGAGCTCGTCGCTGAAGACCGCGTCCTCAGGCCCCAGGAGGGTTTCGAAGAGACCGCCGTTGGCGTCGAAGCAGGAAGTGTAGAGGATGGTGTCCTCCGTACCCAGGAACTCGGAAATCTTCTGCTCGAGCCGGGGATGGATCTCCTGGGTGCCGCAGATGAAGCGGACCGACGACAATCCGTATCCCCAGCGCCCGTAGCTCTCCCTCGCCGCCTCGATGACCTGCGGATGGTTGGCCAGGCCCAGGTAGTTGTTGGCGCACATGTTGACGACCTGACGCCCGCCGGCGATGCCGATAGCCGCCTGCTGCGGGGTCGCGATCACCCTCTCTTCCTTGTACAGATCAGCCGCTCGGATGCGGTCGATCTCCTCCGCCAGATGGGCTCTGACACCGTCGCTCAACATATCTCTCTCCTCTCATATCCCCTGCACCGATGACCTGCCTGGGAAGCGTGGCCGGCAGCGCTGTCGACAGGTCGCCGCCATGAGCGATCAGTCGAGACCCCGCATGGCCCGCCACACCCACACGCCCACCAGCACGAAGAGCAGCGCCGTGACGCCGAAAACCGACCGGAACCCCCAGTGGACGCTGAGATACCCGCCGAAAGCCGGCCCCACCGCCCAGCCCAGAGCCGTGGCGCTCGCCATTACCCCGAAGGCCTTGCCGCGATCCGTCGCTGACACACTCTGGGTCAGCAGGACATTGGCGACCGGTCGTATCGCGCCCTTGGTAATGCCGGCGATCACCTGCAGCGTGCCGAGCATAAGCACGGTCGTGGAAAATCCCTGCAGAGCGTAGAGCACCGCCGTGGCCAGCAGTCCCCCCGTCAGCATCCTGTTGGCGCCGAACCGATCGCTCAGCGACCCCAGGACGACGGAGAGCACGCCGCCGGCCAGCATCGACGCCGAGAAAATGAACCCGGCTATCGAGGCGATGTCGTCGGTCTGAGCCAGCTCCTGCAGAAACAGCGGCGTCACCGGCATGATGACGCCAAAGGCGAACTGCGTCAGCATCAGACAGACCAGCACGATGCGGAAGGGCTTCAGTCGAAGGAAGGCGCGGGTATCGGCAATGACGCCGCTCTTGCGCTTCGTTTCCCCCCTTGACCGGTCCGGCTGGAAGTCCTCCCTCACCCAGATCTGGACCGACAGACCGGCCAGCACCACGACGACGCCGGCGATCAGGAAAGTGTCGCGGTATCCGATCCCGTCTATCAGCGCCCCGCCGCCCATCATGCCGACCGCTGCCCCCACCATCATCGCCGACTGCATCATGCCCAGGGCGTAGCCCAGATGCGCCCGCGGCGTCGATGTGGACACCAGGGTTATGCAGGCGGTCACCGAGCCGGCCAGCAGCCCCTGCAGAAACCGCGCCAGCACCAGCTCGAGCGGAGTTCTGGCGTAGGCCATCAGCAGGACCGTTAGCCCCCCACCCAGCATCGCCCGCACCACCATCGGACGACGCCCGAACCGATCGGCCATCGCACCCCAGAACGGGGCCGACAGCGCCATCGCCAAACCCGACGCCGTGCCCATGTACCCCGCCCATACCGCCGCCTCGGACAGATCCTTGACGCCGAGTACCTGCACGTAATACGGGAGAAAGGGCTGCACCGACTGAAAGCCGAGGAGCGCTGCCGCCTGCGCGACCCAGAGGATGTAGAAGTTGCGTTTCCAGGAGATCTGCACTGAGGTAGCTGCGGCTCATGTGGTTGGACGGGACGGGAAGGATGGGGCTATAAAAGATACTCGAGAAAATAGCCCCGCACGCAGTGATCGGAGCTCATGGAAGCACCGTAGCCACCTGCGTTGAGGAAGGCGAGGAAATCTCCCTCTTTCACCGTGGGAAGGTGAACGTTCTCAGCCAGTATGTCCAGCGCTTCATTGATGTTGCCCGCAATCGTCACTTCCCCGCCAGCGGCTGATGCGCGGGCACCGTGAAGGCGGCACGGGACCACTTCGAGAGGTAGTCGGTAGAAGGCGGGCGCCATATTCACGTTGAAGCCGCCATCGACTCCCACGAAGGTCGTCGACTCCTTCTCTTCCACAGTGTTCACCTGCAGGACAAGCAAGCCCGCATCCTTGACTATGTACTCGCCGGGCTCGATCCAGATCTGCAGGCCCCGCTGTCCAAGGTGTTCTGCCAGCAGCTCGCACCAGCGCTCGAGATCGAGAGGAGCGTCCTCGGCGGTCAGTGGAACGCCCAGCCCGCCGCCGACGTTGACGTGCTCCAGGCCGGAGACCCGATCCGCGAACCATGAGCACGCGGCGAGTATTTCGTCGAATACGGGCAGCTGTGGATCGAGATAGCCGCATCCGGTGTGAAAATGCAGCCCCTTGACCACCAGATCGCTGCTGGCGGCCAGTTCCAGCGCGCTCTCAAACTGCTGTCTATATATACCGAATTTCGTCGTCTTTGAGCCGGAATAGCGCAGCAGCTCGTTGGTGGCGTAGCCGATTCCCAGTCCTGGATTGATGCGCAGGCCGATCTCTCTACCCGGACAGCGTGAGCCCAGGCGGCGAATGGAGCTGAGCGAGTCGCAGTTCACCCACACGCCGGGGTGTCTCTGCAGACAGTCGAGATCCGAGTCGGAGACCGCGGTACCGGTGAATGAGATCTCGCTTTCGCGGAACCCGGTCTGACGCGCCAGCATGAGCTCTCCGGGAGAGCAGACATCCACACCGCACCCTCCGAAAGCTTTCAAGTAGGACAGGAGCGGCATGAACCTGTTCGACTTCATCGCGTAGAACAGCCGGTAGTCGAGGGGGTGGCCATCGAGGGCGGCGCCCAGGCGCCGGATGTTGTCCCCTATGCGATCGCTGTGATAGAGATAGAGGGGAGTTCCCGCTGAGAAGGCCAGCCTCTCCACCTCATCGCCGCCGAAAATCAGGCGATCGCCGTCGTATTGCAGGCCGTCTCTCCGCCACCAGACCTGCGCCTGCCCTCCCCTTTCGCCTGACTTGAGCCGTGGAGACATATGACGAGGCCGCTACAGCTCGATCTTCCGAAACTGAGGCAGGTGCTTGCGGTTTTTGCGCAGCATCTCCTGCACCATCTTCTTGATCTCGGCCAGCGACAGCTTGGCCGCGGTCAGCGGATCGTGGGCGATCGCCTGGTACACCAGCCGCGGATCGCCGCTCAGGCTTCCCTCCACCGTCATCATCTCGATCTGGGCACTCAAGGACGTGAGCATGGCGCACTGCGGAGGCAGCGAGCCCACCCGGATCGGCTCGAGGCGGTTGCGCGTCGCCAGCACCGGCACCTCCACGCAGGCGCCGCCGGGAAGATTGTCGATCAGCCCGTCGTTGGTGACGTTGCCGTTGAACTTGTAGGGCTCGCCCCCGATCCATGCATTGGCGATGTGCGCGGCGTATTCGTGCCCCCGCTGCAGGGACATGGGTTGATCCTGGGCCAGCCAGTCCTTCACCTGCTTCTTCCAGCTCCTGTTCCGCCCCTGATACTGCTTGAGAATGTAGGCGTAGTGGCCGGGGTTCCACCCCGTGCCCGTGGTGCAGTACTGTCTGATCAGGTCCGGCCGCTTGCGGAACCACCAGTTGTACTCCGAGTTGTGGCCCGACGACTCGGTGACGTAGTAGTCGAGGGCAAGGAACATCTCGTTGCGCACCTGCTCGTGGTTGTAGACCTCCTTGTCCGCGGCCACCAGCTTGCGCAGCCGCGGATACAGGTCCCTCCCCTTGTGCTCGAACTTGACGAACCACGCCATGTGGTTGATGCCGGCGCAGACATAGTCGATCCGGTCCGGCTTGAGCCCCAGCCAGCGCGCCATCATCGCCGAGGTCCCCTGCACGCTGTGGCACAGCCCCGTCAGCGCAATCGACGTCTCCCGCTGCATGGCGTGGCAGAGCATGGCCATGGGGTTGGTGTAGTTGAGCATGACGGCGTTGGGGCACAACTCCTCCATGTCCCGGGCGATCCCCAGCATGGTCGGAATCGTGCGCAGCGTGCGAAAGATGCCGCTGGGCCCGCGCGTGTCCCCCACGTTGGTGTCGATCCCGTGCTTCTTCGGGATCAGGATGTCGTGCTGCCACACATCGGTGCTGCCGCAGAGGATGGTGACCATCACCGCATCGGCGCCCTTGAGCACCTCTCTCCGGTCGGTCGTCGCCGTCACCGTGGCGGGGTAGTTTCCCTGAGCGACGATCTTCTCGCACGCCCGCCTGGCGAAGTTGAGCCGCTGCTTGTTGATATCCACCAGCGCGATCTCCGCACCCTCGAGCAGGGGAAAGGTGAGCAAGTCGCGGACCAGGCCGCGGGTGAAACCGAAGCTGCCGGCGCCGATGAAGACTATCTTGGCCATGGACGTATCCTTCTACTATTGCAGTAGTGTGAGGTGGTTATTCCGCTGGACGGCTGCCAATGCAAAAGCCCTCCTGGGTCGTGTCAGAAGGGCGACATTCTGGGGGGCAACGGCAATTCCGCTTGAGATTCCATCTCGCCGGACGGCCCGATGGCGGCGGCCCAAGGGATCTCTCTTTACCTCCATCCCCCTCCTGCGTTCCCTCCCGCGCCCCAACATAAGGCTGGCAAGCTCTTCGAACCTGTCGCGTTGCCCGATGGCGGCGGGATAGGTTGCTGCAAGAGCGGGCCTTCGGGGTGAAGCCTCGACGGGACGAACTGCAAGGTACTTGCGGACGGCCTTAGAGGCAAGCCTGCCGCCGTGTCCACCACAACCCGCTTCTGTTACCAACCGTATACACCTCGATTCTCGTATCGAATCGCCGCACCGGCCTGCTTGCGGACGACTAGTCTTTTTCGAACCGCGGCGATACGTGGTTGGGAAGCGATTGCGGGCAGTTGGCTGTTGCCCCTCCACAGGCCCCGCCAACGAGCGGAGAGACGCACGCTCAGTCAGAAAAGACACCTTGCTCACCAACATTATGCAGGCTGTCCCACTTATCCCCGGCAGCGCTGCTCTGCTCACACCGCCAGCCTGAGACTCATCCATCCCCGTTCGTGCCGGAGGGTCATTTCAGACCGGCACGCGTTTTGCGAAGACCCCCTCGTCCTGCGCGGAGATAGCGACCCGGACCCCGACAGAGAACCCGCCATGAAAAACACCGACCCCTCTATTTTCGATCCCAAGCGTCGCAGTCGGCGCCTCGCAGGGAAGCTCTGGTCAAAGAATCGCCATCCGGCCAGGTCACCGGAATTCGAGCACATCCATCTCCCCGACGATGGACAGGTATTCCTCAAACCGACCGAAGGCGCGCTGCAACGAGAATTGCGCGACTGCCACCCGGGACAGAAGGACCACGCCATCGCCCACTTCCGTCGGGGTGAGGCGCTTTTCCGTGCCTGGCGTTATCGGGAATCCGCCCAAGCGTATGCCCACTCCGGCGAGGATCCCGAAACTGTGTCAGCGCTGCAATCGCGCGGCGTGGCCCTGATGATGGTCTCGAACCTGCAGGGAGCTCGCGAGGCATTTGAAGAGGGAATGTCACGTGCGGGGCACAATCACAGCGCCGAATGGAAGCTGGTCTGCGGCATCGATCTCTCGCAAGTGTGGAGTGACCTGGGAAAGGGAGAGTGTGCGAAAGGTGTCTTGCGAGGAGTCCTCGATTTGGCCCGCTGTTTGGGAGATCACTCGTTCGAGGTAGTCGCGCTGACACGTCTGGCTTTCGCCTGTTTCGCGCAGGCATCCTACGAGGAGGGCATGGCATATTGCGACTCCGCAATCCGCCTGGCTCAGCATTCAGACGAACGCATTGCCCAGGCTGACGCCCTGTATGCCAAAGGAGTCCTGACGATGGCCAAAGGAGACCTGGCCACGGCGGAGAAGACGCTGCGGAGCGGCATCGCGGTTCACACTCCCGACGACCGCTCTTGCTACACCCAGACTCGGATCCTGGTGCAGCTGAGCTCACTCTACACCCTCATGGGACGGGCCGACGAGGCCATTGCTGCCTCGGAGAACGCACTGCGGTTGTGCGCCAAACAAGCCCATCCTCAGGTCAAGGCCAGGTGTTTGCAGTCGCTGGCCCTCGCGCACCACTCCGCGGGCCATCGCGATGCGGCGCGGAGCCACTCCTCGCAGTCACTCAAAGCTGACGCCCGGGCAGGATACCGACGCGGGATCGCACGAACGGATCTCGAGTGCGCCAAGATGGCGCTCGGAAATGGTCAGCTGGCTGTCGCCCGAGGATTCCTGGGGGAGGCCGCCGAAACTGCAGGCGGCACAGGGCACCTGGTCCTTCACGTCCAATGCAAGGCGTTTCTCGCAGCTTTATCTGACGACACTTCAGAGATACAGAAGGTCGCGGAATTAGAGCACCTCAGCGAAGCGAGTGCAGCGGCCGGGCTGCCGCTGATGGAGGTTCTCATCTCCGAATTGATCGGTTCGACCTACGCTGAATTCGCGCGCTACCCCGAAGCGCAGACATGGTTTCAGGCGGCCGCTGTGCAGAGCAGAGATCTCGGCTGTGCTCTCGAACTGGCAAAGATCTACGGCTTGCAGGCACAGTTGGCGGACCGGCAGGGGGACAGAGCGGCGGCAGTCGAAAACGCGGGGCTTGCCGACGCTGTCCTGGATCACGCGGGAATTAGAAGGGACGGTAGCATCGCTGGCTAGCTGGTTCACCCATCAGAAGCCAACTCAGTGGAGGATGTAATTCGATGACACAACTGTCTGTCTTAACGAAACCAGCTCGCACATCGTATTCAGGGGACGATCAGTCCATATCAGCCTATTGGTTTGAATGCAGCATAGGCGTGATGGGCGTATTCCTGTTTATGGCCTCAATCGCCTCCCTGCCCGTCACTGGCGGGTTCGCACTTGGGGTGTGGGCAGCGACCGCCATCCTGGGCCCTACCGTTGCCTCCTTTGGCGTAGTATATGCCTGTGCCTAACCCCGCAGCTCAGCGATAACGGATAAACGACACGTGATTGATGCTGGTCAGTGATGCTACCCTCCCTCTCAAGTGCCCGCGCAACGCTGATTACTCACGCCATCGCAACCGGCTGTTACGGCTGTCATGGATGAAAAACTGTTGGAACACACCCCATTTAGCGTCCGAAAGCACCTTTTGCTCTGTAACAAGCGCCTCTTTATGAGAGTCGGGAAGAGGCCATGGTTCTACCTTGCTACGCTGATCTTCCTGACCTTTGCCGTCCAGGTACCATCGGTCCTGGTGTCTTCAGGGGCGATACCCGTACCTCCGCAAGGGCGCGAGATGTGGGATTATCCCCTCTCGTACATGCTGTTTGCCGTGGCCAACTTCCTTTTCTGGGTTCGGATCTACACCAACACGTCCGTTACGCTCCTTCACCTGTTTCCTTTCCCGCTCTCCGCCCGCAGCAAATTCGCGCTGTTGCTGAGCATCAACCTCACTGACCATAGAGCCTTCGCATACTTGTCAGTGATACTGGCCTTCATCCTCTCCTCTCCCGGCCCGCACACCAGTGGCCTGGGGATGGGACTCCTGTGCCTGCTCTTCTACCTGTGCATCGAGATCTGGCTGCTCAACCTGCACCTGGCCGGATTACCGCTGTTCTGCAAGTATATCAATCTCGGATATTTCCTTGCGGTCATTCCAGTCACTGCCTTCTGGATCGCAGGCTCTTTTCAGCTCTACCAACTCTTTCAGACGCTCCCCTTCACGGTCTGGATAGCTGCAGGCTTTCAAGCCGCCCGCACTCAAGACTGGATGTCGTACGCTCTGCACCTGACCGTCCTACTGCCCGTTGCGGCAGCAGGCGTGGCCTTGGGCTCCTTCCTTTGCACTCAAACGTACCTCCTCTCGGCGCGAGGGATCGGAGCATCTGAATGAGACCAACGGTGAGCATCACCCACGTACTGACGACTGACCTGCGCCTCAGCTTCAGGCATTACGGGCTCCACTTTCTCTTCCTGCTGCTCTGCTTTTCCGGGAGCCTTCTGGCCCAACAGAAAGTTCAGATTCCCGAGCTCATGCAGTGCTTGCTGATCCTCTTGCTGCTGCAGCCCTTCTTGGACCCGTCGGGCCATCGAGACGCTCTCCCGAAATTCGCCTTGTTTGGCGCGCCTTACTCTACCTTGTTTCTCGCTAAGAACATCGTCGCCTTGCTGATCGGGACTGCCTGCATCTCCATCTACCTGCTGATGCTCTGGTTGGCCGGTCTGGTGACGTGCTCAGCTTTGGCTGACATGTTGACCTGTTCGGTGTTCGCGCTCCTTCTCCTAGTCACCGCCGGCAATTACCTGTTCATCTACCGCGTCCCCCTGGGCCTTGGGAAGGGACGCGTGATCAAGAAACAGTTGGTGCACGGCCTGTGTTTGCAGTTCGGCCTCCTTCCCTGCTTCCTGATCCGCGGCGTGGAGTACGCCCGTGCATGGCATTTCGTGTTGATCGTATGCGCGGCGGCCGCCTGGCTGGCGCTCACCACCACTCACACCCCGACAGCGTCTGCTTCCAGGATGTGCGATACGGAGGCTTGAACAGTCTATGGAAGCGATCGGCATAAACGACCTCAGCAAGCAATACGCTCACGGCAAGCACAAGGCGCTGGACGGCCTGTCGCTGCTGCTTGACGCCGGCACGAGCCTGGGCCTGATAGGAGTTAACGGCGCCGGAAAGACCACCCTCTTGCACGTGATCGCCGGCTTGATCGAGAAGGACCATGGCTCTCTCAGACTTTTCGGCGAGGAGATACACACTGGCGACTACTCCTGCAAGCGGCGAGTGGGATTCCTTCTCGACAGAGCTTTCTACTTCGAGAAGCTGACTCCGTCGGAGTACCTGGAGTTCGTCGGGGGGATGTACGGCCTGCGCAGCACTGCATCGCGCCAGAAGACGGAGGAATTACTCGCTTTCTTTGACCTTGTTGATTCGGCTGACGTCCTGACCGAGAGGCTTTCCAGGGGCATGAAGCAGAAAGTCTCCCTGGCCGCGGCTATCATTCACGAGCCGGAGTTGCTGATCCTCGATGAGCCCTTTGACGGCATCGACGTGCCATCCGCCGAAGCTATCCGGCAGATCCTCATAAAGATGAACGACGGTGGAGTCACTGTTCTGATCACCTCTCACAATCTGGAAATCGTCGAGACCCTGTGCACTGAGTGTGCCATCATCGACAAGGGGAAGATTGTATTCCGAAATCGCATGGATGCTATCGCTGACAGCGTGAAGAAGAAGGAAGACAGTGACGGCCAGTTGAGTCCCTCCCTCAGAGACGTCTTCCTCCAGGTTACCTCCTCCGGTAAAACGCGAAAGTCGCTGTCATGGCTGCAAGATCAGTAGTCGGTCGATCACGCGGGATAGCGGGCGTGCTCCTGCGCCTGCTTCCCTTCCTGCGACCCTACTGGCTTCGGGTTCTGGAGGCATTTTTCTGCATGGTCTTCACCACGCTTCTGGCGCTGCCGATGCCCTTGTTGTCGGCCTACATCATCGATCAGATCATCGCCAATCACCAGATGACGATCCTCCACGTAGTGTGTGGAGCTCTTGCCCTGGCCGTTGTCCTGGGGTCTGGATTGGGATATCTGCAGCGTTACCTGGTGCTTGTCTTTTCCCGCAGGGTGTTCTTCGATCTGGAGATTCGGCTCTTCAAGACAGTCCACTCTCTTCCCCTCCCCTTCTTCCATCAATCCGGCTCCGGCTACCTGGCGACGCGAATCAGTGATGACGTTCGTCAACTCAGGTCGTTGATGGCTGGCACCTACATCGAGGGATTGAGCAGCTTGGCGTTGGTCGCGGGAGCCCTCGGCGTCATGTTTGCCATTCACCCACCTCTCGCGATCGCCGCGCTTGTTGTATTGCCCGCATTCGCCTGGGTCAGCCTTCGCTTCGGTCGTCGAGTGCAGGTGGAGAGCATCGTTGTACAGGAGCGAAAGGGTCTGACCAATGTAGTCCGCTTGGAATCTCTCGACTCGGCGGGCACAGTTAGAGCTTTCGGGCGCAGAAGACGGGAGGCGCAGCGCCTCGCCGGTGCACTGCATCGCGAGGTTGCGGCTCGCTTCCAGCGCGATACGACGATGGTGATGACACAGGCCCTGCAGATGTTCCTCTACAGCCTGGGGGGGCTGCTTCTTGTCTGGTATGGAGCCCACGAAATCATCACAGGGCGACTGACCCTGGGACAGTTTGTGGCTTTCAACACTCGGCTCCTCCGGAGAATCTGTGGGTGAAAGAGCCCGGTTGCGCCGACGGACATAGAGGAGGCCGAGGATAGCACAGGCGCATCATTCCCG
>PBRM01000226.1 GCA_002725915.1 Gemmatimonadota bacterium
AGCCCCGGTTCTCAGGCGCGCATCGTCGTCAGCGGGATCGACAAGCAGATGGTCGGCCAGACCGCCGCTGACATCCGCGAAAAGCGCAAGCCCGAGCCTTACAAGGGTAAGGGCATTCGCTATGAAAATGAAGTCATTCACTGGAAGGCCGGAAAGACGGCCGTGGCCTGATCCCACCGATCAGCCAACAGAATAGGACAGAGAATTGGCAGACAGACACCGGGCAAAGCGTCTCGCACGCAAGAGGAGACGGTTTCGCACGCGCAAGATCGTTGTGGGAACCCCAGAGCGTCCGAGACTGGTCGTCAGCAGGACCTTGCGCAACATCGAGGCCCAGGTGATCGACGATCAGATTGGGCACTCCCTAGTGGGGCTCTCCACCCTCTCGCAGGAGTTCGAGGCTGGAGCAGTGCCGACCCGGGTGGAACAGGGCCGCGCCCTGGGCAGGCAAGTGGCGGCCAAGGCAAAGGAAAGAGGAATTGACCGAGTCGTCTTCGATCGCGCTGGCCATCTCTATCACGGCATCGTCAAGGCCGTGGCCGATGGCGCCCGCGAGGGCGGGCTCAGTTTTTAAGGAGGAGATGGTCTGTGGCCAGAATTGACCCTGCAAGTCAGGAACTCAACGAGGTAGTCGTACAGAACAGCATTCGCCGTGTCGCCCGCGTGCGCAAGGGCGGACGCACTTTCAGTTTTACCGCCATGGTAGTAGTGGGTGACCGGAACGGGCGAGTGGGTGTAGGCACCGGAAAAGCGGGAGAGGTGGCCGAGGCGATTCGCAAGGGAACTGAAGACGCCAGGAAGAGCCTATTCGATGTGCCTGTTGTAGATGGAACCATCCCCCACGAGGTAATCGGCAAGTTCAGCGCTGCTAGGATCCTTCTCAAACCGTCGTCCCCCGGCACCGGCGTCATAGCGAGTGGCGGCATACGCACCGTTCTGGGTCTGGCCGGGATCCGTGATATCCTGACCAAGTCCCTTGGCTCCAGCAACGCGCAGAATGGTCTCAAGGCGACGGTGGAAGGACTGAAGGAACTGCGCGACGTCGCGGCTGTAGCCAAGCTTCGCGGCGTCAAAATCAGGGACGTGCGATGAAGCTCGTCATCACGCAGCGTCGTAGCGCTATCGGTCGGTCGAAAAAACAGCAAGAGACTATAAGGGCACTGGGAATCAGGCGGTTGCACCAGCAGGTCATCCACGAGGATTCGCCCCAAGCAAGGGGTATGGTGCGAAAAGTTTCACATCTGCTTGAAGTGGAGGAAAGGGACGAATGAGTCTCTCCACGGTTTGCCCACTTATATAAAACAGGAGCTGCGCGTCGATCATGCGACTAGGTGAATTGCGACGACCCGATGGTTCCCGGCGGCCCTCGAAGCGACTCGGGCAAGGCCGTGGCTCGGGAACGGGCAAAACGGCGGGAAAGGGCGAAAATGGCCAGCGGTCACGATCTGGCGCCCGTCGAGGCGGCAGGACCGGGTTCGAGGGCGGTCAGATGCCCCTGCACCGCCGCCTGCCAAAGATCGGGTTTTCCAACAAGCGATTCAAGAAGGTCTATCAGCTCGCCAATGTGGGAGACTTCGAGTCCCGGGGGCTGGGAGAAGGAGAAATCGGCCCTGTCGAACTCGCGGCAGCGGGGCTGATCCGCAGTGCTACCAGACCTGTTAAGGTGCTGGGACGCGGAGATCTGAAAATCGGCGTACAGGTGCGGGCACACGCCTTTTCGAGCTCCGCGATCGAAAAGATCCAGGCAGCCGGCGGTACTGCGGAAGCCTTGAAATAACCACGGAAAAATACCTTTGCTCCAGAGCTTTCAGAACTGTTTCAAGATCCCCGATCTCAGGCGGAAGATCATTTTCACGGTTGGGATTCTCCTCGTCTACCGGGTCGGGGGGCAGATCACCGTTCCGGGTGTGGACTCGAGTGTTCTGAAGGAGTTCTTCGCCGGCTCCAGCAGCACCATCTTCGGCCTCTACGACATGTTCGTCGGCGGCGCTTTCACCAGGGCGACGGTATTCGCCCTGGGAATCATGCCCTATATCAGTGCCTCCATCATTCTCCAACTCATGGGTGCGGTGGTTCCCTTCTTCCAGAAACTGCAACGCGAGGGGGAAGAGGGACGGAAAAAGATCAATCAGTATACCCGTTACGGCACGGTTTTTCTGGCCGGTGCCCAGTCCATGGGCGTGGGCTACTTCCTGGAGAATATCCGAGGGCCCGAGAACGGACTCATGGCCGTGGCCGATCCGGGGTGGGCCTTTCGCCTCATGACCGCGGTGACCATCACGGCCGGTACGGTCTTTATCATGTGGCTCGGCGAACAGATCACCGAGCGGGGGATCGGGAATGGCATCTCCCTCATCATATTCGTGGGCATCGTGGCGGAATTCCCCTATGCGGTGAAAAGCGAGTGGGCCCACTACCTCCTGAATCGCGGTGCCGACAAGAACCTAATCGAGGAGATCTTCCTCGTAGCCCTCATGGTGGTCGTGGTGGCCTTCGTCATCCTCTTGACTCAGGGGCTGCGCAAGATTCCGGTTCAGTACGCCAAGCGCGTCGTGGGTCGGAGGGTATATGGCGGACAAACGACAAACATCCCGTTGCGGGTGAATGCGGCGGGCGTTATCCCCATTATTTTTGCCCAGTCCATTATGTTTCTGCCCGGTACGGTGACACAGTTTCTTCCCGATAGTGAGTTTATGCAGACCGTTGGGTCGTTCTTCACGACGGATTCCTTCTTCTACTGGGGCGTGTATGGCCTCATGATTGTCTTCTTTACGTATTTCTACACGGCCATCGTCATGGATCCGAATCAACTAGCGGACAACATGAAACGGCACGGCGGGTTTATCCCTGGTGTGCGGCCCGGCAAACGGACTGCCACCTACATCGATCGTATCATGACGCGCATCACGCTGCCCGGCGCAGTAGCCCTGGCGGCAGTGGCGATATTTCCCTTCTTCGTGACCCAGCAGTTCAATGTGACGGCGCCTTTTTCGCGATTCTTTGGAGGCACTGGGCTACTCATCATCGTCGGCGTTGCCCTCGACACCCTTCAGCAATTGGAATCCCAGCTGATGACGCGACACTACGAGGGTTTCATGAAGAAGGGGCGCATCCAGGGCCGTCGGTAAACTGGCCACAGAAGGGATCTGGAGGGATGAAAGTTCGAGCATCTGTTGGTAAGCGCTGTGCAGAGTGCAAGATCATCCGCCGGAACGGCGTGGTGAGAGTTATATGCAAACGCAATCCCCGGCACAAACAGCGCCAGGGGTGAGGGGACGCACGGGAATCAGGAGAGCTATATGGCACGTATTGCAGGAGTCGACCTACCCCGAGATAAACGCATTGAGATCGGGCTCACATATGTCCACGGCATCGGGCGGGCGTCCGCGGGGCGCATCCTGTCGGAGTCCAAGGTGGACCCGGGCACGCGCGTGAGCGGTCTCACGGACGATCAGCTGACTCAGCTGCGCAACATAATCGAGGCCAAGTACAAGGTTGAGGGCAGTCTGCGGGGCGAGGTCAATATGAACATCAAGCGCCTGATGGACATCGGTTGCTACAAGGGCTTACGCCATCGTCGTGGTCTGCCGGCCAACGGCCAGCGCACGAAGACCAATGCTCGAACTCGTAAAGGTCCCCGGAGGGCGATTGCCGGTAAGAAGGCCGCTCCGCGGAAGTAATCGATCAAAGAGAATCCGAAATTCATAGGGGGGGAAAGGTTCAGTGCCGCCAGAGAGATCGAAGAGACGCCACAAGAAGTCGAAGAAGGTAGAAGCTCTTGGCGTCGCCCACATCCTGTCCAGCTTCAACAATACCATCGTAACCCTGACAGACGTCGAGGGAAACGTCATCTCGTGGGCCACGCCGGGGAAGGCTGGGGTGCGTGGGAGTCGCAAGTCGACCCCATTCGCCGGTCAGCTGGCGGCGGAAAAGGCTGCCCAAGAAGCCATCGGCATGGGTTTAAGGCGAGTGGAAGTGTGGGTGAAGGGTCCAGGAGTGGGAAGGGATTCGGCAATCAGGGCACTGCAGACTGCGGGTCTTGAGATCTCCGCTATCCGCGACGTGACCCCCATTCCCCACAACGGCTGCCGGCCTCCCAAGCGGCGTAGAGTATAGGAGGGAATCGAGATAGGATGAGTAGGCATACGGGTCCCAACTGCCGCTTCTGCCGGCGCGAGGGTACGAAATTATTTCTCAAGGGCGAGCGCTGCACGCTCGAAAAGTGCGGATTTGAGAGGCGGAGCTACGCGCCGGGCCAGCACGGACAGAATATGAGGCGCAGGCAGTCCGAGTACAGCGTGCAACTTCGGGCAAAGCAGAAGCTGGCCAGGATTTATGGCGTGCGGGAGGGTCAGTTCAGAAGCTATTACGAGGAGGCGACCAGGGTTTCGGGCGTCAGCGGCGAGAATCTGCTGCGACTCCTGGAAAGCAGGCTGGACAGCGTCGTCTATCGCCTCGGCTTCGCGCCTTCACGCAAAGCAGCTCGTCAGCTGGTGAAGCACAATCACTTCACCATGAATGGAAAGCGGGTCAACATTCCCTCCCTCCTTACCGAGCCCGGCGCCCACATCGAGGTGGCGGAGGGCAGCCGTCAGCTAGAGGTTATTCACGAATCGCTGCGTCGATCGCGGGAAATGGTGCCCTGGCTGTCAGTGGACAAGGCCAACCTCAACGGCACCGTTCTGGAGCGGCCGAGTCGGGACGACATCCCAACGGTTGCCGAGGAGCAGCTCGTTATCGAGTTCTATTCGAGACTGTAAACTCACCCACAAACTCCATGTAGAAGAGGTCAATCGCTCTATGGCGTTAGACGGTCTCCAGATGCCGAGGCTGGTGGAAGTCGACAAGGACTCCCTCAGCGAAAACTACGGCAAGTTCATTATGCAACCCTTGGAACGCGGCTTCGGTGTGTCCATCGGTCACGCGCTGAGACGTGTGCTCGTCTCCTCCATTCAAGGGGCAGCGATCAAGTCCGTGAGCATCGAGGGGGTCCAGCACGAATTCTCGGTGGTGAAGGGCTTCAGGGAAGATCTCCCAGAGATCATCCTCAATCTCAAGGAGGTGGCCCTCCGGTACCACGGGGATGAAGACAGGATTCTTCGCGTTGAGGCTACGGGGCCAGGCACGGTAACGGCCAAGGACCTGGAAGTGGATTCGAGTGTCCAGATCATGAATCCCGATCTTCACATTGTCACCCTCGGAAAGGGAGCCAGTCTGAAGATGGAGATCGTCGTGGGGCTTGGGCGGGGTTATGTCTTCGCCGAGGAGAACAAGGTGGCCGAACAGCCGATCGGCACCATCCCCATGGATGCGAATTTTTCGCCGGTAACCAGGGTCAACTACGATCTTGAAAACGCACGTGTCGAGCGCAGGACCGACTACGACAAGCTCACACTGGAAGTGTGGACCGACGGCCCGCTCAAGCCGGAGGATGCCGTGGCTCAGGCGGCCCGAATCCTCATCGCGCACTTCAACCTCGTCATCAATTTCGAAGATGAGCCGGCGCCAGCCGAAGAGAAGTCGGTAGATGAGGAAACTCGACGTGTGGCAAAACTCCTGACGCGACCCGTGGAGGAGTTGGAGCTGTCGGTCCGATCCGCCAACTGTCTCAGGGCGGCGGGGATTGCCAATCTGAAAGAGCTCGTCTTCCGCAGCGAGGCGGAGATGTTGAAGTTCCGGAATTTTGGTCGCAAGTCGCTGGACGAATTGGGCGAAATCCTGGTCACTCTGGATCTCTCATGGGGTATGGACATCTCGCCCTATGAGGACGTGGAGATCGAGGAAGAGGCGGCCACTCCTCTCGTGGAGGAATTCTAGCTATAAGAGCGGGCGAGGCCGATCACTTTCACTTCACAAGAAGATAACAGATGCGACACCGCAATAGGAAAGCAAAGCTTAACCGCACCAGCAGCCATCGCAAAGCAATGGTGGCCAATATGGTGTGCTCTCTGCTCGACCACGAGTTGATAAACACCACAGAGACCAAGGCCCGCGAGGTGCGTCGGACAGTAGAGAGCATGATTACTTTCGCCAAGAAGGGAGATCTTCACGCCCGCCGGCAGGTTCTTCGCCTCATACCCAATAAACGCGTAGTGGGCAAGTTGTTTTCGGAGTTGGGACCGCGATATGCGTCTCGTAGTGGCGGATACACCAGGATGGTGAAGTCCGCGCCGCGCCGCGGCGATGCCGCCAACATGTGTATACTGGAGTTGGTCGGCCGGCCGGTAGGAGGGGGAGAGGTAACCCCACAGGGAAGTGGGAAGTCCGGTGAAGAGGCCGTCGACCGGGAAGAGAAGGCAGACGAGGAGGTAGCTACCGAAACAGTGGAAGAAGAGGGCAAGAAATAGAAACTGTCGCTTCGGCAGACTATTGCACAACGGATTGAGCGAGGCGGGATGGAGAATCCCGCCTCGCTTTGTTTTGCGTGCTCAACCAATCGGTGGGCGCGGAAGCGCTGACATCGATGAAGAACGATCTCGCAAGACGTGTGCGAAGTCACGCTAAAAGGATCTCGTCACGATCTCCGAGGTACAACATAGGGTACAACATACAATAGGATGATCGCTTAAAGGAGTTCTTGATATTGTCAGTAAAACGCGGGCAGCGGGTAACGCTGCAGATTGAGGAGTTGACGACCAAGGGTGACGGTCTGGCCAGAGAGGGCGGTGTGGAAATCGTCGTCAGGGGGACCGTTCCCGGTGATTGTGTTGAGGCAGTTGTGGGAAGGAAACGGCGCGGCCGATTGGAGGCCAGAGTGCAGGAAGTTCTGCATGTTCGCCTGTCAAGAAAGGAGCCTTTCTGCGGCCATTTTGGCACCTGTGGAGGCTGTCGCTGGCAAGATTTCAGCTATTCGGATCAACTTCGACTGAAGGAGGAAATGGTGCGCCGCTCCTTGGCCGCGCGAGACATCGTCCCGGGTGAATTCAGGCCTGTATTGGCGAGCCCTTCCCCCCTTTACTACCGAAACAAGATGGAATTTTCCTTTGGGCGAGACGCGGTGGGGGGGGATCTTCAGATCGGGCTCCACGTGCGGGAGCGATACAACCTCGTCTTCGACCTAGAGGCCTGCTATCTCCAGTCCGAGGCCTCCAATCGAATCGTCGACAGCGTCAGGCGTCAGGCTGTGGCTTCTGGTCTTTCGGTGTACGATCTCAAGACCCACGAAGGTCTTCTGAGATTTCTTGTTGTAAGAGAGTCCAAGGTGGGGGGAGGGGGAGTGATGATCAACCTCGTAGTCTCCCAGTACCCCCACGAAGGCATTGATGAGCTTGTCCACGTCGTCACCGGGGAGGTCCCCGAGATCAGCACTTTCGTGGTCACGCTCCACACAGGGAAGGCCCAGGTGGCTTTAGGAGAGGGAGAGTACATTCTGAAGGGAGAGGGCCACATCGTCGAGGAGTGCGGCGGGCTGAAATTCCAGATATCGCCCCGGTCATTTTTTCAGACCAACACGGAGCAGGCGGAGAATCTCTATCGACTGATCCGCGACCTGGCCGGCGACACGCGAGAGACGGATGTACTGGATCTGTACTGCGGCACGGGAGGCATTGGCCTCCATCTCGCCCGGGAGTCACGCTCGGTAGTCGGCATTGAGCAGACGGTTGAAGCGGTCGAGGATGCCAGGCTAAATGCCCAGAACAATGCCATCGAGAACTGTACGTTCATTTCCGGGAAAATAGAGGACGTCCTGAGCGCTGTGTGGGTGCAGGGCAAGCGCTTCGACCTCGTCGTAGTCGATCCGCCCAGGCCGGGGATCCACAAGAAGGTCCTGTCGGCCCTGAGCGACCTGGCTCCAGCGGAGATAATCTACGTTTCGTGCAATGCCGAATCTCTCGCCGATGACGTGTCGGAGCTGCTGTTGGCCGGTTATCGGATGTCGGTTGTCCAGCCCGTCGATCTCTTCCCTCAGACGCCTCACTGCGAGGTGGTCGCTGTCCTTGAGCGGTAGAGGTGGGCAGGACTGACGGACGTTGACCGAACTGGCGATTCTGCGAATTGTTGGCGATGTGGGAGAAAGACCGGCGCTTATCGGGGCGACAGCCTCAAACGGTGGGTCCTGCCCCGGAGTCAGAAGGGCTTCGTCCTTCTCTCCTGTGATTCAGTACCCGGTGAGCACTTGTTGGGCGATCGTTAACCGCAGCGGGCGGTGTCTTTGCCAGGGTACACGCCATGGGCTGAAGGACAGAGAAAAAGCCGGTCGCCTGTTGGACGCTCTTCAGCTGTTACTGTCCGCCGGTTTGCTCCCGGCACTGAACATTCCTAATATAAGTGGTGAGGATACAATTGGTTACGCCAAGAATAGAACGCCGATGCAACATACTGAGTCGAGGTTGAGAGAGGGGGGTGCAAGTGGCAGCAGCTGACTCGGCTCTGCTTCGCATTCTGGTCGTGCTCCCGGAAGCGCCGGAGACCAGGGAGCTGGTGGCCTATCTCCAAGAGCGGGGGTTCGATTCCCTGTGGGCGAGGGAAGGACAGGCCGGATACGACATTCTAGATGGCGAGTCCGTCGATGCCCTCATCTGCGATCTCAGCGGCGAGCGCATCGACGGCTTGCGCCTGGTAAAAGTCGCCAAACAGCGCAATGCCGAGATCTGCGCCATCGTCATCGCGGGTACCGAGGAAATCGAGCTGGGCACGGAGGCCATGCGCCAGGGGGCGTACGATTTTCAGGTGCGCCCTATTAATCTTGCCAAGATCGACGCCGTTCTGCGGCGAGGTCTGAACTATCAGCGGCTCGTAGGTGAGGTGTCCCAGCTCCAGAGGCGACTGGACGAGCGCTACAGATTGGGCGGGATCGTCCGCCGCTCCTCTCCCTGGAAGCGGATATACGGCCAGATCGAGCAGGTGGCGAGGTCGAAGGCATCCGTCCTACTCACGGGTGAAACGGGGACGGGGAAGGGAGAGGTGGCCAAGGCCATTCACCAACAGAGCCGGCGTCGAGATAGCCGCTTCGTGGAGACCAGTTGCGGCGCCCTCCCGGAAAGCATCGTGGAGAGCGAACTCTTCGGTCATGAAAAAGGGGCCTTCACGGGAGCTTCGGCGTCCCACAAGGGCCGTTTCGAATTGGCTGACCAGGGAACCCTCTTTCTCGACGAGGTGGGGGATGTCTCTGCCGCCACGCAGGTAAAGCTGCTGCGGGTAATACAGAGCGGCGAGTTCGAGCGGGTCGGAGGCGCGGAGACGCGAAAGGTGGATGTGCGCATAATCGCTGCCACTAATCGGGATCTCGAGGGCATGGTAGAGTGTGGGGAGTACCGTGCCGATCTATTCTATCGGCTCAACGTGGTGGCGATTCATGTGCCTCCACTGCGCGAATGCAGCGAAGACATCCCCGTTCTGATAGACGAATTCGTCCGCCAGTTCTCCAGGGAGAATGACCGGAATGTGACGGGAATGAGTGCAGCTGCCATGGACCTGCTGACTGACTACCCATGGCCCGGCAATGTGCGGGAGCTCAAGAACTGCGTCGAGGGCATGCTGGTCATGAGTGCCGCCGACGGACTGCTGGATGTACCCGACATTCCCAACCCTGTCAGGCAACTTGGCGATAAGGCCAGCGGCCCACAAACAAACTCCGGACTGACGATGAGGGAGATCGAGAAGATGGCCATTGCCGACGCCTTGGCCGCCGCAGGCTATAACCGACGAGAGGCGGCCGCAACGCTGGATATCGGTCTCAGTACTCTCTATCGCAAGGAAAAGGAGTACGGGCTGGGGGGTGGTCGGGATGGGAGGAACCGAGTGGGCGGCCGACTCCTCGAGCGTTCGTAGTTTGACCGGCGCTCATCGGGGACTGACCTAACGGTGGGTCTGCGCCGGAGGCGAGAATGACTGCGTCATTCAGACGCGATGGATCTGGATTTCGTCCTTCTCTTTCTGTAATGCAGACCCGCTGAGATCCAGGTCCACATGGTCGAGATCGGTTCGGAGGACTTTTTCTCCGACTGGATCAGGTCTGACCGTGGTAGAGACTCTTGATGAGGTCGTTGAGTGACTGCGACGGGTCCCGGAGGACTTCGGCTGTGATCTCGAACTCCTCGAACTCCAGAAGCTTCAAGCCGTGCCCGTAATCGGCCAAGAGTCGCTCACACAGCTGCAGAGGCATTTCGCCGCTCTCCACGGCCATATCCTTCACCAGCAGGACCGCATCGTCGTCGAAGCTGAGGCCCAGGTTGTGGGATTCTCGGAATTTGCGCACAAACGTGTGCAGGCTTCCCTCCAGCAGCAGGGACTGGAGTTCCTCTTCCGGATGATCGACCACTTCCGCCGTAACGGTAAAGCTGTCGATGTCTACGGACGGAAGCTTGCACTCGTAGGCCAGAAGGACTCTTTCCACGGCGCTCACGAGCCCGCGAGCCCCCGTGTGCTCCTCGTAGGCGCTCTGGGCGAGGAGGCTCAGAGCGTCGTCGGTGAAGTCGACGTCGATCCCGTAGGCCCGGAAGTCTCGTTTCTTCGACAGGATGACGCTGCACCTGGGAGATCGGAGGATTTCCAAGAGGTCACCGCACTCGAGGGAGGAGAGCACAGCGGTAACGGGCAGGCGCCCGATGAACTCCGATTCGAAGCCATATTCGATCAGGTCCTCTGAGCGGAGGTGTTTGAGGAGATCCGTGTTCTCTCCCTCCCCATCGCTCTCCCCCTGTGCCTCCGACAGGCGAAAGCCCATGGCTCCCCTGTTGAGACGACGGCCGATGATCTCCTCCAGGCCCGAGAAAGCCCCACTGACCACGAACAGGACGTTTCCAGTGCTGACCTTCTTGCGCTCGGCCTTCCCCGTCCTCTGCATTTGGATGACGGACTCCATCTGCGACGAGATGTCGTGTGGCGACCGCAGGTCCACCTCGGTGTGCTCCATGAGCTTGAGGAGGTTGCGCTGAACTCCGGATCGCGACACATCGGGGCCCGTCGTGTTCGCAGTGGACGAGGCGATCTTGTCGATCTCGTCTATGTAAATGATGCCGTGTTGCGCCAGTTCGATGTCGCCGTCTGCCTCGGCAACGAGCTCGCGGACCAGATCCTCTACGTCACCGCCTACATAGCCTGTTTCGCTGAACTTGGTGGCGTCTGCCTTGACGAACGGCACACACAGTTTCTCAGCGATGAGCTTGATGAGGAATGTCTTGCCCACTCCCGTAGGCCCCACCATCAGGATGTTATTTTTTATGTTGCCCACCACCTGTTCGCCGTCTTCGGGAGGCAGTCTGAGGCGGTTGAAGTGGGTGCAGATCTTGGTGGCGAGGATGGCTTTGGCCTCTCGCTGCTCAATGACATAGAGATCGAGATGGGCCTCCAACTCTTCGG
>PBRM01000227.1 GCA_002725915.1 Gemmatimonadota bacterium
ATGACGCCGTCGGACCTGCCGAAGGCTTGGTCGAAGCTGACTACACGGATCCTCGCGGCTACCGCGAAGGCCGCCGGGTTCACATCTGCCACACCTTGTGGGAGTAGTTGTCTGAGGCTGTATGCCGACGCCATGCCTGTTCGAGCCCCAGCGGCTCCGCAGGCAGCTTACGCGGTCATCGCCAGAAGCTGGCCGGAGAAGCCCCCGCACGCTGGACCGCCTCTTCGCCAGATGGCCGTGACCTCCAAGCCAGAGCGAGCCAGACGTTGATGCCCGCCAGGTGCACGTATCCTCGCTCGACTGCTACCAGATTACGTACGCGGCGACAAGGCTGCCCGCGACGGCGCCGCCATAGCAGATCACCGCGATGAGCTGGAAGAGGTGCTTGAGCTGGAGCCCGTCGTACAGGGTGAATCGAAAGCGGTGGGCCCAGTGGAAGAGGGAGAGACTGATCAGGAAAAAGGCAGCGATCTTGGTAAGCGGGTGCAGCATCACCTGAGAGACCGACGCGTAACTCGGCCCCTCGATCCACCCGAGGGGCGTCGCCACTCCGATGAGAAAGAGCAGCATCGGGACGAGCATGGCCGTCATGGCGCCGCCGGCCCCGAACAGAGTCCACCAGAACGGATCGTTGCTTTTCTTCATAGCGCTCATAGGTCTCTCACCCTGTTGCGTAAGCCCACGCGATCACCCCTGAGATGAGGAGCCAGGCCGCGTAATTCCCGCCGGAAATCATCAGATCCGGCACGCGCCAGCGCCCCAAGCGGAACACCATCGCCTTCGGAGACAGATTGAACCAGGTGATGCTGTGATAGAGTACGGCGAGGAGGGCGAACACGTGGAGGACGATTATCGCAGGGTGAGACAACAGGCTCATGAGAGCGGCGTACGCTTCCGGTCCCGACTGCAGGGCCCGATAGACCATTGTCAGCAGGACGGCGCAATACGCGACCGCTACGCTGGTCATCTCTCTGCCGATGAAGCAAATGTACACCCAGCGCTTGACCCACCAGAAGATGGGCGTGCGATGCCTATGCCACTTCGGATGGTGCAGGGAGTATTCGGAGCTTGAATCCATCAGTTGATCAACCCCTCACTTGCTCTTTCGCGTGATCAGTGACTTCCACCAGTCCGCCGCGCCGGCCAGCTTGTAGCGCTGGATCGCGCCGGCGGGATCGACGCCCTTCGGACACACTTCGGAGCATTCGCCGACCATGGTGCAGGACCAGATGCCCTCGTCGTTCGAGAGCAGCTCCATGCGCTCCTCATTCCCCTGGTCGCGATTGTCCAGATTGTAGCGCTGAGCCAGGGCGAGGGCCGCCGGCCCGGTGAACCCCGGCTCCAACCCGTATACCGGGCAGGCTGAATAACACAGCATGCAGTTGATGCACATGCTGTACTGCTTGAAGTCGGCCAGCTCCTCCGGAGTCTGGCGATACTCCCCTTCGGACAGGGGCTTCTCCTCCTTGCGAATGACCCACGGCTTCACGTCCTTCAGCTTGGTCATGAAATCGGAGCCTTCGACGACGAGATCGCGTATCACCGGGAAGTGAGCCAGTGGCTCCACCCGGATCGGCCCGGGCGCGAAAGACTCGAGGAAGGCGGCACAGGTGAGGGTCGGCTCGCCGTTGACCATCATGCCGCAGCTGCCGCACACCCCCATCCGGCAGGACCACCGGTACGACAGCGTACCGTCGATGTGGTCCTTGACGTGATTGAGGGCATCCAGGACGACCCAGTCCGATCGCAGCGGTACTTCATACTCCTGAAAGACGGGCGCACCGCCGTCCTCAGGCATGTAGCGCAGCACTTCGAGGGTGATGTTTGTCGGCATTGACTCTCCTGCCAATAGCGTTTTCTACCGGAAACCGCGTGACCTCTCTATTCTGAGCGTCGCTTCATCCCTTCTTCTGCCCGTATACTCGTTCGCCGGGCGGCCACCGCGTAATAACCACCGGATGATACTCCATGCGTGGCGGTCCGCCCTGCTCTCTGTACGCCAGACTGTGCTTCAGGAAATTCTCGTCGTCCCGGTCCGGGTGGTCGGTGCGCTGGTGCGAGCCCCGCGATTCCGTGCGGTTGATGGCGGAGTGAATGATAGCTTCGGCCCCGTCGAGCATGTAGGAAAGCTCGATGGCGGCGGTCAGTTCCGTGTTGAACGTCAGGCTCGAGTCGCTGATCGCCACCTTGGCGACGCGTTCCTGCAACTGCTGGATTTTCTCGGCCGAACTGGCCAGCGAGGCCTCGGTGCGGTAGATACCCGCCCCCTCCTCCATGGTGTCCTGCATCTCCTTCCTGAGGCCGGCGATGGATTCGCTTCCCCCGCCTGACCGAAGGCGAGAGAGACGCTCCTGTTCATCCCGCACCTGAGCCGACACGCTCGCTCCGGCACCCCCCTGCTCCCGAGCGAACGCCACGGCAGACTTCCCCGCGCGAGCCCCGAAAACGAGAAGCTCGGTGAGGGAGTTGGAGCCCAGGCGGTTGGCCCCGTTGATACTGACGCAGGCCGCCTCCCCCGCGGAGAACAGACCGGGAAGCGGGGTCGCCGCGTCGATGTCGGTGTGTATGCCGCCCATCACATAGTGGATCACCGGACGGACGGGGATCATCTCCTTCACGGGATCGATGTTTTCGTATTTCACGCAGAGCTCGCGCACAAAGGGCAATCTGGAGTTGATGACCTTCTCACCGAGGTGTCGAATATCGAGATGGACGTAGTGCCCGTACTCGCCGACGAGGGTGCGGCCCTTCTCCTGCTCCTTGATAAAAGCCTGGGAGAGGCGATCCCGGGGACCGAGCTCCATGGAGCGCAGGACCGGTTCGGCTTCGGGTGTACCAAGATCGTAGTCCTGAAGGTAGCGGTAGCCGTCCTTGTTTAGCAGGTGCCCCCCCTCCGATCTGGACGCCTCCGTAATCAGGATACCCGTGAAGGGCAGCCCGGTGGGGTGATACTGGATGAACTCCATGTCCTTGAGCGGTACTCCGGCCCGATAGGCCAGGGACATGCCGTCGCCGTTCTTGATGTTGGCATTCGTCGTGAACGGGAAGATCTTCCCACAGCCGCCGGTGCTGATAATGACGGATTTCGCCAGAATCGGCTCGACCCGACCGGTGGCCATCTCGATGGCGACCACGCCCTGGCAGCGGCCGTCGTCGACGAGGAGCTTAGTGACGAACCACTCGTCGTAGCGCTCGATCGGATCGTACTGTAGGCTCGTCTGAAACAGCGTGTGCAGCATGTGGAAGCCGGTCTTGTCCGAGGCGAACCACGTTCTCTTGATCTTCATACCGCCGAACGATCGCACCGCCACGGATCCGTCCTCTTCGCGACTCCACGGACATCCCCAGTGCTCCAGCTGCAGCATCTCCTCCGGGGCTTCATTGACGAAAGCCTCGACCGCGTCCTGATCGCACATCCAATCCGCCCCGGAAATAGTGTCGTAGGCGTGGTCGTCCAGACTGTCATCCGGCTTGATGACCGCAGCAGCTCCCCCCTCGGCCGAGACAGTGTGGCTCCGCATTGGATAGACCTTCGAGACCACCGCGATCCTCATCTTCGGATCGGTTTCATACACGGCGATCGCCGCCCGCAGACCAGCGCCGCCACCGCCGACGATCAGGACATCATACTCGAGTGATTCTGCTTGAGCCATGAAGAGGCACTCCACCGCCTTCAGATAAATTATGGAAAAGCTGTTACTTGGATCGGGTTCAATCTGCCAGGGCCTGTGTCGCCCTGCTTGTCGTGGACTGGAGAGGTAAAATAAAGGGAGATGCGGTTAGTTAAGTCAAACGGTCAGGCCCGGGATCGAAAAGTTCCCGAGGTCGTATAGTACGCAGCCCAGTATCTCGGTCGGGTTTCTGGCGCAACAGCTGACCGCTGCCGCCAGCTCGAAGGCGACACTTCAGCCGATCAGCTCTTCGATTTCCCGGTTGAGCGTCCCCAACTGATCGCGCCGATTGCGGCGACCGCCGGACGCCGACATCATCGGGCCGCCCCAGTTGTGCGGCGACGGGGAGATCGCCAGATCGAGGGTGGCAAGGAGCATCTCCACCTTGCCGACCTTGCGTTTGCGCACATCGCTGTAGGTCGGCGGGCACTGCGGATGGCAGGTGGCGCTGGGCTCT
Source organism: Gemmatimonadota bacterium (assembly GCA_002725915.1). Taxonomy (GTDB): domain Bacteria; phylum Latescibacterota; class UBA2968; order UBA8231; family UBA8231. Next base: position 4,129 of record PBRM01000227.1, read on the forward strand.
GCCTGGGTGACTTCGGTCCCGGTCGTGTCCCAGATACCGTTGCCGCTGCCGAGACTGCTGGCTGCGATGCGGACACCATTGTCGGCAGCGCGCGCCGGCATCAGGTCGCGATAGTAGCCGGCATTTGGAAAGAGGATGATCTCCGCCCCTTTGAGGGCCAGCAGTTCGGCCACATCGGTGAACCAGCTGTCATAGCAGATCATGAAGCCGACCGTGCCGAAGGGAGTCCTGAACACCGGCACTTTTACACCAGGTGTCACTCCCTGGTAGAGTATCTCCGGGCTGTAGGGGTGCACCTTGTCGTAGCGGCCGATACGCCGGCCGCGGCGGTCGAACAAGAGCGCCACGTTGCTCAGGACATCGGCGCGCTTGTCGTAGTGCATGAAGCTCCCCGCCACAAGCAGACTGTGCTGGGCGGCTTTCGACGACATCAGCTTGGCCGAAGGTCCCCGCAACCCCTCCAGCTCTTCACCGTTCATCATTTCCGGCAGCAGCACCAGATCGGCGCCGGCCTGGGCGGCCTCATCCAACACCCGTGTCCAGCCGGCCGCGTCGGTCGCGCCGTTGGTGCACGCGATCCTCACAAGGCGCGGCGGCAGGGGCGCGCACTGCTGCAGCTCGATCTTGCGGATCCACGCCGTCCCCGCCGCCGCGAAGCGGAAGAAGATGCGAATGTCGCCCTCGTCCGCTCCGTGCTCGCCCAGCAGGAACCGGCCTTCGCCGGAGTACGAGCCACCTGCATCCTGCCGAAAATCAAAGATGCCGTCGTTGAATCCGCCGGCGTACAGACAGAACAGCAGGTTGCGGTGCGGGCCCAGTCCGGGAGACAGCTCGAACCGCACTCGCAGTCGGTAGCTGAGCCCTTTCTGCAGAGAGACGGGAGCCGAGAGGTGACCGACGCAGTCGCCGCGACCGTTACCGGCGGCTGCCAGCACCTTCTTTCCGCGTCTTCGCGTCAGCTTGAAGACCGGCGCCAGTCCCGGCCGTGGGCTCTTCTGCTCCCACTCTGCGGGGGTGCTGCCGAGGGCGCCGATCTGGAAATCTCCGTTGGCGATCAGGTTTCTCTTCGGCACCATCTACCTCGCTCCAGAATGCAGGTATTTCGGTACGGTGGACTCATGACAGCCACCCGACATCGATGGACTCGCCGGGACTCCTGCGCAAACCGCACGCCATTCTGAGTCTGGGGATACGGATATTGCCAACTACGGACCTGACCTGAACATTGTCAATAATTGCTTCTTCACTGCGCGACCCGTTGTATTCATATCCTGGATGTAGTAGTCTGTACTCACACACGCTCTCTCGGAGAAGTGGATTTGGGCCACCCGATCATTCTTGCGACTGGACATCGGCACCGCCTCGACCGAGGCGATCCTGAAGGCGAAGATCCTGCAGGCAAACAACTCATCGACAGGGACCTGCCGGGCTGGAGGGAGTCCCTGCTGCAGTGGTAGTTAGCTAAGCTAAGCCCAACGAATGGAGATCTGGCCATGCGTCTGCAAGGCAGAGTAGCCATCGTCACCGGGGGCGGGGGCGGCATGGGGCGCGGGATCTGCTCCTGTCTCCTCCGAGAGGGTGCCGATCTCGTCATCTCTGATCTCGATCTGAACGCCGCGGAGCGCGTAGCTGAAGAGGGAAGGAAGGGGGGTGGACGCGGGCTGTCGGTGAAATCGGATGTGACCAGCGAGGCGGACTGCCGGGCCCTGATCGACCGGGCACTGGAGGCGTTCGGCAGGATCGACATCCTGGTCAACAATGCCGGTCACTTCGGCGAGTTTCTCGGCCTCTCCTTCACCGACCAGACCGAACGCGCCTGGGACGACAACTACGCCGTCAACGTCAAAGGTCCGTTCTATCTGTGCAAGGCCGTCGCCCCTCACATGAAGGAGCGGAAATACGGCAAGATCATCAACATCTCCTCTGTTGCCGCCAAACGGGATCCCATCTTCGTCGCCGCCTATGGGGCCGCCAAGAACAGCCTCCTCACCCTTACCAGAGTCGTGGCCAAGGACCTGGGTCCCCACAACGTCAACGTCAACGCCATCTGTCCCGGATTCGTCTGGACCAACTTCTGGGAGCGACTGGGGCCACAGCTGGCCGAGGCCGATCCGACCTACGCCGGTCTCGACGCGAGGGGCGTGTTCGACCGCTTGGTGACCGCCAGCACCCCGCTCGGACGAGAGCAATCGCCGCAGGACATCGGCAACCTGGTCGTCTTTCTGTCGTCGGAGGAATCGCGCAACATCACCGGCCAGTCCATCTGCGTGGACGGCGGCATCGCCATGGGTTGACCGATCGGCGGGAGCCGGCTGGTCCCTCGCACTCGCACTCGCACTCGCAGCCCGCCACTGAAATTGGGAATTTCTGCCTATAACTGTCGTCGGTACACCCACATGAGACCCTGGCTATGACAGACGAGATCCGCGTCGGTTTGATCCGCTGCGACACGCACGGCGCCTACTACGGCCCTCTCATGCAGAAGCACGATCCCATGCGCCTGCAGATGCCGCTCCCCATCGACCGGCCCGCCCGCTACTCGTGGCAGCACGGCGGCGCCCACTTCTACTTCTACACCAATTACGCCGACCCTCGCCAGATGACGGTTGATGCGGTGGAGGGCTTCCGCCTGACCAGGCTCTGGGACGAACACCGCGACGCCGCCGAATGCCTTGCCGACGTGTTCTACGACAGGCCGTTAGTATGCGACTCCTTTGCCGAGGTGAGCGACGACGTCGACCTCCTCTTTGTCGCCGACTGCAACGGCGACGGCAGCGACCATCTGGCTCTGGCCACTCCCGGGATCGAAAAGGGCATCCCCACCTTCATCGACAAACCGCTGGCCTACTCAGTTGAAGACACGCGGGCGATTCTCGCCCTGGCAGAGCGTCACGGGGCGCCTGTGACCTCGATATCCATACTGAGCGCCCTGCCGGGATTTGCTCAGTTTGCGCAGCGGCTCCCCGAGACCGGCGACCTCCAGTTCGGCACCGTACAGGGCGGCGGCACCCAGATGGCCGGCCACATTCACGCCATCAACCTCGCCCTGCGGATTTTCGGCAACAGCGTGCGAACGGTGCGCTGTATGGGCGACACGCCGCTGAACACGATCCATCTCGGCTATGCCGAGCGTCCCGACCGCCCCGCTCGCGGCGTCACCATCAACTGCGATGTGGGAGCTGTCTGGCACTGCGCCTTTCACGTCAGCGCCTATGGCACGGCCGGAGCCATACACTCCCCGCCTCTGGGCGATTTCGTCTTCCCCTTCGCCGCCGCCGAGATCCTCAGACTGGTAAAGGCGATGGTGGTGACGGGAGAGCCGCCGCCCATCACCGCTGACATGCTCGAAGGCGTCGCCGTTGCCGAGGCGGCCCGACTCGCTCAGCACCAGGGACGATCCGTTGAGATCGCGGAGGTGTCGTGAGTCTATGAGATTCGGTCTCGCCTATGGGTGTAAAGCGGGAGGAACGCCAGCTTCTGCTCGGCGAGCACCGTGACATTGGCCGCCGGGAGCAACCCCACAGAAGTGCTGCACCAGGCCGATGTCGAGGAAGAGGCGCTTGAACCCTCTGGGCCGTGCACGCGCCCAGAGGAAATTCCTGAGCGGTTGTCGACCGGACCCGCCGGATGATGGCGGCGCGCTCCAGAACCTGCAGGCACTTCTTGATAGTCTCAATCCGCTTTTCCGGATAGAGCGCGGTGTACTTCGTCTGTCGACCCGTCTGCGCCGGCAGCTCTTCGAAGACGCCTTCGAGGCAGTCCCTGTCCACGCGTAACGATCTCCTACACACGCCATCTTATATGTAGATGCCGCATGACAGATAGGCGCGCCCTCCAGGCGACCACCACGACGCTCATATCCAGAAGATGTCGTTACCCACTTTGCCGGTGAAGTAGTCGATGACAAGCCAGATGCCATTGCACAGCGCCTGGCCGGAGATCAGACCGAGAAAGAACGGCTGGCTCCCCTGGTAGACGGAAGCGCCGCCGTAGCGGAGGACGAGCTTCTTGATGAGCCACGCGAGAAAGACATTGAACCAGACGCCATTCATCATCGCGTTGGCTCCGACGGGGAAGCCGATGGGGTGAAGGGGCCACCAGGGCAGGCGCTGTCGGGCCCACATCAAGGTCACCATGACTACGCCGCCGCCGCCGAACATGGCCCATCCCGGCCAATAGGCCCCCGCTGGCTCCATGTTGCGGATGGCGAAATCATAGGTGTCTCTCGGGAGGCCGCTGAAGAACCAGAAATTCAGGTTGATGCCACCGTGCAGATAGGCCATGTGGAAGATCATCCAGAGAGACCCGAACACCCCGATAAACATGGCGAGGATGAGGGCCCAGAACACGACCCTGCGGCTGGATAGATCCATCTCCTGGATGAGACGCAGGGCGTTGGCGCAGGTGGCCATCACAAAGACCCTTATGTCCGCGGCCCAGATGTAGGTCATCGACATGTTCACCACCCCCGCAGGTCCCACCAGCGCTGACCCCACTCCCAGCACCATCAGATCCGGGGCGGTCATGGGGGCCTGCACCACGGCGAGGCCGGACTCGGCGACGATGCGGGTCAGCCCGAGAAAAATGAGAATCGCCGTTACCACGAAGAGCGCGGAGATCCACGCCGGTGTGCCCATGAGCCACAGCCAGGCGGCCATGACCGCCATGCCGCCCACCGCACCGAAAACAGCTCCTCTGTAGGACAGGATTTCGTCGGCTTCGTCGATCTCCGGCGCGCGCCCGATCGCCTTGCGAAGCACGGCCCCGTAGTGTCCGGAGTGACTCATGTCCTACGAAGGGGATGACCCAGTAAAGCGGGGCCACGGGCACGCCCGGCTCGTATTTCTGTAGCGCTTTCAGGCTGCCGATGACCAGGGGAATGGCACAGCCCACCCACATGGAGGGACGCTTGAAAAAGCCGTTGACCAGGCGGCCCTCCTCTTCGGCGCGGATCATGGCCAGCCCCACCTGAACGATGGGGTACGCCAGCCTCTCCCGCTCGATCCACTGACGCCGCACGATAACGGCGACGGTGACCATGGTCACGTACAGAGCCAGCAGAAATACCCCCCACCAGATAAGCGGCTCAACCCAGGCTTCATAGGGAATCTCACCGCCTGCGGCCCCCGTGCCCTCATAGAACAGCTTGCTGCCGGTGCCGTCGTCGACGACGGCGCGTTCGGGCAGATGGGGAAAGAGCTTTTCCGCCCACTTGTTCTCCGGGGATGCCAGGTAGAATATCCCCGTCAACATGGGAAGAATCTGTTCCGCCATCCCCATGCTGCACAACGCCGAAACGATGAGGAGCATGGCGTACACCAACACCAGCTCCGAGCGCTTGAGGGCCAGGCTGCCGCCCCTGAGAGCGACCGGAATATTCATCATCGCGGAAACGACGATGAAAGTGGAGAAGATGAGACCTGGTGAATACGGATCGAGCTGTTCGAAAGGCGCGTAGGCGTAGATCCAGCCCGCGGCGGCGGCGAGGGCGAAGAGCAGGGCGGGAGTCGTGCCCTTTCCCGCCAGCTTGAAGAGCAGATTGAGGAGACCGATGAGGAGGAGGAAGAGAAAGATGGCGCCGGGGGTGCTGAAATCGAGGGCCATGTACGACCCCCGGATGATCATGTTCCCGTAGGGCGCGCCGATGGCGAGAAAAAAGCTGAGAAAGGACCCCACCCAGAAGCCCCTGAACGTCAGCGAACCCGCCTGGCCCCCCTCTTTCAGGATGGAGCGGTGGCGGTCATCGAGATGTCGCTGGTAGGCGGCGGGGATTTCCTTCTTCAAACGCTGACTCTCACCGAAGCTCTCGCTGGACCGATGATCCTCCTGTCCAGTTCCGCCTCGCCATGGGCTCGCGCAACAGCGCTAACGAAGGCGAAGTTAGCTCGTCCGCGTACCTGCTGCAATCGAGCCTGCTGGCGCGCCCAGGCGCGGAGCCCGGCTCAGTAGCGCTGGCCATGAGGTCCGCGCGCCGCGGCTGCCCGAGACAAAGCGATTTCCTTGACCACACAATCGAAAGGCCTTTATAGTACCCGCGGGCCCATCCCGCCGACCAATCTGATTCAGTTCAGGGAGAACTACGCTCATGTCTATCAAAGTGTGCCATCACCACGGCTTCACGGTATCCGATCTCGACCGCTCGATCCCCTTCTACCGCGATCTGCTCGGCTTGGAGCTGGTCCGTGTATCCGAGCGCCGTAACCTCCCCTCCTACGACCAGATCATCGGCCACGACGACATCGTCCTGCACGTGGCCATCCTCCGGCATCCAGTGAACGGCTTCCTGCTGGAGCTGTGCAAGTACGACAACCCCAAGGGACAGCAGCGCGAGCTGGACAACATCTTCGTCGGCGCCTCGCACCTGGCCTTCGAAGTCGAAGATGTAGTCGCCCAGTACCGCGCCCTCGTGGCGGCGGGCTTTGGCGCCATCAATCCACCCGTAGACGTCGAGCGCGACGGTCAGGTAGTGGCGAGGGCGATGTACGCCCTGGACCCGGACGGCATCAGCATCGAGATGTTCCAGGAGTTCGGCGACATCGTGTCGCGATAGAACGGGACCCGCTTACGGGAGTGAGTAGCTTGGCGCGACAAGAGGAGCAGCCCCTGGCCCTGGTCACCGGCGCCGCGCAGGGCATCGGTGAAGCAGTGGTCGAACGCCTGCTCGGGGACGGCTTGCGTGTCCTCGCCCTCGACCGGGATGCCGCTGGCCTGCAGACGCTGTCGCGGAGGCTGTCGGCTCAACCAGTCTCCACAGTCGAGTTCGATCTCACCCTCGTCGCCGAGACGCCGGCGTTTCTGGAAGGCCTGGTGGCCGAGCACGGACCCATCACCCGCCTGGCCCTGATCGCGGGCGTGTGGCCGGGCGCACCCATCGTCGAGATGACCGATGAAACGTGGGACCTCAACTTCCGCGTCAACGTCACCTCCCCCTTCGCCTTTATGCGCTCACTCGCCCCCGTCATGGCCCCTGCCGGGGGAGGCGCCATCGTCGCCACCGCCAGCCGCAACGCCTACCGCTCCAGCGTTGGCAACGCCGCCTACGACGCCTCCAAGGCCGCCTTGCTCGGTCTGATGCGCACGGCCTCGGGTGAATTCGCCGGCTATGGAATCCGCGTCAATGCGGTATCCCCGGGAGTGATCTCGACGCCTGGGACCCGGGAGATAGAGGATCCTTCCTTCAAGGGCCCCTATCTCAAGCAGATCCCGATGGATCGCTACGGATCCCCCAGAGAGATCGCCGCGGTCTGCTCCTTCCTGCTCTCGGCCGACGCCTCCTTCATGACCGGCCAGGACATCATCGTCGACGGGGGGCAGATCGCCTGCCAGGACAACGGGCGCCTCCTGCAGATCCCGGGGATGGATGCAGCTGGACCGGGCGCCGATTCAGCGGGGTAGGATGGCCTTGAGCATGTAATCTTCGTTGTTTCCCCCTAGCAGCCCAGTTCGCGGAGTTTGTCCGTCGTCTCCTTCGGCTGCCGCCCGCCGGTGAAATCTCCAGCGGGGACGGCCAAGCGCCGGTGGCTCGCATCCGCTCAGCGGCCGCTATCCGCCCGCCTCGGTGCCGATACGGCAGAATGCCTCCGCGTACACACACTCCTTCATCCAGGCCGTCTGCTGCGCTTCGACACCCCGGTAGCGGGCGAGGAATTCGTAGTTTTCGGGCAACTGTGGCTGAGCGGCGAGATGCCGGAGCGCCTCCTTTTTCTGCTCCAGCACCTCGGTGATGTCGACGTACAGATTCGGCATGAAATCCGCCACCGGCGCTGTCCCCAGAGTGGTCTCGTAGCAGACCACCTCGGGGGCCGGGCACGGTGGGTGACCGAGCTCTATTCCAGGCCGGAAGCAATAGCGGCTCGCCCACAAGACCGCCGCTGTCGTCTCGACGTGATCGGGATGGAGGATGTCGTCTTTCCAGTGGGTGAGGACCAGGTCGGGCTGGAACTCGCGAAACACCTCCATCACCCGCTGTCTGCGCTCGGAGCCGATCACCAGCGGGCTGTCGCCGAAGTCGAAGCAGGCGATCGACGCGCCCAGGGCTTTCGCCGCCGCCTCCATCTCCTGTTTGCGGATTCCCTTCACCTCGTCGATGGTCGGCTTCGGATCGCGCGCCCACAGAGCCGGCGATTCACATTTTTCGCCATAGGTCATGTCGTACACCAGAACCGTGCTGCCCGCATCGACCAGCCTGATGATGGCTCCGCCCGCGCGCGAGCAGAAGTCAGCTGCGTGAGCGCTGAACACGAGCACCCTTCGGCCTCCGCGAATCATCATTCTATCACCTCTCTTTTATTTCACCACCGTTGCCGTGCCTGAGCACTCAACTAGCCGATCCACCGTTGTCCTCGAACGCCCGCCTTCGTCTTCTGGCCTTTCTCCACCGATCCCAACTCGCCGCCGCTGCCACCTTCCTGGATCGACCGCCGAGGAGTCACACGTTCGTTGATCCGCACCTGGAACGCAAGTACATTGTCGCTGTTCACGGAACTGGGGGGCCACCCTCCTCCGCGTACCGCATCCCTCTGCCCGTGCGAGCGCCACGTTCCTCCGACTCCGTCAGCTGGTGGCCTATTACAGCGGACTGGAATCCGTTGCCTGGGGCGTGCGTCGAACCGGGATGCATCAGCGGCCGGCCGGCAACGGATTTCCCACCTGCAGGGGACTGAGAAGGTGACGACGAAGACAGTTCGTGTGGCCACATTTGACGGACCCGGCGCCAGACCACAGGTGTGCACCGTGCCCCGTCCCGCCGTGCCGGATCGAGCCGCTCTCATACAGATAGGCGCCTGCGGCGTTTGTGGTACCGACCTCCACATCCTCAGGGGACACTGGCCCAAGCCACTCCCCTGGCCGATCACGCTGGGCCACGAGGTCGCTGGTGTTATTGTCGAGAAGGGACCCGGTCTCGAGCGCGATTACATGGGGCAGGCCCTCGGGGTGGGCTCGAAGGTGGCTCTCCCTCCCCTCATGCCCTGCGGCGAGTGCTACTACTGCCGCCACTATCCGGAGCACGCCAACAGGTGTCTTCGCCCCACTTATTACGGCCGCTATATCCCCTTCGACAAGCCCCCCCACCTCTGGGGCGGGTGGGCGGAGATGGTGTACGTGGACCTGGAGATGTTCCCCGCCACCAAGATCTACCGCCTTCCCGACGACATGTCCCTGATGCTGGGATCCCTCTCCGAACCGTTGGCCTGCTGTATTCGGGCCCTGAACCGGGCCGTGCAGGCGCGCGGTTTTCGCTTCGGTGACACTGTCGTGGTTCAGGGCTCGGGACCTATCGGCGTCCTCATGGTAGCGGCCGCCCTCGAGATGGGGGCGGGACGCGTCATCGTCGTGGGCGCTCCCGAAGATCCCCGGCTGGCCCTCTGTCGCGCCTTCGGGGCCGAAGCCACCGTCTCCATCGACACCCACACGACCGCCGATGCGCGCATCGAAGCCGTGCGCGAGGTCGTGGGTGGATTCGGCGCCGACGTCGTCGTCGACTGCAGCGGCCACCCGTCCGCGGGGCCGGAGGGCATCGAGATGCTTCGCGACGGTGGCACTTATGTCGAGATGGGTCAGTTTACCGACGCCGGCTCCATCGACACCAACTGGCATCGGATCTGCGTCCGCGACATGACCCTCGTCTCCAGCTGGGGCCTGACCGGCGACGACATGCCACGGGGAATCGCCATGCTGCAGAGGGCCGGGAGGCGCTTCCCCTGGAGAGAGATGCAGGTCGTCTTTCCCTTCAGCGAAGAAGGTATTCACGAAGCTGCACAGACGGCCATGGACATGCGCTGTGTCAAGGCGACGATCGTACCCGACGACAGCCTGTGACTCACCAATGCCGTCAGTGCGGAAAATCCAGCGCTCAAACAAGTTGCGCAACTCCTCCATCTCGCCGTCGTCGAGCGTCCTCCGTTGCCGCCCCCACACCGGGCAGGGAAGAAGTGGTGGGTGTGAAGGCGATGGGTCCGTGGAGGATCTCGATTGGCCAAGCGGGCATCGGGGGTGCGGATTAGCTATCTTTTTTCGCCCTCTCCAATTCACCTTCGCGATCTCGGCCCCCGCCCCCCACACAGCGGAGACCAAGCCGTATGAACTTCGATCTGCTTCTCAAAGGCGGCCACCTCATCGATCCCGCCAACGGCATCGACGGCCCCCGGGATCTGGCCATCAGCGGCGGCAAGGTGGCGGCAGTGGATGCCGACATCCCCTCCGACCGGGCTCGGTCCACGATTCGGGTGGACGGTCTGTACGTGACCCCGGGACTCATCGACATCCACGTGCACCTGTACGCCACACCCGGAAACCGGGACGCCTGGGCCGGTGACAACAGCATCCTCCCCGACGGTTTCAGCTTCCGCACCGGCGTCACCACCATGGTCGACACCGGCAGTGCCGGCTGGCGCAACCTCGAGGATTTCCGCAACCGCGTTATCGACCGCTTTGCGACCCGGGCTTACGCCTTCGTCAATATAGTCGGTCTCGGTATGGCCACCGCGAATACGGAGCAGAATGTGGCCGATATGGACCCTCGCCGCACCGCCGATATGGCGCGCGAGCACGAGGACATCGTAGTCGGCATCAAGACCGCCCATTACTGGGCGCCGGACTGGACCTCCGTGGACCGTACCATCGAGGCCGGCGCGCGCGCGGATCGACCGATCATGGTGGACTTCGGATTCTTCAAACGCGAGCGTCCCTACTATCAGCTCGTCGGCGAGAAACTCCGCCCCGGGGACATCAGCACCCATATGTATCGCGGCCCCGTGCCCTGTATCGGCAGGGATGGC
>PBRM01000228.1 GCA_002725915.1 Gemmatimonadota bacterium
CCGCCGTAAGCCTGCGAGCAATCGCCCGCAACAACCAGATGCGCGTCGCCAGCGTCAGCGCCCACCTGGACAGCGACCTCCCCTTCGACCAGATCGCCGCCCACGTCGACCGGGAGCTGGCGGCCATCCCCCTGCCCCCGGAGTACGGCTTTGCCATCACCGGCGAGGAGAAGCTGCGACAGGAAGCCTTCGACAACCTCCGCTTCGCCCTGCTGCTGGCCGTGGTCCTCGTTTACATGGTCATGGCGGCGCAGTTCGAGTCCCTCGTGCACCCATTCGTCATCTTGCTGACCATCCCCATGGCCGGCGTAGGGGCGGTTCTGCTCCTGCTCCTGTTGGCCATGCCGCTCAACGTGATGTCCTTCATCGGTGTCATCATGCTGGCCGGCATCGCCGTCAACGACTCGATCATCCTCGTCGACCGCATCAATCAGAACCGCCGAGGTCGACAGCCGCTGAAAGCGGCCATCCTCAACGCCGCTCAGTCCCGCATTCGTCCGATCGCCATGACCAGTCTCACCACCATGCTCGCCCTGCTGCCGCTGGCGCTTGGCATCGGCGAGGGCTCGGCCCTGCGCGCACCCATGGCCGTGGCTGTCATCGGCGGGCTCGTCACCTCCACCGCTTTGACCCTGGTCGTCATCCCCTGCGTCTACCACCTCTTCGCCCGACTCGACCGACTCGATCGTCTCGGCCCCGATTGAGCTAATGACCGCATTTTTCATCAGACGACCGGTGCTGGTCTGCATGCTCCTGACCGGGGGGTGCCTGCTGGGCACGGTCTCCTACAGCCGACTGGCGGTGGAGCTGATCCCCTTCGCCGAGCTGCCCATGCTCATTGTCAGCGTGCAAAGCGCGCGTGCCGAGGACCCACACCGCGTCGAACAGCTGGCCGTCATCCCGCTGGAGAGCGCCATCGCCGGACTGGCGGACATCGAGCGTATCGAGTCCTATATCGAGCCGCGGCGCGCCGTCCTCTACGTCTACTACACCCTCGACAGCGACCAGAGGTTCGCCTTTCTCAGGCTCCAGGAGCGCGTCGCTGCTACCCGCGCCAGAATCGGCGATGACTTCATCGCCGTGGTCATGAAGCTCGACACCGAGCAGCTGTCCAATCAGTTCATGTCCCTGCAGGCCAGGGGGGTGGGCAGCCTGGGCCAGATCCGTCATGTCGTCGATCAGAAAGTGGTGCGAGAGCTCGAGACCGTAGACGGCATCGCCAACGTCGCCGTCTACGGAGGGCGCCAGCACTCTGTCGAGGTTCTGCTGGATGAGGACGCCCTGCGCAGCCACGGGCTTACGGTCTCCCAGGTCGCGACGCGGATCTCGCAGTCGTCCCGGCCCCGCCGCTATCTCGGTCAGGCCGTAGACGGTGGCGCCGAGCACTTCGTCAACCTGGTGAGCGACTACACCTCACGGGTCAGCCTCGAAGAGACCGTGATCCAGACCAAGGGGCCGCTGCTGCTCGGGGAGATCGCCACCATCGTCGACGGCGGCGCCGAGCGCGAGACCATCGCCCGCATCGACGGCAGGGAGGCGGTCGCTGTCACCCTCCTCCGCGATCGCCAGGCCAACCTGCTGGAGCTCTCGCGCGCCACCCGCCGCAGTATCGACCGGCTGAACCGGGAGCTGGCTGTCGACGGCGTCGAGCTGGTCGTCCAAAGCGATGCCGCCGAAGTCATCGAGGAGAACATCGGCGACATCAGGTCGCTGGCTCTGCTGGGAGGGCTGCTGGCCATTGCCGTCCTCTGGATCTTCCTCAGGAATCTGCGCTTGGTCGCCATCGTCGCCGCCGCCATACCCATCTCCGTCCTGATCTCTCTCAACCTGTTCTACGCCCTTGACATCACCATCAACACCCTCTCCCTCGTCGGCATCGCCATCGCCATCGGCATGCTGGTCGACAACAGCATCGTTGTGCTGGAGAACATCTACCGCCAGCTCTCGCGAAGGGGCGACGCCCACACCGCCGTCGTGGCCGGAGTCTCCGAGGTGTGGCGGGCCGTCGCCGCGTCCACCCTGACCACGATCTGTGTCTTTCTGCCCTTCGCATTTTCGGGCAACACGCTGGTGCGAGTCCTGGGACGGCACGTCGGCGTCTCCATCATCTCTACTCTGCTGGTGTCGCTGGCAGTGGCCTTCCTGCTCATTCCCGTGTTCACCTATCGGCTCTTTGCAGCCGGCGGCGCCGCGGACCAGACCTCGAGCTTCCAGGCGGTCTCGCAGCGACATCGCCTGGTTCAGATCTACACCCTGCTGCTGAACTCCTGCCTGCGCTTCCCGGCGCGAACCGTCATTATCGCCGTAGTCGCCCTCTTCGTCAGCGTCCTCCTTTGCCTCGCGGTCAGCATCAACGCACCGCGTGAAGCGGAGTTGGACCGCTTCGATCTGTACGCCACCATGCCGGGTGGCACCACCCTCGATCTGGCCGACCAGCAGGCGTTGGAGATGGACGCGCGCCTGGCGGACATCGCCGAAGTGGCGGAGCGGCGGATCGACATCAAGGCTGAGGTCCTGCACCTCAGCTTCGAGCTCGAGGAGGGCTACCGGGAGATCGCCGGTCGCGACATCGGCGGCGTGAAAAAGGATGCCCGCGAGCGACTCGAGAAGGGCTTTCCGCGCCTCCAGTTCGGCTACCAACAGCCTCGGAGCCAGGCCCGCTCAGGAGGAGGGGGAGGAGGAGGCAACATGGGGGGTGAACGGGCATTCCAGCGCCTGCTGGGGATCGGCCAGTCCCAGGAGCGCATCGCCATCCGGGGAAGCGACCTCCCCCTGCTGAAGACCATTGCCGACGACATCCGCTACAACCTGGACCGCATGCCCGGTAACGAGCGCTCCTACCTCGGCATCGCCGCGCGCGAGCCTGAGATCGACCTGCTCCTCGATCGCGCCGCCGTCGCCCACTTCGGCGTCCCCCCTGCCGCCATCGCCGACGAGCTCTCCAGCTTCCAATCCCAGGTTCGGGCCGGAGTCCGACTGAAAAGAGGCAGCGAGGAGATCGACATAATACTCAGGAGCAGCGGACAACGGCGCGTCGACGACCTCCGCCAGCTTCGCGTGGCCACGACCGCAGGCGGTGCCGTGCCGCTCCTGCAGCTGGCGGAGTTGGTCTACGCTCACGGCTACGGCGACATCACCAGGGTCAACCAGGAGAAGGAAATCGAGCTGATCTACAACTTCGAAGAGGACATTTCGGACTCGAAGGAGCTGCTGGCGGAGGCGCGCGCCGCCGTCGATCGCCTCGTCGCCGACGTGGCCCTGCCTCCGGGTGTGGCTGTCGAGGTGATCCACGACGAGACCGATTTCTCCGATTTCTATTTCCTCATCGGGGCATCGGTGGTGCTGATCTTTATGATACTAACCTCGGTGTTCGAATCCTTTATAGCGTCGGTGGCCATGATGATCACATTGCCGCTGGCCACCATTGGCGCCCTGTGGGGCCTCATTTTGACCGGAAACTCGATCCTCAACGCCAACGCTCTGGTCGGCTTCATGATTCTTCTGGGCGTGGTCGTCAACAACGGCATCATGCTGATCGATTTCGCCCGCCTGCTGCAGCGGCGCGGCTACAGACTGGGCCGCGCCCTGGTAACCGCCGGGCAGGTCCGGGTAAGGCCCATCCTGATCACCGCCATCAGCACCGTCCTGGCCATGCTGCCTCTGGCCATGGGCAAGGCGGAGTACGTCGTCGTCATCGGGGTCCCCTTCGCCACCGCCGTCATCGGCGGCCTCGCGGCCGGTACTCTGTTCACCCTGGTGCTGGTGCCCACCGTCTATTTTGGCATGGAGCGCACCCAGGCCTGGATACGTCAGCTCGGCTGGAAGACCAGAACTGTCCAGCTCGCTGCCCTGACCGCCGGAGCCTGGCTGATCCACGAGAGCGTCGACTCCACCTTCTGGCAGTTCGCCGACGGCACCGTCCTGCTCGGGCTGGTGCCGGCACTCACCTACTTCGTCCAGAACAGCCTGCGACATACCAGAGGGACGATCGTCCCGGCCGACCTTCCGTTGCGGATCTCGATCCGCAACGTCGTCAAGACCTACGACGAGGACTCCCGCTTCGTGCGCCAGTGGGGGCGCGGCGAGCGCCAGCGTGCGCGCCTGGGACCCGGCCGCGAGCGCGGGGCAGCAGACAGACTGGCCTCTCTCCCCTGGCAGCTCCCCCTTCTCGCCTTCCACTTTTACTTCGCCTATCTCTACCTGGAAAGCGAGGCCTGGGCGCTGATTTTCTCGGTGGGCTTCTACCTTTTCTCTCTGCGCCTGATGCGCTCCTTCCTGCCCCCTGTCGGCACCTCCGGCATCCGCCGGCGTCTTGTCAGGACGGCCTACCAGCTGGCTATCTGGCTGGCGCCACTGGGGCACCTGTTCTGGTATCAGAGCCGATGGGACAGCTGGGCGCCCGTCATCATCGTGGCCGCAATATGGTACCTGGCCGCGCTCATCCACCGGGGCTCGCAGAGGCTCTATCGCGGCGAGGTCAATGCCGACCGCATCGTCGGTCGGTTCCGACGCAGCCGCAGCGCGTTTTACCGACTGGTCAGGGCCATCCCCTTCGTCGGCAGGAGGAAGCGTCCCTTCACCGCCTTGAACCAGGTCTCCCTGGAGATCGAGAGCGGTATGTTCGGCCTCATCGGACCCAACGGCGCCGGCAAGACCACGTTGATGCGAATCATCTGCGGCATCCTCCAGCAGAGCCGGGGCACCGTCCGCATCAACGACATCGACCTCAGCGCCCACCGCGAGGAGCTGCAGTCGCTGATCGGCTACCTGCCGCAGGAGTTCGGCACCTACGAGAACATGACCGCCTACCAGTTCCTCGACTACCAGGCCATGCTCAAGGGACAGTGGAGCTTCCGAGAGCGGCGCCGCATCGTCGACAATGCCATCGGCGCGGTGCATCTGGAGGACAGCCGCGATCTGAAAATCAAGGGATTTTCGGGAGGCATGAAGCAGCGCGTCGGCATCGCCCAGACCCTCCTGCACCTGCCCCGCATCCTCGTCGTCGACGAGCCCACAGCCGGCCTCGACCCGCGGGAGCGCATCCGCTTCCGCAACCTGCTGGCCGAGCTCGCCCGCGACCGCGTGGTCATCTTCTCCACCCACATCATCGAGGACATCTCCAGCTCCTGCAACCGGCTGGCGGTGCTCGGCGACGGCGTCGTCAGATTCGACGGCAGCCCGCGGGAAATGGTGGACCTCGCCCGGGGCGCGGTCTGGCAGGCCCAGATTCCAGAGGCGCGCTTCGAGGAAATCCGCCCCGCCATGTGGATCGTCCACCACATGCGGGACGGCGACCTGATCCGGGTCCGCATCCTCTCAGCGGTCCGACCGCTGCCCGACGCGATCGAAGTCACGGCTACTCTAGAAGACTCCTACCTCTGGCTCCTGGAGCAGCGGGCGTAAAACGTGACCGGATCCATGTGCTCCTATCTCAGAAGCCTCGCCGCCTTCGCGCGCTACAGCGCCAGTCAGGTGTTCGCCGGCAAATTTGCCTACTTCCTGGTGTTGGCCGTGCTGGTTTTCTTCACCGTCGCCATTATCCACACCGCCAACGAAAAGGTGCCGCCCAACCCCGCCGTCATCTACTACTTCCTGCTGGTGGCGGGAGTCGTGCTGGTATTCTATCCAGCCGCCTACGCCGTGCAGGGAGACGTCGACGCCCGCATGCTCGAAACCCTTTTCGGCATCCCCGACTACCGCTACAAAGTCTGGCTGGCGCGGCAGCTGGTTCAGCAGTTGGTGATCGCCGCATTGCTATTGCTGCTGGCCACCTTCTGCCATCTGGCCCTGGCGGATTTTTCCATCGGCGCCATGGTCTTCCACCTGATGTTCCCCATCCTTTTCCTCAGTTGCACGGGACTGATGATCGCCACCCTCCTCCGCAGCGGCAACGGCGCCGCTGCCCTGATGGTGACTCTCGTCCTCGCCTTCTGGATCGCCAGCGGGGCGCTGGACGGCAGTCGCTGGAACCTCTTCCACAACCCGTTTGAACAGGTGGAGGAACTAACCTTGTTGCGATCGGGGACGACCTTCTACAACCGCGTCTACCTGCTTGTCGGCTCGGTCCTGGCCACGCTGTTCGCGCTTCTGCGCCTGCAGCAGCGGGAGAAGTTTGTGTGACGTGCCGGGATCAGACATCTCTTGCGTCCTTTCCGCCGGAGGCCCGTCTAATCGGCATTCAGCTGGCGATGCTGGCCCTGGCCTCGTCGCAGTCCTCACACTCTCCCCGGGGGTGAAGGAACAGAAGGATGTTGTCTTCGAGGGCCGCCACCACGACTTCGACGATGTCTCGCGAGCGAGCCAGGCGTGCGTGTCCGTGCCCCACCCGCGCTTCGGACTGCAAGCCGCGTTCTCGTAGCCAAGAGTCTACGAGGTCGAAACGGGAACAGCAGTGGTCGTTCTCTCCGTAATCAACGCGAACGGCCTGGCCGTCTCGGAGAATGGTGCAGTACCTAGGCGCTCGATACGGAGCGCCAGCCATCAACTCCGCCAGATGGATGGTCGTGTCCGCGTTGTGGCCTACTCCTAGGAGCAAAACCTGGCCATCCAGCTCGTGCACCCGTCCGACAGGGCTCTCTGGACGGTGAGGGGGTAAGGGCAATGGGTCGGCGAGAATCTGCCTTGCTTCCGGCCCCGCTGCGGCGAAGGAGAACGGGTGGTCACTCCGAAGCGCCCCGGGTAGCTGCCAGAAGGTGTCCGCAACTACGCCAAGGTCAGAATCTGCGCGCGCCGTCGCTGGATCGAAGATCTCATCGTACCGCTGGCTCGTAGGGCCAGTACTCCCAGGCGTGGGTGTGGCAATCGATGATCATCTCAGTTCTCTCGTGTTCGAACACGCCGACGCATCGCCGTTGCGATGCTACCGCACGTTAGATACCAGGCCGACGTGGACTTGAAGGGGTCTCTGACGATAGCCAGACGGTTTTACGTATAGTGTTTATAAAGGGAATTATCGATTGTCTGGTCAAGGATCTCGGGCTGGTTTTGAGAGGGGTTGAGGTGTATCATGTGCCAGGGGTGCAAGGCACAGTGGGCAGCGGTGGCCTGGCAGGATTCAGGGGTCGTGGATGGGCGGCGAGTCGAGGCTTTGTTGCGGCGGGGGGCGCGCTGTGACGATCAAGGGGTCTCAGCCGGCAGGCCGACGCCTTCGAGGTAGCGGCGTATAGAGGCCGCGTTGGTGAGCGTTGCGCTGATGCGCCCTCCAAACACGTACCACTCCATTATAGTAACCAGTGATCAACCACTGGTCGTCTTGACAGGGATGCGTCCGTAACAAGAGTTGACCAAAGATGACAATTGCTCATAGCCAAGAGACACTGGTACAAGATCTCAGGGGGTTGGGTATAGAGGCTGGAACTATCATCTTTATTCATTCGTCATTCAAAAGTCTGGGTCCTGTGACAGGTGGGGCAGGTACAGTTATCAGTGCCTTCAAAGATGTGGTCGGTTCGAAAGGGCTGATACTGATGCCCTCTTTTAATCTGGTTGTAAAACGCGCCGAAACCTGGGATATCGAAACCACCCCGTCGACAGCAGGTTGGCTGACCGAATTTTTCAGGCAAATGGATGGCACATTCCGTTCTGATCACTATTCTCACTCGGTAGCTTCCAGCGGCGAGAAAGCCTCCGATTTTTCGGCCGATCACCTTAGCCAGAAAGGATACCAATCCCCCTGGGATCTTCAGCCGTGGGGCAGAACATATGGTTCTCAATCACCGATGTACAGAGCTTATCGGCAAGATGGCAAGCTGTTGATGCTTGGGGTTGACTACCAATCCTCAACCTACATCCACCTGGTAGAAGTTATTTATTGGAATCAAAGGCTTGATGCGAATCCAGATGCTGCTTACGTAGCGTTGGACAGACCTTCGCTGGGCCAGTTTTGGGATGAATCAGGGAAGCCAACTCGAGGTCGGGTAGGCAACGCTAACTGTCGATTTTTCAATATTAGAAACTTCGTTGATTCTTTATTGGTGGAAGTCAAGTCCAATCCGTCTCCATACGTCTGATAAATTACGTTTGAGAATACAGTGTTAACGCTTTCTTGATTCCCGTTTTGGTTGACAGGATCTTTCGAAGGACTGCTTCGACAGTCAGGGCGTGCGCACCACGAGAGGCGCGCTTATTTTCGCGGACTTCGCACCCGAAACCGATTCCACCCATTCGCCGGCTCAAGGAGGCCGGGGGCAGCCCTCTTAGGGGTCGATGGTCTGCTGTAAGAGCCGCAGGAAGTTGCCGCCCCAGATCTGGGCGACTTCCGCCTCTGAAAGCCCGTGCGCCAGCATGCTCTGGGTCAGCAGTGGCAGCTGGCTTATGTCGGGGACGACCGGCTGGATCGGTCCCAGGCCGTCGAAGTCCGAGCCAATGGCCACGTGGTCGACGCCGACCAGTTCGGCGACATAGCAGACGTGCTCTACGAGCCGGTCGATGGTCGCCTCTTCGGGGTGGATAAAGAAGGGGGCGAAGGCGATGCCCAGGACACCGCCTTTATCGGCCAGGGCGCGGATCTGCTCGTCGGTCAGACAGCGCCAGTGCGGGCAGAGCGCGCAAACAGCGGTGTGGGTCATGGCGACGGGTTGGGTCGAGAGATCGAGGACCTCGTAGAAGGCGTGGTCGTTGATGTGCGCAAGGTCGGTGACCAGCCCCAGCTCGTTGCTCAGGTGTAGGACTTCGCGGCCGAAGTCGGTCAACCCCAGGGCGTTTTTGCGCTCGGCTTCCCGCTCGGCCAGCGTGCAGGGTCCGAACGGACTCCTGCTCCCCTGCAAAAACCCTTCTCCATCGCCGCCCTCGCCATGGGTGATCCCCAAACAACGGATGCCCAGCCGGTAAAACAGCCGCACCATGTCGAGCTCGCCGCGCAGCCAGCGCTGGGCGCCCTCGATGGCCATCAGGATGCCGATCTGGTGGCGGGTTCTTGCTTCTTCTACATCCTGCGAAGAGAGGATCAGTCGCAGTGCGTCAGGGTGCGCGTCGATCTGCTGCAACGTGCGCTCCAGCGTATACATCACGTCCGCCGTCGGTCCGTTGCCCACGACAAAGAAGCCGCTGTCGAAACCGCCCTCGCGCATGCGGGGCACGTCCATGTGGTAGGCCGGGTCGCGCTGCATCCAGTTGAGCGGCGCTTCGCCGCGGTGGACGCGCTCGACGGGGGTGTCGTTGTGGCCGTCGAAGACCAGGATGCGGCTGTGGACTGCTCTCGCTTCTTCGATGTCGACTGTGCGCATGACTAGAGATTGCCCTCCGGATAGAGTTTGCGCCCCAGGGTTTTCAACTGCCCCTCCAGCGTCGCGTAGTACACGCTCGGTTCGGAGACCACGTAGATATTGCCCGCAGGACTCGAAGCTGGCGCGAAAATGCGGCGCGGCTCATCACCATGCATATAGGTCGACTTCTTCCGAGCGATTCATCTCCGTGCACATCTCGGATGCTTGCATCCACCGCCACAGCTGCTCAAGCTTCTTTCCTTCTTCCTCAGACACCCAGAAGGCGGTAACACCGTGTCTCCATGATGGAGCGCCGCGGCAAACTGGTTGCGCTGGTCCGAGGGGTTTGAAGCACAATCCCGCAGGGCTGCGAGGTGTCGGACATTTTTCCGATCCAGGCAATCTTAAGCTTCGGCTGGTGCGTGCGGGACTTCTTGTGTCGGTTCAGATGATACCTTCTTTTTTAGGGTCGCCAGTGCCAATGAAACAGGAATGAGCACCATTGTCAGCCCATGGAATCCGTCTCTTGGTTCGTGTGGCCCATTATTCGTTGTAGGCTGAAGGGATCACCACCATTTTCGATATAGGCTTATGCAAAGCTGTGGCGCAGCCCGAACTCTGTGATTGAGAAGCGACGGCGTCCGCTAATCCTCTGCTTCCAACTTAACTTGGATGCCACTGGCGTCGAAGAATTCAGAACAGTAGTTGATTTTTCCAGCTTCGTTGAATCGCAATATGCAGAAGTACTTGTTGTAGATTTTTTTCCTGTTTCCCTGTGCGTTGGAGTCCAGGTGCCAACTACGCTGATCTCGCTGGGATCCGCATCGGCAGGGTATGCCGAACCCCCGAAAAAACCGCAGCTCTCTTCACGGGTCCGGCCCAGCCCTTCTGTGAAAATGATGTCATCGAAGGTGTCGATAAAATACTGTACGACCTGACGGAATTCCTCCTTCCCGAGCCAGACATTGCCGTTGTAACTGGCAGGTAAATACTCGAGATCATCGGCTATCATATCCATCTGCGCTTCTATATCACTCTCAACAAATCCGTTGAAAAAGGCCTTGGCTGTCGCCACATTGCGATCGAATGTGCCCTGATTGGTTGTGCTGGTCATCGCTTTCCTCCCTGGTTGTCTGCGCCCAGTGCTCTTGAGCGTCGTTACCTGCGCTGGCGTATGGTTCGCCGTCCGATTTGCGGACGCTGTCGCCTGTACTTCTATTCACGATGCAAAGGACCATCATATGTGTTCTGACGCCCTAACCGCCTCGGTCTAATACGTAGGGACAGATTACCACTGCTTTGGTATGTATGTCGACGGGGACCATATCCAAGTCTTGGGTCGATATACGTATTCGCATACCTATCTTGCAGCCTTCCCTCCGCCACAGGCCTCTAAAATTACCTGACATCATCGGACCTTCGTCAGGAAAACCCCGACCGCTTCCGTGACAGACCCCAGCACTTCTCTCATGGATTCGAGAACATAGGTCACAAATACGCGGCCGTAGCGGCCAGCTGGACCTTCTGCCGTTTCGTGAGTGAATCCTGGCACGCAGTAATGTCAGCAATCGTTAGTTCCACATCATCCTGTCGTTTATGCAGTTCCCATCTGTAATCGCTGCTTTCATGTATACCACCCCTGAATCCGGCCAGACCACTGCTGCACTGCGGCGGGCACCCCTGGCACATGGAAGGATACGCTTTTATATTGAGCGGCCTTTTCGACGGATCCAGGCGTCCTTACTCAGGATTAGTAGGGGTCAGATGTGAAGCATGGTAGTGGGCGACCTTCCATTGACCTTTCTGTTTGACCAAAACGATAGTGGCACGCTCTGTCGAGTTGATAGGGGTTCCACCTGGGGGGGTAATCTGCCACACTTGGTATTCCGTCATGATCGCAGCGTCTCCATAAATTCTGACATCGGAATGGACAGATTGCACGTTGAGCTTTAGACCCGCTGCCAACGCCGCTCGGTAACCTTCCCAACCCACTGTTTGAAGTAGACTGCCGTCACTCGTAAACATCTCAAACTCGGCTAAATGATGTTTTCGGGCGGCATCAACATCACCGGCATTCCATGCGGCCCTGACGGCGTCCATCGTGGCCGCAGCGTCTTCCTGGTCACCGGCGTGGGCGAGGTCAACGAAAAGCAACAGGGGGATTACGGCTAGGATGTATGGCAACTTGCGCATGGGATAATCTCCTGCCAAAGGTTTGATGGATGGGCGAAAATCTGAAGCGGCCGGCCCTTCTGGTGGCCCTTGATATAACCCCGGCCAAGAGCGGCACAACCTTCAAGATAATATATCAACAAGGATAGGAAGGATAAACGGCATTGCCGGTAGGCGTCAAGTGGATTCCCCGGCCGCTAGCGCCCGTTTCTCCGCTTGGGGTGACCTCGGCCGGCTGAGGCGCCGCGCTTGGACCGTCTGGGAGAGATCGGGCCTTGCCCGCTGCGATACGACCAATACGACTCATCGGACACATTTGTCCACTGACCATCTCAGCGCGGGCGCCTGGAAGGATAAGCTTTATATTCTCAGCCTCAAGACATATCCTCCAATGCGGCTACTATGTCGATAGGGCTATCCCCATAACCGGAGAATTTCCATGACCCAACGACGCTTCCACCGCAAGGCCCCGAGCGACCTGCTCCGCGTCGGCGCGATTACCGGCCCCGGTGGCCACACCTTTAATATCTGGGGCGAGAAGATGAATGCGCCCGGTGAGGCCATGCGCACCACGGGTATGCTGATGACTCATGCCTGGTGTCTCAACCCGGATTTTCGCCAGCAATTTACCGAAAAGTATCCGGAGGTCACTCTAGTCGACGACCCCCGGGAGATGATCGACCAGATCGACGGGATCTACGTCGACGATATCAACGCGATTTCGCTCTATCCCCTGTTGGCTCGGCCCTTCTTGCAGGCGGGTGTCCCGACCTTCGTAAATCGGCCCTTCGCCACTTCGATGGTCAAGGGGCGCGAGATGGTCGATATGGCCCAAAGGCACGGCACGGCGCTATTGAGCGCCTCGACCTGGGAATCTTCCGAGGGGGCGGCCGACTTGAGGGCCAAAGCTGCGGACCTGCCAGATATCCGAGGTTATGTAGCGCACAATTCGATGAGCGATTACTACACCCACGGCTTGCACGGAGTGTGGTTTATCCACGCGGCATTGTGCGATGAGATCGCCAGGGGTCGAGGTCCGATGCAGGCCGCCGCCTACCACGCGCCCAACTGGCGGGTGCCCGGGGGGATGATCGTCTACGAGCACGCGGGGCCGACCCAGCCATATTATGGGGCGCTGCACATGGTCGCGGGCGATGGCCAGGCCTATCTCCGGATCTTCGGCGACCAAAAGGGCGATGCCGAGGGCAAGATCCCGGGGCGGCCGGGCTACTTTATGTACAATACCTGGAATGCGGCGCAGCTGGCGATTCAGGAGATGTTCGAGACGGGGGTCTCGCCGCAGACGGGCGATCAGCTATTGGAGAAGCTGGCGATGTTTTTATTGCCCTTCTACTCGGTGCTGGAGGCCGGGGGGGCGATGGTGGGACGGGAGGTTTTGGAGGGCTGGGAGTTGCCGCCGCCGTCGCCGGTGCTGATGGAGGACGGCCAGCCGACCGATAGCGCGTTTAATTTTCCCTATGGCGAGGCGCAGCTTGCAGAGACGGCGAAGATGCTAGGTGAGTGAGGTGGCGGAGAGGATGCGACAGTTGCCCTTTTTGTCGCGGGCTTCGTAGAACAGGCGGGCGCGACCGTCGGGGAGTTCGATCACGCAGGGCTCGGAGACCATGTCGCAATCGAGGGGGGTGTCGAGGTCGAGGCAGGGGTCGGGCTCTTTTTGCCATGCGAGCCCGTCGGTTGACGTCGCGGTAAAAATGCCGCCTGGAATGTCTTTGGTCCAGGCGGCGTAGTACATGCGATAGG
>PBRM01000229.1 GCA_002725915.1 Gemmatimonadota bacterium
CAGACAGAGGAGTTGTTCCGCACGCCACGGCATCCGGATACACGCAGCCTGCCGCGGCACGTGCCCGATCCGTCGCAGCCGCCGGGGACTTCATCGAAGGGGAGGTGGCGGATCCGGTCAACCCGCCGCCCGGTTGTGCCTTCCATCCGCGCTGTCCCTTCGTCCAGGACCGCTGCAGGTCGCAGGTGCCCGAGCTGCGTCAACTCGAGGGGAAGCGACGGGTGAGTTGTCACCGGGCTGAGGAGCTGGATCTGGCGTAGCCCGCGCTGCGGTCGCCAGGGGAGGAGTCATGGATCGACCCAACATCATCTACCTCGTCGCGCACGATCTGGGGCGCATGCTGGGCTGCTATGGCCGCGGCTTCGAGTCGCCGAATCTCGATCGATTCGCCCGGGAAGGCGCGCTGTTCGACAAGACCTATTGCACGACGACCGCTTGCAGTCCTTCCAGAGGATGCGCCTGGACAGGGCAGTACGCCCACACGAACGGCCTCATGGGTCTGGTCAATCGAGGCTGGAGCCTGCCGGTCGAGCGGCGGACGATCGTCGATCACATGAACGAGGCGGGATACCACACGGCGCTGACAGGACTCGATCACGCCAGGAAGTTTCGCGAGGACCATCGGTTCGTGGAATACAAACCGGCGGACCCCCGGGCCGCGGTAGCGGTCGACAACGCGATTGAGTTTCTCAGGTCGCGAGCGGGGGAGGAGACACAGCCGTTCTACCTGAACATGGGGACGATCGAGGTCCACGGATCACAGTGGGGGACGTATTTCGCCAATCGCGAAGAAGGGGGATCCGATCCGCCCCTCGATCGCTACGGGTGGGCGGATGAGGATGTTCCCATCCCACCGACGTTCGTGGACTCGCCCCAGGTTAGACGAGAGATGGCCAACTACCAGGAATGCATCCGCTACCTCGACTATCATCTGGGGCGGCTCTTCAACGCCATCGATCGGCTCGGGTTCAGGGATAACACGGTTATCATGTTCAACACCGATCACGGGATGGAGGGCTTGCGCGGCAAGGGAACGCTTTACGAACTTGGCGTGGAGATCGCGTGCACGATGCGCGGTCCTGGAATTGTGCCGGGTACAAGAGTCGGTCATCTGATCCAGAATATCGACTTTGTGCCTACTTTTCTGGACGCAGTGGGTGTGGACACTCCCGACGACATTCAGGGAAAGTCGTTCTGGCCGCTGCTGACCGGAGGCGACTACACGCCGAAGCAGATGATCTACGCCGAGCGCAACTGGCACGGCCCCAGCAACGACCCGATGCGCTCCGTTCGAACGGAGCGATACCATCTTATCAAGAACTTTGACACTTCCTTGAAGAGCGGCTGGACGGCAGAGAATGTGCCAGCCATTGGCGAGACCTTCGAGTCCTACCCGTCAAGCCTGTTTCCGCACGGGACGGAGCCCAGGGATGAAATCGAGCTGTTCGATCTCGAGAAAGATCCGTATGACTGGCACAACGTTGCAGATGACCCGCAACTGGCGAGTGTGAGGGAGGAACTGCTGACTGCGCTGGATCGATGGATGCGCGACACGGAAGATCCGCTCCTGGATGGCGGGATTCCGGACATGCTACATCCGTGGCCGGAGGCCCCCGTGGCCCCGCGTTCGTCGGAGTGACTGTGGTCAAGCATCGAGGCGGGATCCAGGCGAGGCTGCGTCCGGAGCAGGATCTGTTCGCGCGGATCGGGGGGCGCGATACGATCGAGCGGATTGTGGACGGGCTGTACGATCGGATCGAACATGACCCGTCCCTGCGGGCCATGTTCGTGCGGAATCTGGCTGGAGAGCGGGAGAAGCAGAAGGATTTCTTCCAGGAGTGGCCGGGCGGGGAACCCGACTACACTCATCACCATGCCCACAGCGGGCTGCAGCAGCGGCACAGGCCGATCTACATCACACGGACTGCGGCGGAGACTTGGCTCGGTTACTTGACCGAGTCGCTGGGCGAGGCTGTCGCGGACCGGCTGCTGGTGGATGAAGTCATTGACATTGCGCGTCCGCTCGCACTGTCGTTGGCAAACGAGAAATCAGCGCCCGCAAGCCCGAAGGAGCTGCGATGCCAGCGCATCCGGCCGTTCCGCTCGATCCGGGCACTGGCCGCGAAGGGAGATGACGACGCGCTCCGCCGTGAATTGCTGGCGGAGCCGGCGCTGGTCGGAGACCCGGTCGAAATGGCGGAGGTGATGCTCGCAGCATCGGCGCGGGGTCGGACGCAGGCTGTTGAGGTCCTGTTAGACGCCGGCGTCGATCCCAACCTACCCGCCCCCTGCAAAGAAGGATCTGCCATCAAGGGCCTGATGTTGACGCCGATGTGCGCCGCTCTTGTGAAAGGCCATACGGAAACAGCCGAGAAGTTGAGATCGAGGGGCGCGGTGTACGACGTTTTCACGGCCTGCTATATGGGCGACCTCAACCGTGTCAGGGAGTTCGTCGAAGAACGTCCGGCGATCGTGCACCAGGAGGACCCCTCGAGTGACCTGCTGCAGGCAACGCCGCTACACCACGCGGTCTGCGGCGGTCACCTCGCCGTCGTCGATCTCCTGTTCGAGCACGGAGCCGTCGTCGGCCGGAACAGCACGCCAATGGTCCGGCAAGCGGCGAACCAGGGAAAGCTGACGATGGTCGAGCGCCTGCTGACGCGGGGGGCGGACGCGACGCGTGTCGGCTCCGGGCGATGGGTGCTGTATCCCGAGACAGCCGATCTGCTCAGCGCTCACGGGGCCGTGGTGAATTATCCGGACGGCGCCTGGATCTGGCGGTCGTGTACGGGCAACAACAGCCAGCGCGACAACGCGGAATACATCGAGGCTCTGCTCGATCGTGGCGCAGACGTCGAGACGCGATGGCGCGGGGCCACAGCCCTGCACTACGCGGCGAAGGCCGGTTTCCTCGATACGGCGCGTCTTCTGCTGGACAGAGGAGCCGACCCCAACGCTCGAAACGACGGGGACGAGACACCGCTGTTCTACGCCTTCAAAGCGGGGAAGCGGTCAGATATCGCCGCGATGGTCGGTGTGCTCGTGGCCGGAGGAGCCGACTCGAGTCATGCCAATCCGAAAGGGGCGACGCCCGCGAAGATGGCGAAGCGGATGCGCCGGCCCGAGAAGTCGAAGATCGCCGCAGTCCTGGAAAGCGGAGACTCTGGTTCTGAGAAACCTGCTTGAGCGGAGTGGTAAGCACCCACCGGCGGGCGCATAAGGAAGGTTCATATGCTTTTACAGGATCAGATAGGTTGGGCAGATCTGGACACCGACTGGCTGGACTTCATGAAGGCCATCAGCGTCGACACTATCCATCTCGAGACGCGCGAATACGCGAGTGACGAAGGCCACGAGCTCAACATCAACGAAGGCAGAGTTCCGACGGAGCTTTTCGAGCAGGCCAGGGAGAAGATCGAAGCGAAGGGGATGAAGCTGAACAACGTCTTCTTCTCGTGCCCGAGAGCGATCCCGCTCGGGCTGGAGGGAGCCGACGAGGGGGTCGAGATCTGGTGCCGATTGCTTGAATCGCTGGGGCAGGCGGGCATTCCGTCGCTCGGATGGAACTACAAACCGCTAGGGAATTTCCGCACGCCGAGGACGATCGGCCGCGGCGGCGCCGGCTACAGCACCTTCGACTACGATCTGTTCATGCAGCATCGGCCCGAGCTCTACAGTCCGGAAGTGACCGCGGAAGAGATGTGGGAGCGGATGGAGTCGTTCATGAGAGCTGTGATTCCCGTCGCCGAGAAGACTGGGGTGACGATGGCGCTCCATCCCGACGACCCTCCCGTACCCGAGCCGCTGGGGGGCGTGGCACAGGTCTGCTCGACGACCGATCAGTTCAGGCGGATTTTCGATGCTGTCCCCAGCGACAGTCATCGGATGCTTTTCTGCCAGGGATGCATGACGGAGCTTCTCGGCCAGGGCGTCTACGACTTCATCGCGGAGATGTCAGCGAAAAGCAAGGTCCAATGGGTTCATTTCAGGAACGTGCGCGGACAGCTTCCCCATTTCGAGGAAGTCTTTATGGACGAAGGCGACATCGACATGAAGCGGGCTATGGAGGTCTACCGAGACAACGGATTCAACGGGCCCTTCATGATGGATCACACGCCGCAGTTCCAGGGAGGCGATTCGGCGCGATACGGGAAAGCGTATGCGAACGGCTACATCAGGCGGCTGATTCAGGAGGTGTACGATTGATGAGCGCCAACGGCATCGGCAGCGAGCAGGTCCAGCGCTTTGCGGAGGACGGTTATCTGATCCTCGAGGAGCTCATCGACCCCGAAGTCGTCGAGCTCGCCCTGCGAATCGCCAAGGAGGACCCCAGCCTTGTAGCCGAGATCAAAGACAACAAGAACTACGAAGGCGAGGGAGGGATGGACACGCGTCTGATCTACCGCGCCGAACTCACCGACGATGTATTTGGCGCGCTGGCGCGGAGCGCCCGCATCGTCGAGCCCCTCGAGCAGCTGTTCGACGACGCGGCCTCCCACTACTACACGCTGAACATGCGAAAGGACCCCAATACGGGCGGCTGGCAGTGGCATCAGGACTACGGCTACCACTATCAGGAGTTCTTCTATCCCAACTTCATCAGCGTTATGGTAGCGCTCGATCCGGCGAATCGCGACAACGGCTGCTTGAGAGTTGTCAGGGGATCCAATCGCATCGGCCGGCTCAATCACGCCAAGTTCGGTTCTCAACTGCAGGCCGATCCCGAACGCGTCGAGATCGCCCTGCGGGAGATGGATGAAGTCCACTGCGAGATGCCCGCCGGCTCGGTGTTGTATTTTCATGGCAACACGTTGCACGCCTCGGATCCGAATTTGAGCTCGCAGGGGCGCTGGTCGATGATCTACGCCTATGCGGGCTCCTCGAATCCCTGCGTCAAGCCAGGTGTGCAAGAGAAGCTGACCCGTGTCGAGAAGCTGGATGACGAAGGTCTGAGGGCCGCCGCACAACGACACTGGGAGGAGGCGAATGAAGCAGGCGAAGAGACATGACATTCAGGTCGGTATCATTTCTGCTGGCCTGGCGTTGGTGACGGCGGGCGCGGCAAGCGCGGCCGGCCTGGTCGCGCTCGAGTTCAACAGCCGCGACTGGACCGAGGGTTGGGGGTTTCGGCAGGGAACGCTCGAGTTCGCGACGGGTCCGTGCGGCCGCTCTTCATCCGCAAGAATACCAACGCCAAGGGGACGCACTGTCGTCCGTACACGAGATACTTTGGATCCACGACCCACACACAAATAGAGTGTACGAGATCGGCAGCGCCCCACGTTGAACGGGCAGCTGGACGATCATCGAGCAGCTGAATTCAACAAGGCCTCGCCCCACACACCTGCTGCCAGCTCAAATGATTCTGCCGCAGCCGGCCTCGTGCTCAAGGCAGCGCCAGGGTCACCAGCTCCGCCGGCTCGTCGCAACCGCCGATGGGGATCGATACGTACTGCACGCCGTCGACAGCATACGTCATCGGCGCGCCGAAGGGGCTGGCGGGGAGCTCGATCCGGGCGAGCTGCACACCATTGGCGGGATCGAAGGCAAACAGATAGGGCTCCGAGGTTTTCGAGGTGAACAGCATCGCATTGCCGCGTTTGGAAACGACGGCCTCCGCGGCAATGCCCGCCTGCACGGCCAGCAGGAGGTGCTGGGTCGCGATCGGGAAGACTCGTCTACTCCATCCGAGGGGCGGTAGATTTCTGAGGTCCTTCAGCAGGGGGTGATCGATGGGACCCCGACCTACCGCGGACACCCAGACGTGCTTCCCCGTGTTCAGGTCGATCGCGGTGATGCGGCCGTAGGGCGGCTTGAGAATGGGCAGATCGTCGGGGCCGGTGGGGCCCCATTCGTACGAGCCTGTGTAGGCGTACCCGGTAGCCGGATCCCTCTCGTGCAGACGCAGAATGGCCGGGCTGGTGTAGGAAGGTACGAAGATCACGCCGGCCGGATTGACCGCGGCGCCGGCCCAACTCGCTCCGCCTACCAGACCCGGTACCTGAATCACCCCCCTCGGCGTCGGCGGCGAAAAGAGAGGACCGGTGTCGTATGCGGCGATCACCTGCTTGGCGATCTGTCGGAGCTCCGGGGTGAAATCGATGAGGTCGTCTTCGGTCAGCCCCTGTCTGTCGAATGCGGCCGGCTTGCTCGGGAAGGGTTGGGTCGGAGAGGATTGCTCTCCGGAGGCCTTGGACTGGGGCACCTCGCGCTCGACGATTGGCCACACCGGTTCGCCGGTCACGCGGTCGAAGACATAGCAGAAAGCCTGCTTGCTCACCTGAGCGACCGCTTTGATCGGTTTGCCGTCTACGGTGATGTCGATCAGGTTGGGGGCCGCTGGCAGATCGTAGTCCCACAGCCCGTGGTGCACCATCTGGAAGTGCCACACGCGCTCTCCGGTCTCGGCGTTCAGGCAGACCAGGCTCTCGGCGAAGAGATTGGCGCCTTTGCGCTCCCCGCCGTAGTAGTCGTTGGTCGGCGTGCTGACGGGCAGGTAGACGTATCCGAGGTCCTCGTCGGCACTCATGAGGGTCCACACATTGGCGCTGCCGGTCCGCTGCCAGGAATCTCCCTCCCACGTGTCGTTGCCGGACTCGCCTTCCTGCGGGATCGTGTGAAACGTCCACTTCTGCTCGCCAGTCCGCACGTCGAAACCCCTAACGTCACCCGGCGGCATGACCGCATTCGGCGGCCGGCCGACGGCGAACGCGTCGAGCACGGTCGAGCCCGCAACGACGACGTCGCGACAGATGGCGGGTGGTGAGGAGAGGGCGTAGAGCGAGCGGTCGACGTCTCGTCTCAGACCCTTGGTGAGATCGACGCGCCCATGCTCTCCGAACTCGGATATCGGCTCCCCCGTGTCGGCATTCAGCGCGATGAGATAGGCGTCTCCCGTGCCGTACAGAATGCGCCGGTCGTCACCGTCCTCCCAGTAGGCGACGCCGCGGTGGACGAAGCCGACATTCGCCGGCGTGCCGTCTTCCCAGGTCTTGGGATCGTAGACCCAAATCGTCTCTCCTGTCACTGCGTCGATAGCCGCCACCTGACTCATCGACGTGCTGGTGTAAAGCACCCGCCCGATTTTCAGAGGTGTGGCTTCGTTAACGAAGGTCTTCAGATCCGGATGGGCTTTCAGGATCGCCTCATCCGGAGAAGTCCATCGCCAGACGATTTCGAGATCACCGACATTTCCGGGTCTGATCTGGTCGAGGGCTGCGTATTTGGAGCTCGTCCAATCGGAGCCGTAGGCGATCCAGTCGCTGTCGGTGAGGCTCGACTGCGCTTCCAGGGTGAGCCCGCTCGAAGCGATATGCGCCCCGACGAAGAGGACCAGAGCCACTCTTACCGTCCAGTTCAACTTGGTCACTGTCCCTACTCCAGTTGGTAGTCGACGCCCACCGAGATGCGCCGGGGAGCGCTGACAGTGACGAGTCCGTTCGAGGCGATGCCGACATTGTAGCGACGACCGGACAGGTTTTCCAGCCCCAGCGCGAGGCGGAGGGCGTCGCCCAAGGTGCGGGAAAGGGTCGCATCGGCGGTGTGAAAACGCTTCAGAGATCGCTGGTTGGCGTCGTCTTCGAACTGCGAGCTCGAGAATCTCCAGCTCAGCCTCGCAGACCAGGCGTGCCAACGGGTCAGCTCACCAGAGATGGTCAGGCGATGCCTGGGGACCTGGGGCACGCGCGCCCCTTCGAGGCCGGGATTCCCGACAAACTCGGTGATGACGGCGTCGAGGAATGAATAGGATGCCGACAGCGCTGCGTGTCTCCAGACTCGATGAGATGCTTCAATCTCGATTCCTCGGAACCTGCTCTGGTCGACATTGTGCCGCTGGCGGCACACCCCGCCGGCCGGGACGAATCCGCACGGGTCGACCTGGCCGGGGCCTGCGCCCGCGGTTCGATTCAACACCAGGTCGCTCACCCGGCTCCAGAACAGGCTGATCTGCGCCGAACCCTGTGTCCCCACAGCTTCCAGACCCACGTCGGCGCCGGTGAGCGTCTCCGGCTCCAACCCGACGTTGGCTTCAGTGATGTCATTGCGAACGCGAAAGGGTCGGTAGAGCTCGTTGATGGACGGGGCGCGAAAGCTTCGATACCCCGCGGCCCAGGCGGATACGGCATGGGAGATGCGGTAGCGCAGTCCGAGCTTGGGGTTCAGCCACCACTCCATCTCGCGTGACGACGTCTCGTTGCTGCGCACGGCGGGAGGGCTGAGGTCGCGCTCGATCCGGCGGCCGTCGCGGACACGCCAGCCGTCGAGGCGTGCTCCGGCAGTCAGTGTCAGACGCGTCGTCGGCGCGTAGGTGTCCTGCAGAAACACCCCAAGCAGCTGTTGTTCGGCGCCCGCGGTGCGCGATCTCAGAAACTCGCCGTCGACATAGCGGAAGCGCTCGTTGGTCTCGCCTGAGTGCCAGCGGGCGTCGAGCCCAGTCGACAGAAGGTGACTGGTCGCTCTCAGCGAAGAGAACTCGATGGACAATCCGGTCGCCCACGAGGGCACGCGGTGCTGATCGAGGGCCGGGCTCTCCGTCGAGCGATCGGCCGCCTGCGAAGAGAAGCGGCTGTCGAAACGCTGAATCTGAACAAATCCTGAAGCTGCTGCGCTGCCGCTGCTCGTCTTGCGGCTGGCCCGTGCAGAAACAAAGCCGGCCTCGGTGCTGTTGTCGGTGAGAGGCGTCCCGTTCCCGCGCGATTCTGTGAAGCCCCCAGCCTGAAGGCTCACTTCGCCGTTGTCGAGCTGGCGCTGGATTCGAACCCTGACCGTCGAGCTCCTCGAGTCTGCGTTTTCGTCGATTGAGCCGGCCTGATCTCCGCGCACGACCGGATAACCGTTCGTATCGAAGTGACCGACCTGCGCGCCGATCGTCGTCCGGCCATAGCGACGGCCAAAGCGCAGATTCCCCACGCCGGTCCCATCGCCCAATCGCGCCGATGCACCGACTCCCTCGCGGACCGCCGTGGTCAGCTGAATCACCCCGCCGAGGGCGTAATTTCCCCACAAGTGGGCGCCCGCGCCGCGGATCACCTCGACTCGCTGGAGGCCGTCGACGGGCACCTTCGCCCACTGTACCCATCCACCGAACGGGTCGTTGAGCGGCATGCCGTCGAGCAGCACCAGGGTCCGGGTGGCGCCACTGCCGCTAATGCCGCGGAGGTTGGCGCCCTGACTGGTCGGGTGGGCGACGACGCTGCTGGACCGGCGGAAGAGGCTGAATGAGGACATCGATCTCAGCACGTCGTCGGTGGTCTGGGCGGCGGTCTGATGGGTCGCCACATCTATGACGGTGACGTGCCCCGGCAACTGCGAGGCTGGAGCGGCTGTTCTCGAGGCCCTGATGACGATATCTTCCAAGGAGATGACCGAGAGCGAATCCGGCCGCTGAGCGCCGATCGCGCTCGACCAGCAGGCGGAG
>PBRM01000230.1 GCA_002725915.1 Gemmatimonadota bacterium
GCGCCCACCGCCGCCCAACCCCAGCTCCGGGCAGGAAGGAACCGGAAGGCCCCGGCCAGCACCGCCTTCAAGGTATTTCTGTCCCGCTAGCTCACCAGATCGCTGGGCCCGCTTCCTCGGGGCACATGCGGTTTCTTGTTCAGCGATTCGAATCGAAGGTGCGGAAGCCGCGCACCATGAGACCGCGCTGGTTGTCCTTGGTTGCCTGCTCTCGCTGGGCCTCGGCTGCCTTGCGGTTCTCTGTCGAGGTGGCACCGACGACGACATAATCATCGGCCGTCCGGTAGCGGTTGATGAAGACGGGACGCGGCTTGTCGGACCAATTCGGCTTTGAGCCGTGGATGCAGTTGACGTGGAAGAAGATCGAGTCGCCGGCCTTACCCTCGATCGGCGTGGCGCGTTCCCACGGCCACTGGTGGCCATTGAGCCCGAGATGACTGAAGGTATCCTCGTGCTCCAGCAGCCCCATGCGGAAGCTGCCGGGAACGACGTACAACGCGCCGTTCTGCAGGTCGGTGTCGACGGCGTAGTTCAGCTGACCCATCGGTCCCTCGAAGCGGTGCTCGAAATAGGAGGCGTCCTGGTGAAGATGCTTGGGATGACCGCCGACCGCCTCCTTGACCAGTGACTGGCCCTCGTGAAAGAGTTCGATATTCGGCCCCAGGACCGCTTCGACCAGGTCGAGAGTTCGCGTGTCGAGGGCAGAGCGGAAAAACACCGCGCTGTTGCGGTAGCTGATCGGCAGACACATGATCTGCTTGTCGCGCGGGAAACCTTTCGGCGCTGGCAGCAGGAGCGCTCCGTTCGGCGTCGACCACCCCTCCGGGACCTGGCGGGCCTCGGTGATGAGGTCGATGGTTTCGGCAAGCACGTGGTCGATCTCGCGACAGATCTCGTCGATGTAGTCCACCATCAGGCCACGCACGACCAGACAGCCATGCTCGCGGTAGATGGCGGCGGCCGCCGCCGTATCCAGGTTGTCTGCGCTGACCTCAATGTCCTCTACGCTGACGTTGTCCAATCCTGCTGTCATTGCCCTCGCCTCCAAGTTGGCCTCTGAAATTCAGCTGTCCGCGTCGTGACGGCTTCACTTAAGCCGCCACGGCCTGAGTTGCGCGGTTGCCGCACGCCTCAGCCCGTCATGTGAGCCCATACCTTGTGCATGCCGGCGATGGTCGCGTCGATGTCCTCGTCAACGTAGCGCTCATCCAACGGCAGGCGGATCACCGTGCGCTGCAATTCATCGACGCTCGGGCAGGAGTCCGGATCGTAGTCGATGTCGCGCCAGAAGGTCGGGACCTCGGCGGTGAGGGGATAGTAGCGCTTCGTCCGCACCATGTCGGTACGCAGGATGTTGTTCGCCGGCGACATGCCGGTGCTGATCGACAGCCCTTCGGCATGCAGCGCTTCGACCAGATCGTCGCGGCTGGGCGCCTTGCCGGTGTAGCGGGCGGCGAGCGGCCACCACGACGGATCGCCACCATCGACGATGCGCGGCAGCTGCAGGTCTTTCAGGTCCCCGAGCTCATTGTAGTAGCGGGCGGCGATCTCGCGCCGCCTGGCCACCAGTGCCGGCAGTTTTGCCAGCTGTGCCCGTCCCACCGCCGCGTGCAGGCCGTTGGCGCGGTAGTTGAGGGCGAAGAAGGGGATCGGTTGCCCACTGCGTCCGACCGAGCCGTCGCGGATGTAGGTCTTGTCGCGGAAGAGGCTGGCGATGCGGGCCGTGTCGTCATCGCCAGTCGCCACGAAGCCGCCGTCTCCCGTCGTCATCTGCTTCGACTCGTTCATGCTGAAGCCGGCCGCGTCGCCGATAGAGCCGAGTTTACGCCCCTTGTAGGTGCCCCCGTGTGCCTGGGCGCAGTCCTCCAGGATCTTCACTCCGGTCTCGGCGCCCAGCGCCATGAAGGTGTCCATGTCGCAGGGCATTCCAGACATATGGACGGTGATGACGCACCTGGTGCGCGGGCCGATCTTCCCCCGCACTGCCTCCGGATCGATAAGCCGGGTCTCCAGGTCGATGTCGGCAAAGACCGGCACCGCGTGCAGTGCCAGGATTGCCGCCACCGTGCCGATATCCGTCATCGGTGTGGTGATCACCTCGTCCCCCTCGGCGACACCGAGAGCGCACAACGCCGTGTGCAGCGCCGCCGTCCCCGAGGTGACGGTGACGACGTGCTTCACCTCGAAGGCCTGCGCCAGCTCGGCCTCGAACTCCTCGACAACACCTCCCGGTCCCATCAACTTGCCGCTTTCCAGGGCCCGGCGAAGTTCGACGACCTCTTCCTCGCCGTAGCGATTGGTCAGCGTATAGGGGGTTTGCTTCGCCTTCGGGCCCCCGTGCAGAGCCAGTTGTTCGCTCATGGTGTCCTCCGTGTTGAACCTGTCGATGACAGCGAGTCGTTCATGCCGGTTCGGGCGAGCGGCTGAAGATAGCGTGGATGCGGTCCATGTCGAACTTCTCGGAGCGATTGTAGAGGAAGATACCGTTGCACTCCTGCTCGACATCGGTCAGTTGAGTGTAGCAGTAGCCACGGCAGTGGTCGAGATCGAGCACGGTTTTGACCAACGCCTCTAGCCTCAGGTAGAACTCCTCCAGCGTGCGCGGTCCCTCGCCGTAGCCCCAACCGTCGGCGTCGTCGCCCCGCGGATCTTCCGCCACCCACTTGGTGCCGCCGAATTCGTCCAGCAGGTAGGGCTGGCCGCTATAGCTGAAAATGCGATTGGGGTCGCGCAGCCATGGGCAGCCATCGGCGGACGGCGTCAGGAGCTGTTTCAGCTTGGCGGCATCCTGCTCGTAGGTGTGCTCGGTCCACAGATCCGTCTTTACGTGTATGCCGCCGCTGGCATCGTTGACCGGTCGTGTCGGATCGACGCTCTTGCAAATATCGTAGGAATCAGCATGGGTGCGGTGATGAGCCCTCGGGTCATCACCCAGACCCCAGGTTTCGTTCCACGGTGTCCAGGCGATGATGGAGGGGTGATTGCGATCGCGCTCGACGATCTCCCGCCACTCGCTGAGGAAATTGCGCGCTCCCTGAGCGGAATGGGGGCCGCATCCCCAGCTGGAAAATTCACCCCAAGTCAGATATCCGAGCCTGTCGGCCCAGTGATGGAAGCGCTCTTCGAAGACCTTCTGGTGCAGGCGAGCGCCGTTGAAACCCGCCCGCATGGACAGTTCGATATCTCCCTTGAGCGCGGCATCGCTCGGCGCCGTCCAGATGCCATCGGGGTAGAATCCCTGGTCGAGGACCAGGCGCTGATAGAGAGGCTCGTTGTTGAGGAAGATGCGGCTGCCTTCGACGTGCACCTTGCGCAAGCCGGCATAGCTGCTGACCTGATCGAGGCAATGCCCGTCGCTGTCCAGGACCTCGAAATTCATCTTGTAGAGATGGGGATCGTCAGGCCTCCAGGGCCTCGGGTCGCGCACGGGAATGACGAGGGTTGCGCCATCGGCGGCAGCGGCGGTTACCGGTTCCTGACCGACGAGGGTGGCGCGCCAGCGCAGTCCGTACTGCTGCGCATGGAACCGTGGCGCGACGATGAAACGTGCGCCATCCAGGTCCGCGACAATGTGGACGTCACGCAGGCCATGAACATCCACCGCTTCCAGCCACACCGTCTGCCAGATACCGGTGGTGCGCGTGTAGTGGCAACCTCGCGAGGCGAAATCAGGGCACTGCTTGCCGCCCGGCTGATTGGCGTTGCGGGTCTGGTCGAAGATGCGCAGGACGATGTCGTGAGACGCGCCGACACTGACGTGCGCGGAGATGTCGACCTCGAAAGAGGCGGAGCCGCCAAAGTGGAGGCCGGCGGACACCCCGTCGACGTAGAGCTCGGACTCGTAGTCGACGCCGCCGAAATGCAACAGGATGCGCCTGTCCCGCCAGTCACTGGGGATGTCGATGGTGCGGTGGTACCACATAGCTTCGATGAAATCGGTGTGGCCCACGCCCGACAGCACGCTCTCCGGGCAGAAGGGGACGGTGATCTGGCGCTCGAAGCCCTGGCTCGTGGAGAGGCCGCGAGCCACGCCGGATTTTCCCGGATCGAAAGTGAAGGTCCAGGCGCCGTTGAGATTCAGCCATTGCGGGCGCGTGAACTGTGGCCGTGGGTGCTCTGGGCGGGGTATGTTCATGGGATGGCCCTCTTCTTCATTTGGCAAGTGGATTCGTGGGATCTGCGCGGATATTCCGTCCTGATTGCCACAGTTCGGTTCTGGGTGCCGGCCCACCACCAGCCCGAGTGCATCTCGGCCGTAGACCTGACAGGCACATCTCCTCTCCAATGTATCGACCACGTCTCACAGGGCTGTGGCGGTTGACGGCAACAGGAATCCATCGTTCCATTGACGGACGCGAGACCGGCAAGCGGTCGAGCAAAGTGCTTGTGGAAGCTGCGCTCTGCCAGTCATATCGGCTTCAGCGCGCATGATGCGTCTGCGGTAATGACCATGGGCGCGTGGCCGTTGAAGAAAGGCGCTCGCATGTGAAAATTGGCCCGGAATACGACACGCTGATCATCGGGGCAGGCATCAACGGTTGCGGGATCGCACACGAGCTGTCGAAGCGCGGGCGCTCGGTGGCCGTGTTCGACAAAGGCAAAATTGGTGGTGGCACGTCGTCGAAGTCTTCCCGCCTTATCCACGGGGGCCTGCGATATCTGGAGCACCTTCATTTCGGCCTCGTCTACGAGGCCTTGCAAGATCGAACCGAGCTCACCCATTCCTATCCCGACCTGGTGTCACTCGTCCCGTTTTACCTTCCCATCTATCACAACGGACCGCGCCGACCGGTGACAGTCTGGACGGCCCTCAAGCTCTACGACGTTCTGGCGGGCAGGCGCCATAAGAGGCACTCCCGGCGCGTTTCTCTCGACGAGTTCGGAAGCTCATTCCCCAACCTCCGCAAAGATCAGCTCCGCGCCGTCTTTCGCTATTACGACGGCAGGACCAATGACCTCGATCTGACGCGCCGCGTCGCGAGAGATGCGCAAGCCCTGGGATGCCGCATCTACGAACAGACCTGCGTTCAGGCGGTTCGCATCTCCGACCAGATCATCGAGGTCGATACCGGAGACGGCACGCACAGGGCGAAGACGCTGATCAATGCGACCGGGCCATGGATCGACGAAGTCATCGCGCGACTTCACCTTCCCACTCGCTTCGGTATTCGCAAGGTAAGTGGTATCCACCTCTTCCTCGACGGCCTCCTGACTCCGCACCCCATGTTTCTGCAGACAACGTCAAAGCGCATCTTCTTTGTGATCCCGGAACCGAAGCAATGCCAGACGATGGTGGGAACGACCGAAAGGGAAGAGACGGCGCCCGTCGACGACGTCGGCGCGACCGAAGAGGACGTCCGCTATCTGATCGATCACCTGAACCGATATCTGGTCTCGGGTGCGCGAGTGCGCCATGAGGATATCAGGGATGTCTCCATCGGGATCCGAGCGCTCGTGGCCAGTCGCGAAGATCCGACGGATCTGTCACGAGAGTATCAGCTGGATCTTCACGAACAGGGCCAGAGCCAACTGCTGCATGTGTTCGGAGGCAAGTTGACGACGTTTCTCTCGTTGTCCCGCAAGGCGGCGAATCTACTGAGACTATAGCGTCTCCGCCACCATCAGCACCTACACCTCTACAGGGGCCCCTATCGTCGAAGCGCGATCGGGATGTTCGTGGCGAGGGACGGACTCCTGGTGGAGATCGAGAGTCCTGGGCCGACGGAGAACGGCAAGGGCTTCTGTGTGCGGATCGCCCGGCACGGAACGCTGGAGATCCTGCTGAACGACGGCAGGTCGGAGAGCGCATGGGCATGCGATCCTGATCTGCTCAAGCCAGGCGAAGCGCATCACATCGGCGTGGTCGTGGATGGTGGGCCGAAGGTGATCACCTTCACCGTGGACAGCGCTCTGTGTGAAACCTGCGAGATGTGAATGGCGGGCAGAAGCTGAGGACCGGCAAGGGAGTGACCCTGGTGAGGATCTACGGGCGGTCGCTGATGACAAGTGAGCTGATCGGAAATCGCATTGCGGGGGAGTCGGGATAGTGGTTTCTTCCTTCCGGAATGTCCTACAGTTCCCATCCATTGACCGGACCAACGCCAAGCGTTTTTGTAATTCTCAGGCGCCACAGGCTCTGGACTTTGCTCCGCTTGTCAGATGACAGACCTCTGCTCCCTTTCTCCGGTAGCTGCTGAACGACCACACCCAAAGGCCGCACCCTGACTCCGCTGAGTTTCGACAACCGCTTCACCCGCGAACTCCCCGCGGATCCCGAGACCACCAACTTTTGCCGCCAGGTGCCCGGCGCCGCCTACTCGCGCGTGGACCCGACGCCCGTCGCCGGTCCGACGCTCGTCGCCTGGTCCCGCGAGATGGCGGAAACCCTCGGCTTCACCCCCGAGGACGTCGCCTCCGATGAATTCGCCGAGATCTTCGCCGGCAACAGACTTCTGCCGGGCATGGACCCTTTTGCGATGTGCTACGGCGGTCACCAGTTCGGCAGCTGGGCCGGCCAGCTTGGCGACGGCCGCGCCATCAACCTGGGCGAAGTCGTCAATTCCAAAGCCGAGCGCTGGGTGCTCCAGCTCAAGGGCGCCGGCCTGACCCCCTACTCCCGAACCGCCGACGGCCTCGCCGTCCTGCGCTCCTCCGTTCGCGAGTTCCTCTGCAGCGAAGCGATGTTCCACCTGGGCGTGCCCACCACGCGCGCCCTCTCCCTCGTCACCACGGGCGAGGAGGTCGTCCGCGACATGTTCTACGACGGCAACCCCAAACCCGAGCCCGGTGCCGTCGCCTGCCGCGTTTCCCCGTCGTTCCTGCGCTTCGGCAACTATCAGATCTTCGCCTCGCGCGGCGAAATCGACGAGCTCAGACAGCTCGTCGACTACACCCTGCGCACCGACTTCCCCCACCTCGGCGAACCGTCTCGCGACATCTACCTCGCCTGGTATCGGGAAGTCTGCGACCGCACGGCCGAGATGATCGTCGACTGGATGCGCGTCGGCTTCGTCCACGGCGTGATGAACACCGACAACATGTCCATCCTCGGCCTCACCATCGACTACGGACCCTACGGCTGGCTGGAGGACTACGACCCCGACTGGACGCCCAATACGACAGACGCCGGCGGCCGGCGCTACCGTTTCGGCCAACAGCACCAGATTGCCCACTGGAACCTGGCGCAGCTCGCCCAGGCCGTCTACCCGCTCATCGACGACGCCGCGCCCCTCCAGGAGGCGCTGGACACCTATCCCGACACCTACGAGCGCGGCTGGCAGGCGATGATGGCCGCCAAGCTCGGTCTGAACGCCTTCGACCGAAAAACAGACGACGTTCTCTTCGCCGACCTCCACGACGTGCTCCAGCTCGCCGAAACGGACGTGACCATCTTCTACCGCCGCCTGGCCGACCTCCCCGTCACTGGGACGCCCGCGAACGGTGTTGGCGCCGACGCCCGCATCGAGCCCCTGCTCGATGCCTACTACGTTCGCGATCAGCTCACCGAC
>PBRM01000231.1 GCA_002725915.1 Gemmatimonadota bacterium
CTCGCAACGACAGGTAATTGCGGAAGTCCTCGGGGATGCCAATTCTCATGGCGCCCATGGTACACCAGCGACGGGCGGCCAGCAAGGGTTCGGCCCGCGACCCTCCCCATTTTCACGTGCACCATTTCGGCACCGGCGCCAAGCGAAACTGGTCGGGCGTACATTCTTGCGGCCTGGGGGGGATCTCGATACCTTAGCCGCCGCCAGAGAGTAGCTGGACGTGGCCCGGGGAGCGGGCGCCGCCGGTATAACCTTCTACAGCTAAGGAAGCTGACGGAAGATCAGTTGAGCAGGTCGCGCGCGCATGACTGCGCATGACTGTCGGAACGGTCGATCTCCGAAGCCGGGGCGATCGTCTAACGCGAACTGAAGGAGACCATGGATGTCCTTGTGATAGGCGGCACGCGGTATTTCGGTCGCGGCGCTGTTCAGCAGTTGCTGGAGGCCGGCCACGCGGTGACCATCTTCAGCCGGGGCAGCACCAGGCCCCCTTTCTGGAACGACATCGAGCACATCGAAGGGGATCGCACCGATTCGGAGGGTATGGCGGCCAGGCTGAAG
Organism: Gemmatimonadota bacterium; assembly: GCA_002725915.1. Lineage (GTDB taxonomy): Bacteria > Latescibacterota > UBA2968 > UBA8231 > UBA8231. The sequence continues at coordinate 562 of PBRM01000231.1, forward strand.
GGCCGTAGGTTCGACGGCGTGATCGACAACCTGTGCTTCAACCGCGAAGAAGCCGAGGGCGTCATCGGGGCCCTCCGCGGCAACGTCGGCCGCTACGTCGCGGCCAGCACGGTATCCGTGTACGGCGAGGCCGGCCACGCGCTGACCCGCCACACGGTCAGGACGGCGCTGACCGACGCCGAGCGGTTCGCCGTCGACTACCGCTATCTGGAGCCGGTTCGCGAGTCCGATCTGGACAACGCCAATCACCCGTGGGAGTACCGCCCGAACCTGGACGATTACGCCGAGGGCAAGCGTCACATGGAGCGTGTCATGCTCGAGTCGCCCGATGGCTGGCCGTGGATCGTCGTTCGCGTACCCGCCACCCTGGGACCCGACGACCCGTCGGGCCGATTCGCCTTCTGGCTGTCGCGGATCCTCGACGGAGATCCCATGTTGTTGCCCGACGGTGGCGCCCACGCCGTGCAGGTCGGATTCTCCGACGATCTGTCGCGGTTCTTGATCGAGCTGCTCGACGGCGGCGGCATCCAGCGTTCGATATACAACTATGCCCAGCGCGAGGCGTCGGCGTTCGTCAACTTCCTGCAGGTGATAGCGGACGCTGCGAAGAAACCGTTGAACGCGGTGGCAGTGCCTTCTGAGACGCTGCTGGAGCACACCGACTTGCCGTGGCAGGAGTGGTCCTATGCCCCGTTCACCTGTTGCCCGATCCTGATGTCCCTGGCCAAGACCGAGGCCGAGGTGGGGCTGTCGTTCCGGACCTCGCTGCGCGAGTGGGTGCAGATGACCGTCGACTCGTACCTGAGTCAACCGGAGAGGCTGAAGGCCGCCAAGCACGCGGATGCGAGGCCGCTCGAAGTCGAGTTCGCCGCCCTCTGGAGGACGGCCCGTGCGGGGCTTGCCCGGCAGCCGGAATCGAAGCGATAACGCTAACGCAATCACAGGAACCGACAAACTGCCGCGTTATTGCCACCAGCTGTGTAGCCTACATAAACTGGCCATCGAAACCGGCGTCACGGTGAAGGAGGCAGAGGAACTTGCCAGACACTCCACGCCGGAGTTGACGATGACACCTATGGCCGCGTTCGGGAGTCACGCCTGGAGGAGGCCGTAGGGCGGCGGACCTGTCAGGTTAGGGGTGCACGCTGTGGGCACGTGCCTGGGCCACCGAATCAGCAGTCCCTGGAGGCGAACCGAGTATGGGAGGACCCATGCACGATAACCACATTCATCCCGACCGCCACCGGCAGCTGTTCCTGGACGACGGCGCTATCGAGAGCGTTTGCGAGCTGCGGCGCTCGTTGCATCAGCCCGCTCGCAGCGGGCCAGTGGTGCGCCCAAACCGCTCCCGTGGTGAGATGCACGTGCAGAGCGGCAGCGCGCCCCAGTGGAATTCGGACCGCGGCCTCTGGGAGTGGTGGTACTCGGGGTACACTGCCCTGACCGAGTCTTCTCTTTCGCTCTATGCCACGTCCGCTGACGGAGTCGACTGGGCAATGCCTGACCTCTGTCTCTACGAGTGGAACGGCGACAGATTCAACAACGTCGCCTTCGACTCACCGGAGCGAAATCTCGCTCACGTCATCCGCGACGAGAGCGACGCAGACCCGGGGCGCCGCTACAAAGCCCTATTCAGCGATGACACACACCTGAACCGCCATCCCGGTGTTTCGCCCGATGGCTTCCAGTGGACGTTCCCGGATGTGAAACCGATTCCCAGCCAGGACACATCCCAGATGGTCCACGACAGGTCAGGCAATCGCTACCTGGCCACAGTCAAACACCGCACCAAGTGGGGACGATCGGCGTGGCTGGTGACGAGTCAGGACTTCCTCACTTGGACCGATCCCGAGCTCATCATGCACACCGACGAGATCGACCAGGAGAATCGACGGCGGCGGATACAGGAGGTGGTCGACGACCCGGCCTATCTGTCACCGCCGGTGGTGGACGGACGCGACTACATGGCGGAGCTCTACGAGTTACCCATCATGCCGTACGAGGGCCTGTACATCGGATTCCCGCTGGTCTTCAGCCCCTCCGGTATCGATCCCGACCAGGCCAATCACACCGGCCTCAACCAGGTCGAGCTCGCCGTGTCCCGAGACGCCCGCCAGTGGGAACGCGTCGCCGATCGCGCTCTGTTTATCGGTGTCGAGCCCTGGGAAGGCGGCGCGAATTACGGCAACGCTCAGGTCGCTCTCTGCGGCGCCCCGTGCGTGCGGGACCAGGAGATCTGGATCTACTACCTCGCCTACCGCCTTCGCGGCCACCGCGACCTGTTCGCCAAACTCGATCCCACCATCTACGACGACGAGTTCTTCAACGAGTGCTCGGCCATCTGCCTGGCGAAACTGCGGCGGGACGGCTTCGTCTCCCTCGACGCCATGGCGGCGGGTGGCGAACTGCTCACCAGGCCCTTCAAGTGGACGGAGGGCGAGCTCTATGTGAACGTCGATGCGGCGGAAGGCGAGGCGCTCGTGGAGGTCGTGGAGGCCGACAGTCTGGAACCCGTACCCGGCCGCTCAGCGGGCCGGTGTCAGCCCTTGCGAGGCGATCTCCTGGGCGAAGCGGTGAGCTGGATGGACGCTGAGAGGCCCTCAACAGACGCGCGGCCTGTTCGTCTCCGCTTCCACCTACAGCGGGCGAGTCTGTACTCCTTCTGGATTGCCTGACCCGAACCTTTGCGCCCCCCGTGCCGATTCGCACAAGGGCAAGAGCTCAGTCCGTCGGGCGCAACAGCAGCTGAGGGCAGTGCGTTTCGGCCACACTCGTATAGTTGTGCAGTTCCGCCAGCCACAGTGAGCGCACGCTGCACAGCTGCTCCACGGTCAGGTTCTTGGCGTTGTGCAGGTGGGCGCCGCTGAGGTCGGCAGCGGACAGATTCGCCTTGTCGAGGTTGGCGCTGGGGATGAGAACGCCGCGCAGGTCGCCGCCTCCCAGGTCGACCTCGGCCAGATCAGCGCGGTGGCAATAAGCCCCGCTGAGATCCGCCCCGTGGAGGTTCGCCCGGCGTAGCGTTGCCTCCATCAGATTGGCACTGCTGACATCGGCGCCGCGCAAATCGGCGCCACTCAGATCGGCTCGGTAGAGGACGGCCACGGCCAGGATGGCCGCGGACAGATTCATGCCGCTCAAGTCGGCATTGGGCAGATGCGCGGCGTACAGGTCGGGTCGTACATCGGGGTTGTCTCGCCGCCATTGATTCCACACCTCTGAGCCCTGCTCGATCAGATCTAGATGTACCCGCTGTGCCATAGCCTGTGGCTCATATTCTGGGCGACGATGCATGATCAATCAACAATCTATCAAGAAACGGTTGTCATGGAAACTTCTGAAACACCCTCGAGCGCACTACGATCTGCACCTCCATAGCTTCTGGAGCTACGACGCCGCGATGACTCAGGATCGCAACCAGCGTCAGCTCGGCAGGCGCACCTTGACATGCCAAGGACAGTACGCGTTTCTGAACAGGCAAGATCTCCTTGAACCCACGCACGGCGGGAGGACACATGACCGGCCCAAACGACTACTATACCGCAGATGAGATCAGACGGCGCCTTTCCATCTCCACCCTGGTATTTCAGGGTTACCGTCCGTTTGGGGAAGAAGCCCTGGAGGAGCTCGCCCGGAACCATATCCGGCGCATCGAGCTCGTGGAAAGCCCTGACCAGTACGATCTGAGTGATATTCGTTCCATGCGCCTCGTCGATGCGACCTGCCGCAAATGCGGCGTCGAAGTGGCTGCCTATCACGCTTACATGACCAGCTTTGAGGGGGTGGACACCGAGTCCCAACGTCAGGAGCGGGTGGACGTGTGTCGTCGCCAGATCGATACCTTGCTCGAACTGGGTGGCACCTTCTGGTGCTGCCACGCCGGGGCGGGCGAGGAGATCGTGGAAAAGAGCTACGTGGAACTGGCACAGCACACCGAGGGAACGGCTGCGGTCATCGCGGTGGAAAACTTCAACAGCGCAGGGGTCCAGGTCGAAGACCGCGTGGAGTTTCTCGACCGTCTGGATCTTTCCAACGTAGGCATGATCCTGGACGTGGCCCACGAAATCGATGCCGATGGCGTCAATCCGATGACAGCGGCCGGCGAGGCGAGCGCGATTATAAACCGGTGTGGACGCCACCTCCGCCACATCCACCTGCAGGGCTACAGGGACGGCGACGGCCATCACCCCCCACTGGTAGAGGGGGATGAGATCCAGTGGCACGAGATCTTCACAACCCTGGCCGCCATCGACTACCCCGGCGAATTTACCTTCGAACCGCGTGGCATGCTGGCGAATTTGGAGACCCTGAGCTACATCGGACAGGCTCCGGAACGGCTGGCGGATCTACAGTAACACCCAGAGCTAACGACCGGCCCTGACGACGCCTGCGCGCTGTGATCGCAACCCGCAAATCGGCGCCGCGACGGACGCGACCGGATCCTGGCCATCGACTTGAACTTCGGGACCCGCCATGACAGTGATGGGGCATCTCCGATTCGTTTTTTCGGGTTAGCGTAGTCCATCCGCTCGTTTTTCAAAGATGGTCACCTCGGCCAGCCAATCTTATCTTCCGTCCGCGGGCCCCCGCGAAAGTGGAAAGGAATGCGCCATCGCAAGCAGCCAACCCCTGATTCCTGCAACTGAACCGAGGAACCATCAGACATGCTGATCCAGGACCAACTGCCAGGTGACAGTATCAGCGACGAGCAGCTGAATTTCTTCAAGGGGATCGGAGTGGACTACCTGACCCTCAATCCGGTGCCCTTCGCCGCCTCCGGCGATGGCGACAGACGGCTGACGACCTTCGAGGAGATGAGGGAATACCTGCTCGAAAAACGCGATATGGCCGAGAGACACGGACTGCGCCTGTACAACATCGCGCTCACCGCCATCGACGACATCTCCCTGGCGCGGCCGGAGCGCGACTTGAGGATCGAACAATGGTCGGATGCCCTGCGCGCCATGGCAGCAGCCGGCGTGCCGACTGTGGGATACAACTTCAAGCCGATCGGCAACTTCCGCACCACCTCAGCCGTGGGTCGCGGCGGGGCGCTTTACAGCACCTTCGACTACGACGAGTGGGAGCGGAAAGTGACCACGGCGGACTATCCCGACCAGCAGATCGACGAGGATGGCATGTGGGAGAACATCCAGTATTTCCTGGAACGCATCGTACCGGTGGCCGAGGAATACGACATTCGCATGGCTCTGCACCCTGACGATCCGCCGTTGCCGGAACCGATGGGCGGCGCCGCCCGCATTGTGTCGACGCTGGATCAATACCGCCGCATCTTCGATCTGGTTCCCAGCCACGCCAACGCCATGCTGTTCTGCCAGGGGTGCGTCACCGAAATGGGCGTCGATGTGTGCCAGGCCATCCGCGACCTAGGCTCGATGGACAAAATCGTCTACGTCCACTTCCGCAACGTGCGCGGCACCCCGAGAAATTTTCAGGAAGTCTTCATCGATGAAGGTGACGTCGACATGTTCGAGGCGATGAAGACGTACAGGGACGTCGGCTTCGAGGGACCCTTCATGTTCGATCACATCCCCGCGTTGCCCGACGACGAGGCCGGCCGGGGAGGTCGCGGTTTCGTCACCGGTTACATGCGGGCCATGCTGCAGGCGGTCTATCGCTGAGCGAACGGGAGCGATGCAGGCGCGGTCGGGTCGATCGGTCGAACTCGCCAGACTAGCGACAGCACCTCCGACCTGCCTGTTCAGCGTTCGACTGCGGTGAGGGGTACCGCCTCAACGGAGACGCCTCCAGCCCAGAGCCGGTTTTCTCTAACGTCGCCTGAACTATTTGGCCATAACACCCGAAAAAGGCCCTTGTCAATTCCCAATACATAAGCCGGAGCTGCAACTGCTGCTTATGAGTGCCGTTGCTATCCATTATCATGTCTATTCTTCTCCTGCTTTACCCACCAAACGGTCGGTAGAGAGGCACCCCATACAGTACGATTCGGGTTCCCGTCCAGCAGCGCGGGTCACCTGACCCCCGTGATGTTGCCCACCCTGATTCTTGTGACCCATGTCATACCTGGAGGGTGCAGTGAGGAGATCCTCAGGAACGGGCCGGCGAGTCCTTGTTGAGACGGGAATCGCTGTGGGGAGATCGGTGAACGATCGGCGGTGGGTCAGCTGGCAGACCGAAGTCTCCGCAATTCAACATTCACAAAACTACAAAATTGCAGGCTTATGCCCGCCAACAGGTGATCCACAGCGGTAGCAACGGGAAAAGCCCAACCCGGCAGTAGCGTCCAGCCTTTGAGGCCGCCTGCCAGCCAGTAGCGCAGGGGGCTGTGCGGTCGGAAGCTCTGCATCTCGAGTCTTGGAAAATCCTGGCGAAATTGCGCGAGATCACGTTCAAAGACGATCCAGGCCATAGCGCCGTTGGCACCAGACAAAGAGCCCGTGGACGGGAAGGACCACTCTCTGGCTTGTGGATCGAAGGGTTCGTCGTGCAGGAAGCGATAGATGGGTCTGCTCAGCAA
>PBRM01000232.1 GCA_002725915.1 Gemmatimonadota bacterium
AAACCGGTACCCTGTCGCGCCGGGGATCGAAGCGCTTCCCCTGGCCGACCTGCCGGCCCTGCTTGGAGATCGCTTTCCCCAGGACTGATGGAACCGGCGGTGGCCACGACCCGGGTGACGAGGATGCAGAACACGAGGCAGGTCACCGGAAACCCGGCAGCAACAACAGGGGGATCCCCCTCAGCCCGCTGCCAGGTACCGAGGACCAGGAGGCTGAAGGCCAGGCCGTCGACGGAGACGCGGTAGGGGAGAAGCTCGTCTGAGTCGTCGAGAGTGCCGCGGCCGATGCTAATTGATTCTTGTCCAGGGCGATCGTTCAACGATGATAGAGAAGGATCTGGAATTTCATCAGAAAATCTGGTCGATGGCCGATCACAGATTGCTAAAAAGCGTGCTCGATGGATTTAGAGTCCAGATCGCGGCGTTTCTCAGATCCGATGTAGTAGAAGATGAAGATGAGGAAGATTTGGTAAGGGGCTGTGAACCGCATAGTCCGATTCTCGACAGCATCCGAAACAAGGATAGCGATATGGCGGCACAGCACATGATTAGCAGCCTGGCAATTTTCGCCAATCGGGTTCTCGACTCTTTCAAGCAAAGCAAATAGCTATACCAGATCTGCCCGGTGAGCCAGCCGTTGCTGATGATGAAGCCGATCGTCGACTGCGCCAGGCCGCGTGCAGCGTTGAGCGCGCCCCTACTCAGTCGACCCAGTGCCGATACAGCGGCTTCACGTCGTCGGGAAGGGCCTCGTAGACGTCCTTCTTCACGGGCGGCATCTCGTAGTTCTTGCCCCCCGTCTCCACTACCATGGCCGAGTGTTCCGGGCGGCCGGTAAGCGTCGGGTTCAGGTTCAGCCACCAGGGCGCGTAGCGCACCACAAGGGCCACCCTCGGCTGCTGGCTCAGATTGGGCGCCACGGCGTGCCACATCCGGCTGTCGTACAGCAGCACGCTTCCCGCCTCTCCCTCGATCTGCAGCTCGGATCGGTGCGGGGCGTCGCGGTCGATCCCGGCGATGCCGTCCGCCGACGGATTGTTCAGCCACCGGTGACTGCCCGGCACCACGAAGGTACCTCCGGTGTGGGCGCTGAAGGGGGACAGCATCCAGATCGTCGACAGGTGCAGCAAGGTGTCGGGATAGGGCGCCGGTATGTGAGAGGCGTTGGTCTGGTTGTAGGGCCAGTCCGCGTGCCAGTAGCCGCGCTCGTTGCCGGGGAAGTTGACGACGCAATCCGTGCACGAGATTCGTGCCCAGGGCCCCAGGACCGCCTCCGCCGTTTCCAGAATGCGGCGGTCGGCCAGATGGGGCGCAAAGCTCTGCGTCCGGTTGATCACCTGTCGCAAACTGCCTACCCCTTTCGCGCCGATCCTGTGTCCCCGCCGCCGCATATCGGCCTTGAGGGCCTCCGACTCCTCCTGGCCGGCACGCTCCAGAGCTGTGATTTCGTCGCGGATCCCTTCGATCTCGTCTATCGGGATGACGTCTTCGATGATGCAGAAGCCGTCCATTTCGATCTGGCGTTTCCTGATTTCTACGGACATCGGTCATCGGTCCTTATGGCCACTGGTAACGGATCGTCGGTTCTTCAGTCTTCCGCGATCGAGCACGCTTCGATGAAACGCGGCGCCTTGCCGTCGACCGCATCCTGGCGCCGGTTGATGTAATACACGACGAAGGCCCGGCCGTCCGGCAGCAGGCACACCTCCGGATAGCCCACGTCCGGCACGGCTCCGTCGTCGCGGATGACGCACTCCTCGCTTCCTTCGATCGGCTCGCAGTCAGCTGAGAGCAGTCGGGCTCGGACGCCGAAGCGGTCGTCGAACCGGTATCCGTAGGCCAGCAGCACCCGCCCGCTCGGCAGGCGCACGGCGCAGGCCGGGTACCCCTTGCACACGGGCTCCGGCGTCGACCAGGTGTTTCCGCCATCTGAAGAGCGCGTGAGACAAATGGACATGTCGCCGCTCCAACGGCGCATGAAGGCCACCAGCTCTGTCTGCTCCGTCTCGTACAGGAAGGTCTCGTTGAAGTCCTCGGCCATGTGCGCCTGATAGCGCCAGGTGCGTCCGCTGTCGCCCGACTGAAAGAGATAGACGTTGTTGGGGTCCTCGCAGCCGTACGCGGTGATTAGCAGTGTCCCTCCTACCGTCTCCAGCACGTTGCCGCGCACCGCCAGGGGTGCTTGCAGGTTCGGGTGGAGCGGCACGAGACCGGGCACGCCGTCCAGGTAGACGGGCTCTCCCCAGGTCACACCCTCGTCTTCCGAGCGCCAGATGGCGGTGCCCCGATGAATCCCGGTCCAGGGTTTGTCGCCCACGCCCAGGGCCTGCCGACAAGCGTCCGCGATTGCCTCGGGAACCAGCTCCTTGCGATGCGTGCTGTGAACGAGCGTCCCGTCCCGCAGCCGCGTCAGGCAGGGACATTGGTACCCCCCGAGGAACACCTGAGGCGGCGACCAGGACCTGCCCCCGTCCGACGACCGCGTCAGACACAGCTCCGTGGCCGGGTGCCAGTGCCCGGAGAATCCGAACTCCAACCAGGAGGGCACCCGGCGGAAGGCGACGGTCAGATTACCACCTGCGTCGATGACGACGGCCGGCCCGGGGCCGCAGTAGTATCGTGGGTTCTTGTACACGACATGGTGCTCGACTATACGCAAGGACACTATGCCTTCCTCCTGATCACGCTATCGGTCGAAGAGGTCGATATCCAGTCGGCTGCGCGCAGATAGATGCAGTCGCTTCACCTGCGGGGGCGGCCGCCCGTCGACTCCCTCGTCGCGGGCCCGCGAGAATTTCTGACCATCTTCGTGTGCATCGGATCCCAGCTGTGTAATCCTTCGGTGACACTGCGATCAGGCTCGACTGACGCTCCCGGTGACGCTTGCCATGGTACGCCCTTTGCGGGGGCCTATCAACTACAGACTACCCACACGATCACTCACAGTCGATCTGTCAGACGGCTCGCAAACAACGCCGGAAGAAGCATCGCGCCGAGTAACCGCCGCGGGCCGTTGACAGGCGCTCGCAACACCGTTTATCTTTTCAGGGTTACGCCGCTCAGGGTTACGCTGTTCAGGGTTACGCTGTTCAGGCCGGCGCTCTCCCGAGCCCTGACAGCCGCCTTCCCGACTGGTTCACCGCCGCATACATGACCCCCACTCTGTCGCTCGATAACATCGCCCGCAAGACGGCCGCGACGGCGAACTTCAAGGAAGTCGTCACGCGCTTGGAGCGCGGCGACAGTCAGGTGCTCCTGCACGGCCTACCCCCCACTCTGGCCGCCTTCCTCCTCGCCCACATCCAGAGATCGGTGCCCCGGCCACTGCTCGTCATGGCCGCCGACGAAGACCGCGCCGAGCAGTGGCGCGACAATCTCCAGGCGATCGCCGGCGAAGCGGTGGTGCGCTATTTTCCCGCGTGGGACATGGATCTGTACGACGGGCGCTCTCCCGCCCAGGAAATCGGCGGCCTGCGCATCGAAGCCGTCGCTCGACTGGCCGGCGGCGGGCCCGTCATCGTCGTGGCGCCGGCGGCCGCCCTGCTGAGCCCCGTCATCCCCCCCCACGCCCTGGAGCTGGGAGCGCTCGAGCTCGTCGTCGGCCAGGAGCGCTCCCTAGACGATCTGAGCAGCCACCTCGTGGACACCGGCTTCGAGCGCGTTCCCATGGTGGACGGCGTCGGCCAGTTCTCTGTTCGGGGAGGCATTGTCGACATCTTTCCCCTGGCGGTGGAGCATCCCGTTCGACTGGAGTTCTTCGGCGACGAGGTCGATTCCATCCGGTTTTTCGACGTCACCACGCAGCGATCCCGCGAGACCTGCGAGCGCGTCTCGGTGCTGCCGGCTCGCGAGGTCATCCTCAACCAGCCTTTCTACGAGGAGTACCTGCAGCACATAGGGGAGACCGACGAGGAGTCCGGTGTCGACCTGAGCAGTTTGAGAGATCAGCTCGAGCTCGGCACTTCGCTGGAGGGCATAGAGGCCTATATGACCGTTCTCTACGGTCGCGACGACGGCCTCTTCGAGTACCTCGAAAACCCTGTCGTCTACTGCGAGGAGTTCGATGATGTAGACGCCGAGCTCGACAAGGCCTTCGAGCGTTCGCGCAAGGACTACCAGCGCCATGTCGAGCGCGGCACCTACCTGCCTCCGGAAATGCTCGTGCGCGACGCCGAGTGGCTTCACGCCCGGCTGAGCGGTCTGAGTCGGGTGCTGCCCGCCCCCGTTGGACAGGCCGGAGAGGCGCTTCGCTTTGGCGCCCGCGAGCCCCGCAATGTTCAGGGGGAGCTCAGCCTTCTGCGTCAGGACATCTCCGCCCTGGGAAAGGACAAGTACGAGATCCACATCCTTTCCGAGACCCAGGGACAGACCCTTCGGCTCGAGGAGATCTTCGCCGACTGGGCCGACCTCCTCTCCTTCGACCTGGGCACCCTGCACCGCGGCTTCATCTATCCCGAAGCCCGGATCGCTCTGCTCAACGACCACGAGATATTCAGCCGGCAAAAGCCGCGCTACCGCTACCGCCGCTTCAAGGCGGCCCAGCCGATCTCCAGCTTCGAGGCGCTGCAGCGCGGCGACTACGTCGTCCACGTCGAGCACGGCATCGGCCGCTATCTGGGCATCCGCCGGCTCGAGCTCAGCGACCGGGCCCACGACTGTCTCGAGGTCGTCTACCAGAGTGAAGACAAGGTCTTCATCCCCGTGGAGCAGTTGGATCGCCTGCGCAAGTTCTCCAGCTCCGAGGGAGACATGCCCATCCTGAGCAGGCTCGGGTCCAATGCCTGGGAGAAGCTGAAGGAGCGCACCAAGAAGGAGATCTTCAAGATGGCGGGCGAGCTCATCCAGCTCTACGCCGAGCGCAAGAGTCGCCCCGGATTCCAGTTCTCGCCCGACTCCCCCATGCAGCGAGAACTGGAGGCCTCGTTTCCGTTCACGGAGACACCCGACCAGCTGCGCACCGTCGAGGAGGTGAAGAGGGACATGGAGTCCCCGCACCCCATGGATCGCTTGGTCTGTGGCGACGTCGGTTACGGCAAGACCGAGGTCGCCGTGCGCGCCGCCCTCAAGGCGGTGGAAGACGGCAAGCAGGTGGCTGTGCTGGTGCCCACGACCATCCTCGCCCAACAGCACTTCCAGACCTTCACGGAGCGCATGGCACACGCCCCGGTGCACATCGCCGTGCTCAGCCGCTTCCGCACGGCCAAGGGACAGCGGGAGGTTCTGCAGCAGCTGAAGGAGGGGAAAGTCGACATCCTCATCGGCACCCACCGCATCCTCTCCAAGGACATCCACTTCCGCGATCTGGGTCTGCTGGTGGTCGACGAAGAGCAGCGCTTCGGCGTCAAACACAAGGAGAAGCTCAAGCAGCTCAAGCGTCTGGTGGACGTCATCAGCCTCACGGCTACGCCAATCCCGCGGAGCCTCCACATGTCGCTCATGGGCAGCCGCGACATGTCCGTTATCAACACGCCGCCACAGGACCGGCTGCCCATTCACACCGAGATTATCGCCTTTGACGAGGGTCGAATTCTGGAGGCCATTTCCCGCGAGATCGGCCGCGGCGGACAGATCTACTTCGTCCACAACCGCATCCAGTCCATCTTAAGCCTGGCCAATTACCTGAAGGAGCTTCTACCCGAGGTCCGCTTCGCCGTCGCTCACGGGCAGATGCCGGCGCGCCAGCTCGAGCGCATCATGTTCGATTTCCTGGAACGGAAATACGACTGTCTGATCAGTACAATGATTATCGAGTCCGGCATCGACATTCCCTCGGTGAACACCATACTCGTCAACCGCGCCGACATGCTGGGACTGGCCCAGCTCTACCAGATACGCGGGCGGGTGGGCCGCTCCAAGGAGCGCGCCTACGCTTATCTCATGGTGCCCAAAGGGAAGCGCCTCACGCGCAAGAGCCGTATGCGCCTGCGCGCTATCGAGGAGTTCGGCGACCTCGGCTCCGGGTTCAACATCGCTATGCGCGACATGGAAATCCGCGGCGCCGGAAATCTCCTTGGCTCCCAACAGCACGGTTTCATAACCGCGGTGGGCTTCGACCTCTATTGCCGGCTCCTGGAGGAAGCGGTGCGCGAGCTCAAGGGAGAGCACGTTGAGCCGGACGTGGAACCGGATATCAAGATCGGCGTCACTGCCTATATTCCCGACGACTACATACCCGACACCGACATGAAGATGGAGTTCTACCAGCGGCTCGCCGCCGCCCGCCGCATCGTCGATCTTCTGGCGGTGAAGGAGGAGATGGCGGACCGGTTCGGTCGGCCCCCTTTCCAGGTTACCTCCCTCCTGAACATCATGGAGATAAAGATCATGGCGCGGCAGGGCGGGCTCGACGCGGTGCAGCTGGAGAAGTCCCGTTTCCGCATGATCTTTCCCCAAGACCTGCAGGTCACCCCGGCTGATATCCAACGGCTGGTAGAGAGGAGCTCCACCGAGTTGGAGTTCAACATCACTGATCGACTCGTCATCGAGACCTTTATTCGGGCCAGCGACGAGCAGGAGCGGCTCGAGAAGGCGCGGAATATCGTCGAGGAGATTCTGTGAAATCCCTCTGCCTGTGTCTGGCGCTGATCGCGGGATGCGGGTCCGCCAAGGAGCGGGATTCCGTTGTCGCCCGCGTCGGCGACGAGATCCTGACTGCGGTGGAGCTGCGGAATCAGTTTCCCTACGATTCCAGCCTGCAGGACGGGGGAGAGCGCATCCTCCGCTTCGTCGAAAACTGGGTTCAGCAGGAACTGCTCTATCAGGAGGCCGTGGAGCGGGGTCTGGACCGGGAGGCCAGGCTGCAGGAGCTGATCGACCAGGCGCGCAGAGATCTTCTGGTAGCGGCCCTTCTGGATCGGGAATTCCAGGACCGCGAAGTGGAGGTAACCGACGAGGACATCAGCTCCTACTATTACGGCCACCAGGATAAATACGAACGCGCCGAGGAGGAAATTTGGGCCGAGCACATTCTGCTGCGCGAGCGGCGGGATGCCAACGCCCTGAGACAGAGTCTGCTCCAGGGCGATTCCTTTTCCGATGCCGCCGCCCAGCACTCGCTGGACCTGAAATCCAGCCAAGTCGGCGGCGACCTCGGGTACTTCTCCGCCGCCGCCGACCCCGTGCTCTGGGAGGCCTGTCAGAATCTGGCTCTGGAGACGATCTCCAAGCCCGTGGAAACCGAGCACGGCTACCACATCATACGAGTGCTATCCCGGAAGGAGGCCGGCACGGTGAAGGAACTGAAGAGCGTGCGCTCGCAGATCGTGGAAGCTCTGGTGATGGACGATTACCGCAAGCGCCTCGAGGAGCTAACGCTCCGTCTAAAGAGCCAGAGCAGCTGGCACATCGACGCGGAACGACTGGCGGCGGTGGGATCCTGAGCGCGGCGCTGCCGCGTCCACAAAAGCCGAATACATTATGAAACTATCTTCGCTATCGATGATTTTCTGGCTGGCTCTTCTGACCTCCGGCGCTGCGGTGGAGGCGGAATCGCCCGAGCTTCTCGACCGCATCGTCGCCCAGGTGGACGAGGCGGTCATTCTCTGGTCCGAGCTCAACCTGCGCGTCCTCACGGAGCTGGAGCAGGTAAGCGACCCTCGCCTTGTTTCCCCCGAGAGGATAGCGGAGCTGCGCAAGCGCGCCCTCAGCGCCATGGTCGACGACGAGATCCTCGTACTCAAGGCCCGCAAAGACAGCATCGAAATAGACGTCAGCGAAGTCGAAGAAGTTCTCAAAATGGAAATGGAACGCATCAAATCCAGATTGGGCGAGGGCGAATTCGACGCCATGCTCGAGCGCACCGGCCTCACGCAGCGACAGCTCAAAGCCCGCTACCGCAAGCAGATCCGCCACCGGATGCTGCACGACAGGTATGTGTCCACGCTCGCCTACCGCAGCTTCATCTCGCGCCGCGACGTCGATGCCTTCCGCGAGGCCCACGCCGATAGTCTGCCGTCGAGGATCTCCCTGAGCCAGATCAACATCAAGGTGACGCCGAGAGAGGAGGTGCTCGAGGCGGGGATGGAGAGAATCGGCAAAATCCAGAGAATGCTAGAAGCGGGAGAGGACTTTGCCGATGTGGCGCGGCGCTTGTCCGAGGATCCGGGCACCGCCGCTGACGGCGGCGACCTTGGCTGCTTCGAGCACGGTTTGCTCATGCGCAGCTTCGAAGAGACAGCCCAGGAGCTCAAACCAGGCGAGATCAGCGAGCCCGTGCTGACCGAGCACGGATACCACCTCATCCTGCTGCACGAGAAGCGCGAGACCGAGCTCTGTGCCAGCCACCTCCTCGTCCGCATCAGGACGACGCAGGACGACAAACAGCGGGCGCTGGAACAGCTGCGCGAGCTGCGGGTCCGCGCCCTCGCCGGCGAGGAGTTCAGCCAGCTCGCCCGGCAGTACTCCCAGGATCCGACGACGGCGCAGAAGGGCGGCCTCTGGCAGATCCGCGAAACCGCCTCGATCGAGCCCTTTCTGCAGCCGCATATATCACACCTGCGGCTGGGCGAAATCTCCCAACCCTTTGTTCTCGAAGACGGGGCGCATATCCTCAAGGTCAACGACGACATGAATACTCTGGAGTCCTTCGTGCGCGAGGGTCGA
>PBRM01000233.1 GCA_002725915.1 Gemmatimonadota bacterium
AGTGGGAAATGATGGAATACACCAACCCCACACTGGTCAACGGCGAATTCGTCTGGGTCAACGCACCCAAGTTCGAGGCTTGGAAATGGACCGGGGGCAAGCAGGTACCGTTCTACGTGACTGTCGCCAATGACCCTGCCAACATGTCGAGCGAAGGCTTCGACCCGGTCCGGAGTTCGGACGAGGGTTTCGCGGTCCACGTCTCGCAGATTAGCTGGGAAAACCGGATTGACCAGATCCTGTTCGATGAATACGCACTGGAACTGGTCAAGGTGCAGGTGCGCTTCGACATCGACGACGAACAGAACCCATTCTGGATTGTCTACCTCGGCCAGCGCGGCGTCATCAGGGATGTTGTGACGCTGGAGAAAATTCTGATAATCAACGCTCGCGACATCGACGACCATGTGGTCTACGATGTCGGCGACCCGGAAATCCCGGCCTGGCTGGAGGTAGTCTACCCCGACTACTACGTCGAGGACTGGGCCAGCCTGTGGGGCGAATGGCGCGAGGGCATCCTCTACCACACTTTCACGAAGACACACCTCTCCTATCCGTCCGACTCGGCGCGCTTCATCGTGCTCAACGGGCAGACCTACTGGTATATCCCAATGAACCAGCTCAGCTCGAACGTGCTGGCGGGCTACATCCTGGTAGATACCCGCTCCGGAGAAGCGGTGTACCACAACCGCGAGGCGAAGTCGCTCGCCAACCTTTACACTGCCGAGGAACAGGTCTATGCATACCTCGCCAGCGGCGCCGAGGGTTTCAGCCAATTGCGGATTGACGAGGGCTACCTCTACCCGATTATGACAGATTCCGGCGCCGTGCGGGACGCCTATATATTTCCGCTCTACAGCGGCTTCTCAATCCAGAAATTCGCGCTGCTTGATGCGGAGGAGTATACGCAGACGCCCGTCCTCGAAACCAGCCTAGAGTCTGCCCTCACGAAATACAAGTCCCGGGCTTGGGGCGAGGCGCAGGCGAACCTCAGCTATGACTGGGTCGAGTGGCGGCTCGAGAACGGCTACTGCGAGGAAGAGGAGTGTGTCGTGACCGCCGGTTCCGCAACTTACGTCATTACTGAGGACGACCTTGCGGGTGGCGCCATCAACGACGGCGCCAACGAGTGGCGCGAACTGAAGCTGGCGGTGAGCGAATTCGAGCGAACCGGCAACGCCACCATTTTCGTAACAGTCAATTCAAGCCTGGTGAACGACGTGGATTACGAAGGCTCCGATCTGGTGGAAAGGGAACAGTAGTTTCGCAGCTCCGCCTCCGGGCGGCTACTAATAGCGGAGCCGCCGACCGGACGCCGGGAACTGGTAGCTCCGCACGGCCATTTCCCGACGACGAGGGTGGTAACTGGGATTGGCGACCGCAGGCTTATATCGCTTTTGAATCTCGCGGGGGGATGGTTGCGCGACCGCTGCTGCTTGGAGGCCTCCTGCTTCTGGTGCTGGGGCTGCTGGGAGAATTCCTGATTTTCCCCGGGATGCTCGCGTCGGACGGTGGCGAGTTCGCGGCGCAAATCAGCAGTTCGGGCGACACCGAGACCTTCAACGACTATGACGTGGGCGACAGCGTCAGCATAGTTGACACGGTCGCCCGCATCCAGCTCGACGAGGGGCAAACCCGTGTCTGGCTCGCGAGTATCGGTGCTGCGGACACCGACATCGCGTTCCGTTTCAACGGCGACCTGCTCGCCGATTTCGCGCCGGACGACGAGGTCGTGATTACTTTCGAGGTCGCCCAGTTGGGCTCGGGCGAGACGCCCGCCGGCTACGAGACCAGCGCCGAGGCGCTGCCGGCCGACGCGATTGCGCCGCGCTACTCTTCGACGACCGAGATGGCGTTTGCGGGACTCGCGGTGCTCGGCCTCGGGCTTGTCGTCTTCGGCGGCTTCAACTCCTGGCGTGGCGGCGGCGCCCCGGAAGATGACTGGGACGCGCCCGCTGCGCCCGCGGCTGTGCCCATGGCTGCACCGCCCGCGATGACACCTGCCGCTCCGGCGATGGCTGCCGCAACCCCGGCTGCGGCAGCCCCGGTCGCGCAGCCGGTTACTATCCAGTGCCCCGCCTGCCAGGCCGGGCTCCAGATTAACGACCCGACGCGTCCGCTGAACATCACCTGTCCAGCGTGCCAGGCGGGGATGGTGGTGAGATAATGTACGAACGAAAACCCTTCGCAGCAATCATGGTCACGATGCTGTTCCTCACCGGCTGCCTCGGCACTGGCGGCGGCATAGGTTCCAACCAGAACCCGCAGTCGGTCGTTGTGCTGACCGGCGGCACGACTATCGTCAATGTCGGCGACACGATTCAATTTGACGGCTCATATTCATTTGATGAGGATGGTGAAATCCGTTATTGGAACTGGAATTTTGGTGACGGTGAGACCGGAAGTGGTCAGATGGTGACACATAAGTACTTCCAATCCGGAGAATATACAATAGCTTTGGCAGTCACTGACGACAAAGGTGCAGTGGGTAACAATAACCACCATCTCGCTTACATTACAGTCCTTCCGCTCGAGATCAGCGCTTCCGACTCGTCACCGCCATCAGCGATTATTTCCGTCTCGGCTTCTGTCGTAGAGACGGGTAGTGAGGTCCTTTTCTCTGGAGCTGCATCTTGGGCATGGTCTTGCGAAACCGACGGTGAGACCGGAAAAACGGATTGTGTCCCTTCCAGCGATCTAATCACCGGTTGGCAGTGGGATTTTGGCGATGGAGAGTCAGGTGTTGGAGCCGACACTAGTCATACTTTTGGTGGTGGCGGTGGTTTGACAGGCGATAGTACGACAGGTAATTATCCAGTTACATTGACGGTTTCGGCCGAAAACGGCCTCACAGCCACTACTGTTTACACAATAAGAGTTATTCGTGATGAACCAGCCTCGAGCGGGGTGAAGAATCCCGACACCTTCACCTCCGTTTCAATTGGCGATCCGCAGGAACTGGACCCGGCGCATGCCTACGATACTGCCTCGGGTGCGGTAATAATGAACGCCTACGAGACGCTCGTCTGGTACGAACGCGAGCGTACCGACAAGCTGAAGCCGATGCTGGCTACTGAGGTCCCAACTCAGGCCAACGGCCTCATATCGCCAGATGGTCTGACATATACGTTCAATATCCGTCAAGGTGTAAAATTTCACGACGGCTCGACGCTTACGGCAAATGACGTGGTATTCTCAATCCAGCGACTGGTGGTGATGAACCTAGCCGACGGCCCGGCTTGGATGTATACCGAAATCCTGAACGAGAGCGGTATCCAGATGATTGACCAGTACACGGTGCAGTTCACTCTGACTGAATCGGCGCCGCGCTTCCTTTCGATTATGGCGTATAACGCCGCCTCCATCCTCTCGCGCGACTGGGTCGCCTCCAAGGGATGCGAAGAGCCTATCGAAGGTGTGCCGTGCGAGAACATCGAGAAGGAGGTCATGGGAACCGGCCCGTACAAGTTTGTCAAGTGGGTTCCTGACCAATATGTGCTGATGGAATACCACCCGGACTACTGGGGGGGCTGGTCGATTGCAGAACGCAAGGCGCAGGGATACCCTGATGGTTTCGTCAAAAATGTTCTCATGAAGAAGAATAATGATAAGGACTCCCGCATTCTGGAGCTACTCTCGGGCGACGCTGATTTCGCGTACGTACCGATTGCCGACCGCGAAACGGTTGATGGTGTGGATGGCATCCGTATCTTGGAAGGTCAGGGCAGTTTCAGCATGGGTTTCATCGGCTTCAATCACGACATCCAGCCTGACCATAATGGTCAAATTGCAGCCCCGGCTGCTGATTTCTTCGCTGACATCAACGTTCGCAAGGCGTTCTGTTACTCGTTCCCGTACCTGCAGTTCATCAGCGACGAACTGGATGACCACGCGCTCAAGCCGAAAGGCCCTATACCGTCCGGAATGCTCGGTTTCAATGAGTACGGTCCAGAGTACGAATTTGACTTGGACCAAGCAGAATACTACTTCAAGGAGGCGGGCTACTGGGACACTGGTTTCACGCTGACGGTTTACTACAATTCAGGCAACACCGCCCGCGAGAACGGGCTATTGATGCTCGAGAACAATGTCGAATCGCTCAACGCCAAGTTTGACCTGGTGGTGCAGGGGCTCGAGTGGCCCGACTATCTGGACAAGTTCATCCAGTCCGAGATGCCGCTATTCTTCCTCGGCTGGGCACCCGATTACGCCGACCCGCATGACTACGTCCAGCCCTTCCTGCACAGTAGCGGCCACTTCCCGCACTACCTGGCGTACCACAACGATGAACTGGACGAGCTAATCATGGACGCGGCGCGCGAGACCGACGACGCGACGCGCATCCAGCTCTACGCCGACATCATCGACCTGGAGCACGAGGAGGCAATCTACATCTGGACGCATCAGAGCATCACCTTCCACGTCGAGCGCGAATGGGTCCAAGGGTGGTACTACAACCCGATGTACGGCGGCACCTATTACTACTCACTGAGCAAGGGCTGAGCGGTTTTTAGCGGCGGCTGCCTGCCGCTGCCGTGAAGCTGTGGCAATACGTACTGCGCCGGTTGGCCTTCACCGTCCCAGTGATGCTGGGGGTGACCCTCATCACCTTCTCGCTCTCGAACCTGATGGGCGACCCGGTCGCCCCCTACGTCACCGAGAAGACGACCCCGGAACAGGTTGAGGAGCTGCGCAAGCTGCACAACCTGGACAAGCCCATCCCGGTCCGCTACTTCACCTACATCAGCAACCTGCTCCACGGAGAGTGGGGCTACTCACAGCAGATTAACCAACCAGTCTCCGAGGCGATTGGGATGAAATTCGCCGCGACGCTGGAATTAGCGTTATTGGCATTCGCTGTCGCGGTCGCGACCGCGCTTCCGCTCGGTATATTCTCCAGCGTCAAACATAACCGCTGGGAGGACCACTGGATCAGGCTCTTTGCTCTATTCGGTTCGGCAGTCCCTATTTTCTGGCTCGCGCTGATACTGAAATATTTCCTAGCCTTTCAGTGGGGCGAGATCACCCACCTCCCACAGGGCTATCGTTATGATCCTTTTCTGTGGGATTTGGAGGATCCGATTGAACAGCGCACGGGACTGCTGCTGGTTGATGCGCTGCTGGCTGGCTCGTGGATCCATTTCAAGGATGCGTTGATGCACCTGCTGTTGCCGGCAACTACACTCGCCTACGTGTCTATGGCAACTACCATCCGGCTGATGCGTGGTAGCATGCTCGATGTGCTGGGGGAGGACTACGTGCGCACCGCGCGCGCCAAGGGGTTGCCGGAGCGTAAGGTGGTGGTTAACCACGCTGCGCGCAACGCCATGATTCCGACCGTGACGCTGCTCGGCCTCGCATTCGGAGGGCTGCTGAATGGCTCAGTGCTGACCGAAACAATCTGGCAGTGGCCTGGGCTGGGGGCGTGGGCGGTAGACGCAATGCGCAATGCCGACACCGCCGCCATTCTGGGCTACACGCTCTTCGCCGGGATGCTCTACGTGTTTGCCAATCTTGTCGTGGATGTGGCGTACGCCTGGCTCGACCCGCGCGTCGAGCTGAGCGGCGACGTCGGCCTCGCAGAGTGGGTCATCGCTGGCTTGGGAGTCCTGTTGCTTATCGTCACTTGGTTCAGTGTCGATATGGGGCTCGGGCTGGGGAGATTGCTGCTCTACGGACTGCTGCTCGGTGCGCTGTTCGGGCTGGGGTGGAAGCTGCGACAGGATCATCGCGATTTCCTGGCGAGGCTGCGGGAATACCTTTGGGTGCCACTGCTAGCGCTCGGTACGGTACTGTTTGTCGTAGGTATCTTCAAGGGATATTCAACTGAGATGGTGCTGCTGTTCACAATTGCCTGTCTGGTGCGGCTGACGCTCAACTGGGAGGATTTCGTCGCTGAAATTCCACCGCGACGGGCAGAGCTGCGACGCATGGCGCACCAGCTCCGGCGCAACCCGCTGGCACTGCTGGGGCTCTTCATCGCGCTCGCCATCCTGCTGGTCGCGCTCATGGCACCGTTCCTAGCGCCGCTCGAGCCGGGGCAGCGCGACGCAGACCGCATGGTCGAGCACTTCGAGTTCAACCACGACCTGCAGCCCCCTTGCTACTGGTCCTGCACTGGCGAACGGGGCGAAGCGGATGGATACATCCTTGGCTCGACCAGCAAGGGCTACGACATCTGGTACGGCATTGTCTGGGGCAGCCGTACTTCACTCGATGTTGCGCTGAAGGTAGTCATCAGCGGCACCTTCATCGCCGTCGTACTGGGGGTGATTTCTGGTTACTACGGAGGACGCGTTGATGAAATTATGATGCGCGTCACCGACGTGTTTCTCGCGATTCCGGGACTCATTCTGGCACTCGCAATTGTTGCTGTAACGGGCAATCCCTCAATTGAATACCTGATGTATGCGCTGATAATCGTCTGGTGGCCCGGTTTCACGCGCATCGTGCGGGCGCAGGCGCTTACCGTGCGCAACCTGCCGTATGTCGAGGCGGCGCGTGCCGCTGGCGCGAGCGATTTCCGCATAATATTCCGGCATGTGCTGCCCAACTGCCTGACGCCGGTAATCATTGCCGCGACAATGGATATGGGATCAATCGTGCTGGTGCTGGCGGGGCTTGGCTACCTCAACTTCGGCGGTGGCGCAGATGTGGCAGAGTGGGGCAAGTTGGTCGGTTTCGGGCAGGCACACCTGCTAGCGGGGAACTGGTGGGCGTTCTTCTTCCCGGGACTGGCGATTGCGCTCTGGGCGCTGGCGTTCTACCTGCTCGGTGACGGACTGCGGGATATCCTCGACCCGCGGCAGAGGGAATGATGTTACGTGTCGAGAACCTCGTCACCCGCTTCCACACTTACGACGGTGTCGTGCGCGCGCTCGAAGGGGTCAGTTTCGAGGTGCGCGAAGGCGAAATATTCGGGTTGGTCGGCGAGACCGGCTGCGGCAAGTCGGTCACCACCTATTCGACGCTGCGGCTGCTCCCCTCGACCGGTCGCGTCCACTCCGGCCGCATCACCCTCTCTGGCGAGTCGCTGCTCGACGCGAGCGAATCGCGGATGCGCGAAGTGCGCGGCGGCGAAATCGCGATGATATTCCAAGACCCGCTCTCGGCGCTCAATCCGGTGATGCGCGTCGGCGACCAGATTGCCGAGTCGGTATGGCTGCACGACGACCTGCCCGACGCGGACGCGGTCGCCGTGCGCGTTGAGGAAGTGCTGGGAGAGGTGCGGATGCCCGACCCCGCCGGCGCTGCGCGCGCGTTCCCACACGAGCTTTCGGGGGGCATGCAGCAGCGGGTGATGATTGCGATGGCGCTCGCGGGGCGGCCGAAGATGCTGATTGCCGACGAGCCGACGACGGCGCTCGACGTCACCATCCAGAGCCAGGTCCTGCAACTGCTGCGGCAGCTGAAGCAGGAGGCGGGGCTGACGGTGTTGCTCATCACACACGACCTTGGTGTCGTGGCGGAGCTGTGCGACCGCGTCGCCGTGATGTATGCCGGGACGATTGTCGAGACTGCCCCCGTCGAGGAGCTATTCAGCGACCCGAAGCACCCCTACACGCAGGGGTTGCTGGCGGCGCTCCCGGGCGCCAGCGAGACGCTGGCGCCAGTGCCTGGACGCGTGCCGGACCTGCTCGCGCCGCCATCCGGCTGCCGTTTCCACCCGCGCTGCCCGCTGGCGGTCGACCGCTGCCGAGCAGAGGCGCCGGAGCTGCGCGGCGACACGCGACAGGTGGCGTGCCACGAGGTCGAGCCATGATACTGCGCACGCACGGACTGGCGAAGCATTTCCCCATCCGGGATTTCCTCGGCCGCGTCGAGGGGCAGGTCCGCGCGCTCGACGGCGTTACGCTGACGCTGCCCGAAGGGAAGACGCTCGGCATCGTCGGCGAGAGCGGCTGCGGCAAGACCACGCTGGCGCGGACGCTGCTGGGTCTCGAGGCGCCGACCGCCGGTTCGGTTGAACTGGGACCGGCGCTGGCGGATGGCCTAGCGAGGGACCGGCTGGAGGAACTGCGGTTGGGCGACTTGCGGCGGCTGCGCCGGCGCATCGGCGTCGTGTTCCAAGACCCGCTGGGGGCGCTGAACCCGCGCATGCTGGTCAAGGACCTCGTCACCGAGCCGCTGGTAATCCATGGCCAGACGCGGGGGCTGCGCGACCGCGCGCGCGAGCTGCTCGAGCTAGTCGGCCTCAACCCTGACCACCTCTACCGCTTCCCGCACCAGTTCTCCGGCGGGCAGCGGCAGCGCATCGTGATTGCGCGCGCGCTGGCGCTGGAGCCGCAGCTGCTAGTGCTCGACGAGCCGACCAGCGCGCTTGACGTCAGCGTGCAGGCGCAAATCCTCAACCTGCTCCAGCAGTTGCAACGCCGCCTCGGCCTCAGTTTCCTCTTCATCTCGCACGACCTCGCTGTCGTAAAGCACATGTGTGATCGCGTCGCCGTGATGTATCTCGGCCGCGTCGTCGAGGAGGCGGACGCCGCGCAGCTCTTCGCCAACCCGCGCCACCCCTACTCGCAGGCGCTGGTCAGCGCTACCCCCGAGCTGGACCCCGCAAGGCGACAGGCGCGTATCGTGCTCGAGGGCGACGTCCCGTCGCCCGCCGCACCCCCCAGCGGCTGCCACTTCCACCCGCGCTGCCCCATCGCGGTCGATAATTGTGCGGTGGAATACCCCGAGCTGCGCGAGGGCGATGGGTGCGCGGTTGCGTGTCATCTGGTTTAGCGGAGCCCCTAAAAACCGCCCCAAATACCGGCCCACGTGGGCCGGTAGATCAGCCTGGAAGATCGCCTGCTTTGCAAGCAGGAGGCCCCGGGTTCAAATCCCGGCCGGTCCACCACGTCTCCATACTACCCACACTGCACCACCGTTGGCCAGTGCTGCGGCTGCCAGCCCGAGCGTGAGCGCGAGTCGATGTGCCTCATTAAGTGGCAGTTTCCCGCGTGGCTGACCCGGGGGCTGTGGTGACTGGTGCTGTTGTGCTACCGGCTGCTCGCCATTCGGGCCCTGCAGGTGTTCCAGGTCATTGGCGCTCTGCAGGAACAGCGCGAAGTCGTTCTCGGGATGGTTGTCGGCGCGGAACATCGCGCTGACCGCGATGCGTTCGCCCGGCTCGAGCGCGACCGGATGCTGGCCGAAAATCAGCATCACCGTCGCGTTGCGCTCGACGGGGTCGCACAACAGCGCCGCGTCGGAGTCGCGCAGCTCGACCACCTCGGCACTCCCAACGTGGACGCGCCGGTCAAGGAATTGCTGCGGCGTCTCAATCAGTTGGAAGATGGTAACTTCAGTCGCAGGCGGCTGCGGCTGCCCGGTGTGATTCCAGCGCTGCTGCAGGTCGCTTTCGGCGTCGGCGAACGCGCCCGCGCCCGACGCGATGATGAGCGCTGCGATGGCCAGCGCCAGCCACTTGCCCCGCTCCAGCGAACCGGAAATCTGCGCCAACCCGGCCGCCGCTAGGATTCCGGCCGGCGGTGCCAGTGGGAGGTAGTAGCGGATGTCGGTGAAGGTATTGGCGAGTACCCACCCTTGCGTCAGGTAGATGACACTGATAGAGCTGAGCCACCATCCCAGCGCGACGCCCGCAGCAGGCTGGCGCCGCAGTGCCCACGCGCCGGGGAGCGCACAGAGCAGCGCGGGAAAGAATACGACGACGAACTTGGCGACTTGCGGCAGGTTTTCGCGCTCCTGCTCGCCCAGATTGATGTAGCCGTCCCACATCGATACCGACGCCTCGTGCGTCTCGACCGTCAGGTTGTCACCGTCGCTCGAGACCTCGAGTTGGTTGCGCGACTGGTAGCCGGAGTTGAACGACCCGCCGAAGTAGTGCGCGTTGTAGGCGGCGAGCGGAATGCCGACCAGCAGCAGCCCCACCGTCAGCGCCCCGGCCTGCAACAGCGGGTCGCGCACCGCCGGCCACGCCAGCGCCGTCTGCAGCCGCTGTACAAGTTCGCGCGTCCGCCCGGCCGGCAGGTTGAGCCAGCCGATGTAGAGATACGGCGCGCCAGCCATCACGACCGTCGTGTAGCGCATCGTCACCCCCAGTCCGAACAGCACCCCCCCGCCGAGTGCCAGCAGCAGCACGGCGCGGCTGGCACCCTCCCGCCGTCCGCGGTGCGCCGCCTCGACGACCAGCCACAGACCGGGCAGCGCGAACGAGACGGCAGCTAAGTCGCCCATCCACTGGCTGAACCAGAGGAGCAGGATGGTCGCGTTGGCGAGTGTGAGGACCGTTGCGACCCACGCCACGCGCCAGCCGCACCAGCGGCGCGCCAACCCGTAGGTCGCAACGCCGGCCATCAGCGCTAGCAGCGTGCCGAAGAGCGCCTCGGCGCCCAGAAGAATCAGTGGCATCAGCGCCGCGCTCGGACCGGGCGGCCAGTGGTTGACGTAGTGGTATTCGCCGTCGACCTTGGCGATGCCGGACGCCAGCGGTGGGTCGTAGCCCTCGATAAGCCAGTGGCTTGCCAGTTGGTATTCGCCCAGCTCCAGATTGCGCTCCGCGACCAGCGTGCCGTTGGCACCGGTCGTGCCGATCAGCTCCGACGTGGCGTCCGGCCCGCGCGGTGCCAGCTCGACGCTGGCGCCGGTGACGGGAACGCCGAAAAGGTCCTGCAGAGCGACAGACAGCCGCACCTGCTCAACCACTGCGGCGCTGCGTCGTCCTTGCCCGTCGGTCGCCCCCAGCTCGCGACTGTCCAGCAGCAGGCTCGCGCCGGCGACCGGGTCGCCGTCGCGCTCGACCCGCAGGGTGCCGCGCTTTGCCCCCAGGTCGCCCAGCTCCAGCCGCCCCTGCGCGTCGGTCTCGCCGCGCGACTGGCCGTTGAAGCGCACCGTGAGCCCCTCGCGGTCGCCCGGGAGCTGCACCTCGAGCAGCCCGCCGAGGCTGCGGTCGGTCAGGAACTCGATGCTCGTCAGCGACGCGATGCCGTAGCGCGCCGCGTTGCCGAGCGGCACCTCGAGCAGCGTGCGGTAGACCACGCTCTGGCCGTCGCGCGACGCGCGCACCTGCAGCGGCGGGTTGCCGGCCGGGAGCCCGCGCAGCTCCGCCGTGCCCTGCGCGTCGGTCGTGGCTTCGAGCGCGCCTTGTGGGTGCGGGATGCTGACGCTGGCGTTGACCGCCGGCGCGCCGTCGTTGAACGCCACGCTGACGCGCAAGTCATCCGCGCGCCCGTCGGGATCCAGCGCGACGATTTCCCACGCCACCTGCAGCGGCGGCACTCCGCTATCGATGGAGATCGCCTCTTCGTCACGGTAGTCGCCGTTGGCCAGTTGCAGCGGCAGCGACCAGTAGCCGTCAAGGTAGAGTTCGGCCCACGGGTAGTAGCCCTCCTCGTCCTTCAGGTGCCCCGCCGCGACTAGGTCGTGCGGCTGCGCGAGCATCCAGCCCGACAGGAGCAGGAACGCCAGTACCAGCAGCGCCAGCGCCGGCCGCTCGCGGTCCAGCTTGACAATTGCCATGCGGAGTTCCACAGGATCGGAGCCGCCGTGCGATATTTAGGAGTCGTGCAGCCTTGCCGGGCGCTGAATAGTAATAACCGCCACCACTCGCCGCGCGTGACCACACCGGAAATGCAGCCGCTTGACTTCCGCGAACTGCCGCTGGAGGAGATGCAGGCGCGCGTCAGTGATTTCGTCGCTGACCTGCGCCGCCGCCGCACGGTGCGCCACTTCACGGACCGGGCGGTGCCGCGCACGCTCATCGAGGAGTGCCTGCGTGCGGCCAACTCGGCGCCGAGCGGCGGCAACAGGCAGCCATGGCACTTCGTCATCGTCAGCGACGCAGAAACCAAGTCACGCATCCGTGAGGCGGCTGAGGCGGAGGAATACGAACTCTACCACAAGCGAGCATCCGACGAATGGCTCGAGGCGCTGGCAGTGCTGGGCACGGACGAGCACAAGCCGTTCCTTGAAATCGCACCGTGGCTGATTGTGGTATTTGCCGAGATCTGGGGGGTCAGTCCGGATGGAAGCAAGAAAAAGAATTTCTACGTTCAGGAGTCGGTTGGAATCGCGACCGGGTTCCTGATCGCTGCGCTGCACCGCGCCGGGCTGGCGACATTGACGCATACACCCAGTCCGATGGGGTTTCTGCGCGACATCCTTGGCCGTGGCGAGAACGAGCGCGCGTTCCTGATTCTCGTGACTGGCTACCCTGCCGATGACGCCGAGGTGCCGGTGTTCGAGAAGAAGAAACTGGATGACGTAACGAGCTTCCGCGAGTGAGCGACGCCGATATAGAGCGGCCACGCGAGCTCTATGCGTACCACGCCACCAGTTCTTTCGCGTCCGATATCTCGATGTCCTATTTCGGGTACTTTGCGGTGCGACTGGGCGCCTCGTTCGAACTGCTCGCGTGGATGCAGTCGCTCAACAACCTGCTTCCCAACACGCTGCAGCACTTCTGGGGCTGGATATCTGACCGCCGGGCGCACAGGGCCTTCTGGATAATCCTTGGTTCGGCCCTTGGGGGGTTTGCCCTTTGGCTGCTCTCAGAAGCCCAGACTCCCGAGGAGGTGCTGGTGCTACTGGTACTCTATTCCGCCTCTCTCTCGCTCGTACAGCCAACCTGGGCGGCGCTGCAGGGAGACTGGATTCCAGCGGGCAGGCGTGGCAGGGTGCTCAGCCGGTTCCACGTAGTGGGAGGCATGGCTGGCCTGGTTGGCTCGCTCGTAGCGCTCTGGTTCGTGTACAATTCGGGTAACGAGACCGCCGACGGCTTTCGCCCCCTGTTCGTTATGGCTGCGACCGCAACCGCGCTGGGAGGTCTGATACTGGTGCGGGTGCCCTACCGGGACCCCGGGGCCATACCTGATGAACAGCAGACCGAGCAGGCTCGCATCGCACACTCCGACGCGTTTCAGGGTTTTGTGCGGGTCCAGATGGTCTATACCCTGCTGATGTCGCTCATCTGGCCCCTGTTCGCGGTCCTGCTCATTCGGGTCATTGGCGCGACCAACACTGAACTGGTAATTTTCTCGATACTGGGTGCAGCAGCCGAGATGGCGTTCCAGCCGCTGATGGGTCGTCTGGTCGACCGCGTCGGGCCACTGCAGGTCATGTTCATCAGCCGTATTGGCTTTGCAGCGCTCCCGTTCATCTACGTGCTCTGGCAGGACCTGTGGGTCTACTACGCCCTGCAGGTGGTCATTTTCGGCCCATGTTTCAGTGCGTTCCTGATATCGACCAACACCCTCATCCTGGACTTGGCACCCAGCGGTGAGCGGGCGGGCTACTTCAGCTACTACAACACCCGCATCGGGATTACTACCTTCATTGGCGCACTGGCCGGCGGTTATCTGGCCGGATTCCTCGACGGCTATCTCGGTAGCACGGCGCAGGCCATCTACTGGGTATTCGTGATTTCCGGTACCGGCCGGCTCTTGGCGTCGTTACCCTACCTACGACTCACGTCACCGCGCCGCTATCCTGCCTCACTGCAGCTACTCGACCGGCTGGCCGAGGCTCGCCGGCCATGGCGGCGCTAGCTATCCGTAGAATTTCTGCAGGAGCAGGTGGAAATGGTGCACCCCGACCTCCTTGGCTGGAGAGTATCTTCCCCGGTCATATGACTGCGACATGACGCCCCTCTGCACGGCTTCGACTATTTCCCCGTCTTCCAGTTCAACCTTGTCCAGGTCACTTCCGGCCCCCTTGCCCTGAAGTTTCTCTTTCCAGACGTATGTCAGGTACTGAATCCTGGTCCTAGCGGGTTCTGCCGGTTCCACGACGTTGACCGAGAGCCCCCATGGATAGAAATTGAACATCATATTCGGAAAGAGGAAGAAATAGTAGGCTGCTATGTTCCTGCCCCGGTCCTGATGGCCCTCGGGGAGTTCGAAAGTTGCTTCGCTATCCTTCCCAATCCCGATTTGCAGCACGACATTTTCGACAGCCTCTGTGCGGTACTCATCGTAATCCAGTTCCCTGTTCAATCCCTTGTGCACGTGCGGGATATGGAACCCCTCCAGGTAGTTATCGCAGTACAGTGCCCAGTTCGCATTGATTTCGTAGCTCCTTGACAATTCTGGCTTGAATCTGAATTTGTCCAGTGGCAACCACCCCATCCGGTCTGCCATGGGTCCCGTCAACTCAGAAAGTTCGCATTTCTTGTCATTGATGACGAACATCATATTTTCCCAGAAATCAGTCTCGATTTCGGGCAGGTCATCGCCGGGTCCGGGATAATTTTCCACATCCTCGAACTCGGGCATGAACTTCAGTTCCCCGTCCACGCTGAACTGCCTGCCGTGATAGCCGCAGACAAGGGTTTTCGTATCGCATGCTTCTTTGCAGACGATATTGCCGCGGTGGGTGCAGACGTTTGAAAGGCACTTGATCCTGCTCCGGTCCTTCGTCAGTATGTATGGTTCGTCAAGCATGCCCTCCAGGATAATCCCGGGATGGACGTTGCAGGTTTCTAGGAGGTCGGTATTCCCCACGAATTGCCAGCTCTTGTTGAACATACTTTTCAGGTTCCTGAAAACCTCTTCGCTGTGGTAGAACTCTGATGGAATCGTCCTAGCGACTCGAATGTCCTCGTCGACATCAAATATCATGGTCTACTTTCTACGCGAACGGGTCCGGACGCTGCTGGTGCGCGAGCGCCTCACAGGTGATCGACCTCGGCGTGAGCGCGTATGGCCGAAACGATTTCCGAATCCCCAACCCATTCCTCCCATCCTATGCATGCCCATACCGGTCATTTGTCTTCCGATATTACTTGCCAAGGAAAAAATAGCCAGGATTACGAATACAATACCAATTGGCAGACAGCATAGTATGAACGCAAGCTCTGAACCGGGCTCGTTCACGATGTAATTTTCACTGGGGTTGTCAGGGTTATAGTGGACGGTGACTGTGCCGTTGACTGCATACCGTCCTTCAAGTTCTTCTTGGCAGCTGCTTTCACCATAGTCGCCATCAATATATTCTTTGTTACTGTAGACGCGGTTATCAGCGGTGAAGTTGTAGCTGACTTCAATCCCACAC
>PBRM01000234.1 GCA_002725915.1 Gemmatimonadota bacterium
CGCACGGCGCGGCGCATGTTCCTCGACACCTTCGAGGGAATCCGCGTAAAGTTCCGGGAGACCTACGGCCGCTTCTTTGACGGCGGCGAGGCTGACCTGGTGCTGGAACCCGGCGTCGACCCGCTGGAGTCCAGCATCGAGATCACCGCCAGACCGCGAGGCAAGAAACAGCAGAGCATAGCTCTACTGTCGGGGGGAGAGCGGGCGCTGACGGCGATCGCCCTTCTCTTTGCCATCTACCAAGAAAAGCCCAGTCCGTTCTGTATCCTCGACGAAGTGGACGCCCCGCTGGACGACGCCAACGTCGATCGGTTCATCAAAGTGCTAAAGGAGTTCGCCGGAACAACGCAGTTCATCATGGTGACCCACAACAAGCTGTCCATGGGTGCCGCCGACACCCTCCACGGCGTTACCATGCCGGAGGAGGGGGTGTCGCAGATGGTGTCTGTCCAGATGGAGAAGGAGGCGCTGGACCAAGCTGCCGGTTGATGTCAGTCGCCGGGCGGGTTCGGGATTCACCCTTCATCCGACTGCTTCAGTCCGTAGGGATCTTCGTCCACCAGGAGGCGCGCCCGGTGGGCCACCCGGCTGTCCTCGGCAGCCAGGGAGCGCGCCAGGAAATCGGGGTGTGTTGTCAGGAAGGTGCGCATGGCGCTTTCCGGATCGCGGAAATAGACGGTCAGTGCCTGTCGCTGGCGCTCGTCGATGACGGCCCTATCCAGCAGGACCCCGAAGAGCTCCTCATCCACACGCAGCAAGCTTCCCCCTGCCACACCCATGTCTGCCAACGCCTCCATTCCGCCCTGTGCCCTGTCCACCACATTCAGAGCGTAGGCCATCTCGGCACCCCGGTCCCTCAGAGCTGGCACCCATCCCCTGATGTAGCTGGAGGCCTCCGTGACCAGGTCGGCGACGTGGAGAAAGCGCATGCCGTCTATATCTTCAGCCCTCTCCCCCCCCCGCCCCTGGCTTTCGTGCAGGACCGTTCTCAGATCCTTGTAGATGTACAGGTGCGAAACTCCCAGTCGGTGGGCGACGGCCGGCGAGAAGAACCAGTCGCGTCGCTCCCCGCCCGAGACTCCGTCCACCATGCCGATGCACCCCATCTCAGCTTTAGCGCGCCCCACCAGGGCGTCGACCACGGCTCGATATCCGGCATTGTCCTCGTACGCGGTCTGGATCCTGGCCAGGAGATCGACGGGGAAGCGCTCGATTTCGTCTTTGTCCGAGTCGATGAAGGTGAGGAATTCCTCGGCCGGACCCGGGCCTCCCATCAGGTAATGGGTGTTGATGTAGTAAGGCCCCACCGTCCCTGAGGTGTAGAGGAAAACCTCTTCGGCCGGAGCGATGCGCAGGGCCTGGGACTGTATGATGGCCTCCACCAGATCGTCGATCATGCGGGTAGGTCGGCGTCGTCGAGATCGCGCCAGCTGGGATTGGCGGTGTCGCGGTCTGAGAGAATGACCTCACTTCCCTCTTCTACTCCCCACGCCAAGCCGATATCCGGATCGTCCCAGGCCACGCCGAACTCGTCGTTGCCGCCGTCGTAGTATCTGTCCACTATGTAGATGATGGTGGCGTCGGTGAGCGCCAGGTATCCGTGGGCGACCCCGGCGGGGATGAAAATCCCGCAAGGCCTCGCGCTATCCATGTCCAGGATAGTACCGGCACCCCCCGTAGAGGAACCCGGGCGCAGATCGTAAAGGCCGACCCGGATACAGCCGTCCACACACTGCCAGTAATCGACTTGTTGACGGTGGAAGTGGAGGCCCCTCAGAACCCCTCTCCTGGACTCCGACCGGTTGCACTGCACCTGCTCCCAGGTGCGTTGGGGGAACCACTCTTGCCGGAATATCTCGGTGAACTTTCCACGTTCGTCGGCCATGGCTCGGTGCGCCACCGTGAAGACCCCCTGGATTCGATCCAACTCCATCAATCGCTCAGCCAACTCTCTTGCGCCCTCCTTCCTGTCAGGACTTGCCGCAGCACTTCTTATGCTTCTTGCCGCTGCCGCACGGGCAAGGGTCGTTGCGGCCCACTTTTGGCGCTTCCCTCCTGAAGGTCGCCACTTTCTCGGGAAAGAGCCCGCCGTCGAGGACCTCCTTCGGCATCTTCCCCTCCAGGCTCTCTCGCGGAGTATCCATCCATTCGTCGTGCAGCTCCCTCAGGGAGTCGTCCACGACATCGGAGCCGAGGTCTTCAGCGCGCTCCTGCGCGAACCCCTTCTCTTCGCAAAACAGGCCGAAGTCGGCCACCATCGCCCCCCGGGGGGACGACATCAACTGCTCGAACTGGTCTCGATCGACGCCGGGGGGCAGCTCCATTTCGGCCAGCGCGGCGGGTGCGAGCGTCTCTGCCGGAGCTTCGACCTCGGTTGTCTCCGCCTCCTCACCGCCATCCTGCTTTGCTGGCGGCGCTACCAGAGCCGCGATCTCCTCAAGGATCGCCCCCAGTTCTTCGGCCACGTCCCCGGTGCCACCGGAAAGCGCCTGCTCGAGGATCCAGGCTACCTCCTCGCCGTCCTCCAGGAGCTCCACCATCTCCTCGGAGGAGAAGCGCTGGATTTTCTGGGTTTCGCACAGTTGAGCCAGACGCTGTTGCGTCAGTTTCAGAGTCGGTGTGGACATCGTCGGCGTAGTCGTCTAGTCGAACTTAGGCAGCGGGGTCAGGTGAATTCGAACCCTGAATTTATCCCCTGGCTCGACGCAGGTCAAAGGCAGGAGCGGGGCGGCATGCAGGCCTTTAGGGACGCCGGTTCCCCCAACTGAGCTTGCGTTACCGGTCTGGGGCTCCAAAGACCTCAGAATACTGAGGAATCCTCAGAAAGTGGGTGAACGGATGCGACCTACGCCGGCCCGGGGGCATCAATATGTATAGCAGCAAGGCTGGAATGGCCGCCCTATATTCCGTCCCTCTGGAGTCTCCTACCTCTGAGGATTCAGCCTGGCACGGGTCAGAGGAGCCTCGGTGCCGCCGGCGGCGTCACCCTCGGCACGCTCATGGTACATATGTTGCTGTCACTTATTCAGGCCGCCCCCAATAGTAGTCGTCTTGGTGGGACTGGGCTGAGGTGAAAAGCCAGAAGCGCAGTCGCACTTGGGCCGATATAAATAAGGAGACCGCTCATGACACGGACTGACCGACTTTCCGACAAGGCTGTGTTGATGCTGGCCGCAAAAGATCAGAAAAACCTCGCCATTCTCGTCAAGAGATACCGGACCCCGCTCTACAATTTCGTGTATCGTTTCGTCGGGGAACGGGAAACAGCCGAGGACATCGTTCAGGAGACCTTTCTGCGCTGTCTTCGGCACCAACACCAGTACCCGACTATCGAGCAGGTCTCCACCTGGCTTTATACCATTGCCGGCAACCTCGCCAAGACCGAGCTGCGTCGGCGCAAACGCTGGCACTGGATTCCGATCGGGCCAAGTGAAGAGGATGAGCGCTCGCTGTTCTACGAACCCGTGGATTCGGATCCCCTGCCCGGTGAAAGCACCGACACCAAGAGCGTTCACCACTCGGTGGTGACGGCAATAGATGGTCTGCCCGAGGAGTTCCGGCAGGCCGTCCTGCTGCGCGACCTCGACGGTTTGTCGTACGAGGAGATCGCCAAGATCATCGACTGCCCGGTAGGCACGGTGAAGTCGCGTGTCAACAGGGGCCGGATCCGCCTCCAGCGCAACCTCCGCACGCTCGCCGAAGAAATCATCGACTCCCTTTCGGGAACACGCACCTTCGGCGTGGCGTGACCCCTTGGCGTAGCCACACCCACTTGCCAGAGAGGTCCGCAGGCAGGGGACACCATTCCCCTGCCTGCGCCGTTGTCCCCTCGCCTTCCGCTGATCTGAACCCGGGGCGACCGTCGCTGGTCCGCTCAACCCCCCACCGAAGTACAGAATCTGACCGGGTGTCCTGAGCGTGCGCTCCCACACGCAGTTCTCTACCCCCACCCACCCCAGCCTTGCTCCCGAACCAAGTGTAACTCGATCTTAACCGCGTCGTTCACATGGTTGGTGTGCTTCGAGGCCCATGGTCGTATCTTGTTCTCACCCGACCCACCCTCACAATCACAGCCCAGCGGAGGTAGATAGAAAGTTGAATCCCGTCATCGACAGCGATCACCTGCTACGCAATCTGGAAAAACTCCTTCTCGCCCACGCCCCTTCGGGTTCGGAGCAGGAGGTCGACCGCCTCTTCCTCGAATTCACTGAGGGTGTTGGCAATGCGCGCTGGCAGGACGCAGCCGGCAGCATTGTCATCCACATCCAGGGCACATCGAGCGCTTCCCCCGTCGCCGTTACCGCGCACAAAGACGAAATCGCCATGATCGTAAAGCGCGTGGAGGGAGGGGGACGACTGCGAGTGCGTCCCGTGGGCGGGCTCCACCCATGGGCTATCGGTGAGGGCCCCGTAGAGATCCTCACTGGCAGTAGCCTGGTTCCCGGTGTTCTGTCCATCGGGTCCAAGCACGTGTCCCAGGAAAGTCCCGCCGGCACCCTGAAGGAGGGGAAGGCGCTGAACTGGGAGAGCATGTGGGTGGAGACAAAATTGGACGAGGACACCCTGCGGGAGCGGGGAGTTCGCATCGGCAGAAAGGTCGTCCTGTCTAGATCGAGAAAGCCGAGCTGGCGACTGGGTGATGATTTCCTCTGCGGCTACAACCTCGATTGCCGAGGCGGCGTGGCCGTCCTGGTCGAGGCCGCTCTTTTCCTGCGCGAGCACCCTCCGGCCAGAGACGTCTACCTCGTGGCCAGCTCCGAAGAGGAGATCGGCGCTCACGGGGCGGTCAATTCCGTAGGAAAACTTCCCGTCGACACCGTCATCGCCCTGGATGTGGTACCCGTTGCCGAGGAGTATCAAACGCGCAATTGCGGCGATCCAATTCTGGTGTGCAAGGACAGGCTGGGAGTCTACCACGAGGGCATTATCGATCGGATGGAGACGTTGGCCGAGAGATTGGACTTCGGAGTGCAGACCGCGGTGCTGACCTCCTACGCCAGCGACGCCAGCATCGCCAAGGCTTCCGGGTCGGCCGCCCGCTCCGCCCTCATCGGGTACCCGGGCGACAACACCCACGGATACGAGATCTGTTCGGTGAGCGGACTGGTCAACACCGCACGGCTGCTCCTTGCGTATCTCTGCTATGCAGCGGACGAACCGGCGGCGTGAGCGGAACTCGCGGATCAGGTGCGAGGGCACGGCCGTGTGGGAGGGATCGCCAACCGGCGAGGGGCTGAGGGGTTGTCAATGCCCTGATAGTGACGGCCGACCGATCTCTTTGGGGGACACCGCCTGATGGCCGTTCAGATCGCGCCCTGAGCGGCGATCATCAGAACGCTCGCTGCACGAAGAACGCAAGCATCTCCCTGAGCCGATCCCGGGCGGGACCGGCAGGTAGGAAACCGAGGTGCGCCAGGCTTTCCTCAGCCTTTTTCTCCCCCACCTGTTCGGCATAGGCCACCGCCCCGTAGTCCTGGGCCATATCGATGACGCGGTCGATGTCTTGCTGGGACGTATCGCACCGGTCGCTGTGGAGGATGGCCAGGACCTTCTCCTGCTCCGGCGTCGTGCACTTCCGCAGCAGATCGATGATGATGAGGGTTCGCTTCCCCTCGGCGATATCACCGCCGCGCTCCTTGCCGTAAGCCCCGCCGGTCACACCGGGCGCTTTCCCCTCGTCTTCCTCGGTGGACAGCAGGTTCAACAGATCGTCGCGAATCTGGAAGGCGATGGCCATGGCCTCGCCGTACTCGCCGATCGCCTGCCGCTCCTCGGGCGCGCAGCCGGCGATGATCGCCCCCGCCGTGCACGGCCCCCTCCCCGTGTACCACCCCGTCTTCTTGCGCAGCATGGCCATGAACTCCGCCTCGGTAGGGATGTAGCGCTGGCGGATCCAACCGACGTCGTAAGCCTGGCCTTCGAAGGTCTCCCGCGAGCCAAGGGTCATCTGTTTGATGAGCTCCAGGGTCTTTTCGGCACCGAGGATTTCCCTGTTGTCGCACAGCATCTCGAAGACCTTGGCGTAGAGGGCGTCGCCGACGTTGATGCTCAGCGGCGTGCCGATGAGTCTGTGGATACAGGGTCTGCCGCGGCGCAGATCGGAATCGTCTTCGATGTCGTCGTGGACGACCGCGAAGGACTGGAACATTTCGAAGGCGGTAGCGGTGCGGATGGCGGTATTGACGTCGCCGCCGAGGGCCTGACAGGCGAGGAGCACAAGGGCGGGCCTGGAGCGCTTTCCTCCCCGCTCGGGGTAGTCGCGCATGGGCCGGTACATGAACTCCTCCGGCTCCTGCACCGGAAGGAAGGAGAACAGCTCCTGCTCTATGAGAGGAATGTAGTGCTCGAGGAAATCCCGCAACTCCGCCGCAACGGCCGACATCGGCGGATCACCCCGACCCGGCGACCTTGATACGGATAAGGGCGCGTTCTAGGGCGGCCTGAGCCCGTGCCATGTCCACATCTTCTCGTTGCCGCATGCGCTCCCGTGCCCGCTCTCGTGACGCCTCGGCCCGGGCGAGGTCGATCTCGTCGCCGAGTTCGATCGTCTGGGCAAGAACGATGGCCCTGTCGCCGAGAACCTCGATGAAGCCGCCACTGCAAGCCATGTGCCGGGGCGAACTCTCCCCTTCGGCGCGGAACGAGAGCGTGCCGACGTCGAGGGCGGCCAGCAGAGGAGCGTGGTGCTGGAGGACGCCAAAGGAGCCCTCGCTACCCGGAGCCTGGACGTGGTCGACGACGCCGGTGTAGACGGTTCGTTCGGGAGTTACGATGTCGAGCTGAAACGCCATATATTCCGCCCCTTCAGCCGAGCGTTTTGGCCTTCTCGATCGCCTGCTCGATGGTGCCCACCATGTAGAAGGCTTCTTCGGGCAGCTCGTCGTAGTCACCGTCTACCAATCCCCTGAAACCCCGCACCGTATCCTCGATTTTGACGTACTCCCCGGAAATGCCGGTGAAGACCTCGGCCACGTGGAAGGGCTGGGTGAGGAACTGCTGGATCTTGCGCGCCCTCTGCACCACCAGGCGGTCCTCGTCGGAGAGCTCGTCGATACCGAGAATGGCGATGATCTCGCGCAGGTCGCGGTAGCGCTGCAGGA
The DNA here is from genome assembly GCA_002725915.1 of Gemmatimonadota bacterium. GTDB lineage: Bacteria > Latescibacterota > UBA2968 > UBA8231 > UBA8231. The sequence goes on from PBRM01000234.1 coordinate 7,101, forward strand.
TTTGCTGTACCTGCTGGGCGACATCGTAGTGCTCCTCGCCGACGACGTTCGGGTCGAGGATGCGCGAACTGGATGCCAGCGCGTCCACCGCCGGAAAGATCGCCTGCTCGAACAGCGCCCGGTCGAGCACGATGCGCCCGTCCAGGTGGGCGAAAGAAGTAACCACTCCCGGATCGGTGTAATCGTCGGCGGGCACGTAGATGGCCTGAACGGATGTGATCGAGCCCTTCTTGGTGGTGGTAATGCGCTCCTGAAGCTCGCCCATTTCGGTGGCCAGGGTGGGCTGGTACCCCACCGCTGAAGGCATGCGACCGAGGAGCGCTGAGACCTCCGCTCCGGCCATGATGTAGCGGAAGATGTTGTCGACGAAAAGCAGCACGTCCTGCCCCAGGTCGTCGCGGAAATTCTCGGCCACGGTCAGACCGGTCAGGGCGATGCGCTGGCGCGCTCCGGGCGGCTCGTTCATCTGGCCAAAGACCATGGCCGTATTGCTGATGACGCCGGATTCCTCCAGCTCGAGGAGCAGGTCGTTGCCCTCGCGCGTGCGCTCCCCTACGCCGGCGAAGATGGAGTAGCCGCCGTGCCCGGAGGCGACGTTGTGGATGAGCTCGGTCAG
>PBRM01000235.1 GCA_002725915.1 Gemmatimonadota bacterium
CGGCCGTCCAGAAAATATAAGTCAGAACGAAGGGGTTATGCTTAGCAAGGTCAAGGATTCGGGTTTATTTTCAGGCTACTTGTCTCGGGGTAGTTTGGGTGCGGTGTTCGCCCGGGTCGCGTGTGCTGGCGAAGGTGCCGGATGCCCTCTGGTCACAGCGTCCTGCCAGTTGTGCGAACTCGACATCGACGATGTCTTCGAATACTTTGAGCACGCACGAAAGGCTGGGACCAGCACAAGGTGAGCTCAGGAGGAGTACAAATGGATGACGCTCAACAGATAGGCTGGAAAGCTGTCGGCAAGACGGGAGCCGTTGCTGCCGGTGCCGCCGAGGCGGTTGCGGCGGGTATCGAGATACTGGCTGCGGACGGCAATGCGGCCGACGCGGCGGCGGCGACGATTCTGGCGCTCAACGTCACCGATCACGGTCACTGCTCCATCGGGGGCGAGGTGCCGGTTCTCATTTACGATGCGAGCAAGCAGGAGGTGAAGTCGCTGTCCGGCCAGGGACGGGCGCCGCGGTCACAGGCGGCCATTGACTGGTACATGGAAAACGGGATCCCCGACCGCGACATCAAGATGGCCCCGGTCCCCTCGGTCGTCGATCTCTGCGTCACCACGCTCCAGCGCTACGGAACCAAGACGTTGGCGGAAGTGGTGGCGCCCACACTGGCCCTGCTGGACGCGGGAGAGGAGGAGTGGCATCCCAGGCTCGCGGTCACGCTGCGCCGGATGGTCGAGGAGGAGCAGATCACGAGCGGAAGTCGCGAAGAGAAACTGCAGGCGGCAAGCGACCGCTTTTACGGGCGAAACAAGCTGCGCAACGACATCGCCGACGAGCTGGAGGCCTACTACATCGAGCAGGGCGGCTTCCTGCGCAGGGAGGATCTCGCCGCCCACACCACGCTGATCGAAGATCCGGTGACGGTCGGGTACCGAGGGTATACGGTGTGCAAGTGCGGGCCGTGGACCCAGGGCCCGTATCTGTGTCAGGCGTTGCGCCTGCTGGAAGGGTTTGACCTGAAGGGCATGGGGCACTTCTCAGCTGACTATGTGCACGTCCTCGCCGAGGCCATCAAGCTGGCGATGGCGGACCGCGACGAGTATTACGCCGATCCGGTCTTTGAGGACGTGCCGATGTCGGCGCTGCTGTCGGATGCCTATACCGACATCCGCCGACCGCTTATCGACATGCAGACAGCTTCACTGGAGGCTCGGCCAGGCGATCCGTACGACATGAAGCCACTGACGGAGGCCGGAGTCTATCGCCCGGATATCGGCGGCACGACGACGTGTGTTGTCGCCGACCGCTGGGGCAACGTAGTCGCCGCCACGCCGAGTGCCAACGTCTTCCGAGACGCGCCCATCGGCGGCACGACGGGCGTCTCCTACGGCAATCGGCTGCGCAGCCTCAACACGACGCCGGGTCATCCGAACTGCATCCAGCCCGGAAAGCGTCCGCGCATCACGCTGACGCCGACCCTGGTCCTCAAGGAGGGCAGGCCAATCCTGGCGATCAGCGTGGCCGGTGGAGACCGGCAGGACCAGGCGACGCTGAATCTGCTGCTGGATTTCATCGAGTTTGACATGCGACCTGAAACGGCGGTTACGGCGCCGCGTTTTGTCACCTTCCACCACCAGGACTCGTTCGATCCCAATCCCGACCGTCGGCGGACCTTCGGCGAGGCGGGATCACTGACCATCAGCGACAGTGTGAGCGAGGGAGTTCGCGACGAGCTTGCCCGGCGCGGACATCGGGTCGAGACCAAGGCCCCGCCGATCGCCACACCGGTAATGCTCTATCTCGATCGAGACAGCGGCACGTTTCACGCCGCCGGCGATCCGGCTGCCCGCCGCCATGCAGCGGGCCTGGAATGAGAGTGGAGGGGGACCGGTTGGCGCCTGACCAACCTGTGGCGATCTCTCTCTATCGACTGCTCGGCGCCAACGGCTCGTAGCAGCACCGCTGGGGGCGCTGACTGATGTGGACCATTATAAAACCAAAAACTACGATCCATCGACAGTCCGAGCTTTGAGCCGCTGCACCAGCAGCCCGCCCATGATGAGGGCCAGCCCCACCAAGGTAGACGGGACGATCTCCTCTCCCACGAAAAGATGGATGAACAGCAGGGAGAGGAAAGGGGAGAGGAAGATGAGGTTGGCGATTCTGGCGGTGCTTGCGGAGAGGCGGAGGGCGCTCAGCCAGAGGACGAAGGTGAGGCCCATTTCAAAGAGGCCGACGTAGGCGGCGCCCAGATAGCCCCTGGAATCGGTGACGCTGATTTCGGAGAACAGCAGGCAGGCCGCCAGCACGAAGGGCATGCTGAAGAGGAAGTTGAGGAATAGTCGCAGGACGGGGTCGAGTTTGTCTCTGGTGTTGTAGATCCAGTACAGCGCCCAGATCACCGTGCTGCCCAGGGCCAGACCGACGCCCAGCGGGTTCGAGAACCGAAACGAGAGCAGATCTCCCCTGGTGGCGATGACGAGGACGCCCGAGTAGCAGATAAGGCCGGCGGCCAGATCGGCTGGGCGGAGTTTCTGCTTCAACAGCGGGATCGAGAGGATCGCCAGGGTCAGAACCCAGGTGTAGTTGAGGGGTTGCGCCTCTTGCGCCGGGAGAAGGTCGTAGGCCTCGAACAGGACGAGGTAATAGAGGAAGGGATTCAGGAAGCCGAGGAGAATCGACGTAGCGAAGTCTCTTCGGGTGCACGAAAGGATCGCTCCCAGGCGGCCCCGGCAAGTGAGGATGCCCGCCAGAAGGAGGGTGGAGGCGGCGGTTGCATAGAGCAGGAGCTGGAGGGGATCCAGATAACGCAGAGATATCTTGAAGGCAGAGGCCACCGTGGACCAGAGGAGGACGGCTGCCAGTCCCAGCAGATAGGCGCGGGTCTGATTGAGCATGGTGCGAAGGATTGAGGGAGGGTCGCTCGCCGTTGAAGGAGGTGCTGGTTCTACGGCAGGATGATCCGCCGCACAGCCGGCTCCAGGCTGCGGGCCATGCGCAGGAACCCGAGATCGGTAGGATGTGTGCCATCGACGGTGCACTCGTCGAAATCCTCACCCAGCATGTCGGTGCCGTCGAAGAAGAAGATCTGCTCATCACCGGCCGCGCGCAGGCCCTCCACGGTGTCCCGCTGAAAAGCCATGCGCTGACCTCGATCGACGCGCGCACTCTCGTTGAGAGTCTCCGAAGCGGTGCGGATGCGGGAGACCACGAGAATGGGTGTCAGGGAGTGGGCGGCGCGGAGGATGCGGATGAACTCGGGAAGGGTATGGCGCATGGATTCGGCGGAGGAGTTGGCTTCGTAGTCGAGGATGAACAGCGAACAGGCGGGGATCGAGGCGATGACGCGAGCCACCTCGGGCTCACCCTTGCCGCCTCCGGAGAATCCGAGGTTGACGAAGTCGACGTTCAGCCGGCGGCTGAGGATGTTGGTGTAGGCCATCCCCGGACGAGAGGCGCAGCCGCCCTGGGTGATGGAGGTGCCGTAGGCGACGACCGGATCCTCCAGGGCTCGCGGCGGCGGCGGGCGGACCTCGGCCGCGGGATCCAGGCCGATGGCGAGTTTGCGCACGCCTTTGTAGAGGGGGAAGTTGATCGTCAGGTTGCGCATCCGTGACTGTCCATGCGCCAGAAGCTGGACCTGGTAGTCCTCCTGTGCGTGACCCCAGCGAGCGGTGCTGTGGTATCTCTGATTTCCGGGCGGGCCGGTGTAGAGGTCGAAACCGCACTGACCGGTGGCGGGCATGTGATACATGTTCGCCGGGCCGGATAGCTTGACGTCCAGGGAGAGCCTGCGGCTGTTCGTCTGGAAGCGGAGCTGTCCTCCGGCGGTGTTCCCGGCGAGGGTGTGGACGGAGGGGGGCAGCGGCTCTGCCGAATCCAGCGGTAGCCGGCGAAAGACGCCGTCGGTGGCGTACCAGGGAAATCCCGACAGCGTGATAGGGGCCTCATCGGGTGAACGCCACTCCAGCTTCTCGGCTTCCGTCTCTTCGCTGCCCTGCGGCCTTTCGGACATGGCGATCAGCTCTCCTTCGAGCCGGGCTCGGTGACCGCGTGGCAGGCGTAGCCGAGGTGTTCGGAGACCTCTTGTATGACCTCGGTCAGCACCTCGGCGATTCGCCCTACTTCGGATTCCTCAATGGTAAAGGGCGGGCTGATGGCGATGTGATCGCCGGCCACGCCATCTTCCAGACCCGGTGCTCCGGGCATTATGAGGACGCCCTTGTCCAGGGCGCGATCCACCACCATGGAGGTAACGCCAAGGGCCGGGTCGAAGGGAGTGCGCTCCGCCTTGTCGGCGGTGAACTCGACGCCGATCAGCAGCCCCTTGCCGCGCACCTGGGCGACAATGGGCAGGTCCTTCAACGGCAACAGCTGACTCAGCAGCAGCGATCCCATGGCGGCGCACTGGGAGATGAGATCGCGATCCTCAATGTAGTCCTGGACGGCCAGGGCGACGGCGCAGGAGAGCGGATTGCCGCCGTAAGTGTGCCCGTGCGTGAAGGAGCTGGAGCTTCCGTAGATGGCGTCGTAGACTCTCTCGTGAGCGATGGTGGCCGCGATGGGAGTGTAGCCGCTGCTCAAGCCCTTGCCGGTGGCCATGATGTCGGGCACCACGCCCCAGTGATCGATGCCGAAGGGGAGGCCGGTCCTGCCGAAACCGGTGACCACCTCGTCGACGATCATGAGGATGTCGTGACGGTCGCAAATCTCCCGAATCCGGGGATAGTAGTCCGGCGGCGGCGTCAGCCCGGCGGCGGAGGTGCCGAGAATGGGCTCGGCGATGAAGGCGGAGATGCACTCGCTGCCCTCCTGCCGGACGACCCGTTCGAACTCGTCGGCGCAGTACAGCTGGCACTCGGAGTGCTCTCTGCACAGCGTGCAGCGATAGGGATCGGGCGCCGGAATGTGGGGGAAGTCGAGCAGGTATGGGGAGTAATCGCGCCGCCAGGGGGAGCGGCCGGACATCGACAGGGCACCGATGGTATTGCCGTGCCAGCTCTGCCAGCGGCTGACGACTTTGTGCTTCTGAGGATTTCCCTTTGCCACGTGGTACTTGCGGGCCATCTTCATGGCCGACTCCGTGGCTTCGGAACCGCCCGACACGAAGAACACCCTCGAGAGCCCGGGGGGCGTCATGGCAGCGATTCTGTCAGCGAGATCGAGCTGGGGCTGGGTGAGGAAGCGGCTGTAGGTGAAGCAGACCCTGGCGGCCTGCTCGAACATGACCTCGACCACCTCCCTGACGCCGTGTCCTATACTCACCACATGCACACCGGCGCAGGCATCGAGATAGCGCTTGCCAGCGGTGTCGAAGAGGTAGACGCCCTCACCGTGGGAAATGAGCGGCCACTCCTCCACAAGCGTGCGGTGGAACAGGCGATCCTCGATCGGGGACATCAACTGCCTCCATCGTCGTATGTGCAGAGGAGCGGAAATCCGCTGTCGGTCGGCCGCAGCTTGCCCTGCACGGTTGCGGTCCGTCAACGCGAGGGACTAAACTTAGGCGGTTACGGAATCGCTGCCAGCCACCCGTGCTGCCAGGCCTGCCAAGTTTGTCAGCCCGAGCGCACAGGCGGCGGCGAACCTCTGCACACACACACCTGACTCGACGCCGCCGGCGCGGCGCGGGCACTAACAGCAGTGAGGGCGATCAAACCATGAGTGAGGTCGGTATTCGGAAGGAGGATCTGGACACCCCGGCGCTGTGGGTGGATCTGGACAAGATGGAGGGCAACATCGCGGCGCTGGCGGCGCATTTCAGGGAGGCTGGCGTCGGCTGGCGCCCGCACACCAAGGGCATCAAGGTGCCGTCCATCGCTCACAAGGCGATCGCCGCGGGAGCTATCGGAGTGACCTGCGCCAAGCTGGCGGAGGCGGAGGTGATGGCGGCCGCCGGCGTCGGCGACATTCTGGTGGCCAACCAGGTGGTGGGGGAGAGGAAGATCTCGCGGTTCGTCAATCTCTGTCGCCACGCCGATGTAAAGGTGGCTGTCGACAACCCGGCCAACGTGGCGCAGATCGGCCGCCTCGCCTGCCAGCGGGGAGTGGAAGCAGGTGTCCTGGTGGAGCTCAACACGGGGATGGAGCGCGCCGGCGTGGCGCCGGGTGAGGCGGCTGTGGCGCTGTCGCGCACCGCGGCGGAGACGCCCGGGGTGCGCTATGACGGCCTCATGGCCTGGGAGGGGCACACCAGTCTCATCGAGGATGTGGAGGAGAAGGAGCGCTCCATCCGCAAATGCGTGGGGCTGCTGACCGACAGCGTCGATCGGTGCCGCGCCGCGGGGCTGGCGGTGCGCATCGTCAGCGGCGGCGGCAGCGGCACCTACAAGGTGACCCCCTTCGTCGACGGCATGACCGAGATCCAGGCGGGCGGCGCCATCTTCTGCGACGGGGCCTATCAGAAGCGGCACGTGGAGACCGAGCCCTCGCTGTTCGTGCGAGCCACGGTGACCAGCCGGCCGGTTCCGGAGCGCATCATCTTCGACGTCGGCTTCAAGTCACTGCCGACCTGGTACGGCGACCCCACGCCGATAGGACTTCCGCAGGTCGCGGAGATCAGGATGTCGGCCGAGCACGGCAAGGTTGTGCTCGCGGCCCCTGACACCTCTGTGCAGGTGGGAGATGGTTTTGACTTCGGAGTGGGGTACACCGACACGACCCTGTTCCTCCACGACACCCTGTATGGCGTGCGCGACGGCGTGGTGGAGGCCGTGTGGCGGATCGAGGGCAGGGGGAAACTGCAGTAGGGAGAGGAATCCTACTGGTTGGGCTTCACGAAGCGCCCGGGGGTAGCACCGGTGTGAACGCCGCCGTCGATGACGTGGACGCCGTTGACGAACACGTGCTCGACGCCGAGCGACAGCTGGTGGGGATCCTCGAAGGTGGCGCGGTCGCCGATGGTCTCCGGGTCGAAGACGACGACATCGGCCAGCATGCCGCGGCGCAGGAGGCCACGGTCGCGCAGACTGAGGCGATCGGCGACGGCAGAGCTCATCTTGCGAATGGCGTCTTCCAGGGAGAGGATGCGCTCCTCGCGGACGTATCGGCCCAGCACGCGGGGGTAGCTTCCGTAGGCGCGCGGGTGAACGGGACCGTACTCGGACGCCCAGGCCGGATCCATGCCGCCGGCGTCGGTGGAGATCTTGATCCACGGCAGCTGCAGCTGCAGCTGGATGTTCTCCTCGGTCATGGAGGAGTAGATGGTGCCAATTCGCTGGTTCTCCGACAGCAGCAGGTGGAAGACCGTGTCCACCCACTCCTCCCCTCTGGCGGCGGCGATGTCGGAGAGGCGCCGGCCGACGTACTGCTGGTTTTCCGGCTGGTGCAGCCCCACTGGCATGACGCCCTCGGGGCTGTGATTCTCGACCATCGCCTCCCAGCTGCCGTCGGGACGCAGGGTCGCCTTGCGGATCTTCTCTCGCGTCTGCGGATCGCGCAGATTGTCGAAGAACCGGCCGTCTGCAGCGGCCCATGGCGGCAGTACCGAGGAGAGTCCTGTACCTGAAGCCACGTACGGGTACATGTCCGCGGTCACATCCAGTCCCTCCGCCCGCGCCCGGTCGATCACCTCGATCACCTGCGGCATCAAGTGCCAGTTGCGCCGCCCGGAAGCCTTGAGGTGGTAGATCTCCACGGGCAGATCGGCGCGCGCGCCGATTTCGAGGGCCTCATGGAGGGCGTCGAGGATGTTTTCCGCCTCCGAGCGAATGTGGGTGATGTAGACG
>PBRM01000236.1 GCA_002725915.1 Gemmatimonadota bacterium
GGCGGTTTCGGCGACGATGGCTCCGCTCAGGGCCGCCGGGCCCTGAGCCGCCGGGATCTGGGCACCAGAGCGCAACTGGGCGAGGGCGGTCTGCAGCCGTTCGGGCAGGGGAGGCACGGAAGTGGCCGTGACCGGCCGGGTCACTCCCCCCGCACGGCGTCCAGGTACTGCTCGCCGGCGATGACAATGTTGCGCAGAACCGTGCGGTCGCTGGTGCCGACGTTGCCCCAATCGAAGGCGCGACCCTGGCGGCTACTGGCGCGCTCCTCCAGGACCTCCTCGCGCAGATTGAAGCGGTCCCACAAGCCGATGCCGACATTGGGCTCGAGATGGATGAACTGCCACGACTCGATCCCGGCAGCGGAGCGGCCGCTCTCGTCCTGGAGGATCGGGGTCGAGCCCAGGCGACGTCCCGACGCATCGTAGACCGGCTGGATGTCGACGAGACGGCCGGGACGATCGAAGACCGGGCTGACGAGAAAGTCGAGCATCAGATAGGGGGACCACGCATAGGAAACGCCGCGGGCGTCCCGTCCGATGCCTCGGCCCCTGGCGGCGCGGAAAACCGGCTCGTAGGCCGCGGCGAAACGAACCAGCGCCTTCATCACCTTATCGGCTTCGCGCTCCAGCCCGGGACGGATCTGAGAGCGGAACTCCTCCTGGACAAAGTCGTCCAAGAGCTTCTCCAGGGTCCCTCCGCGCCCCACGTTGGTCGCCACCTGCAGGCTGGAGAGAAAGATGGGGAACGCCATCTGGTGCGGCTGGTCCGGGTGGGAGGAGGTGGCGATAATCCGCAGCGATCCGAATATCTGTGAGCGGGGAAGCCGGTCGCGGCTGACGGCGGTGTTCCAGTCCAGGATCTGTCGCTCGACGAAGCTGTGCATGAGCTCGGGACCGGCCCAGAACTCGGGGGATGTCAAGATGGCGGCCTGGACCACCACGCTCTGACGCCGGGAGACATCGTAGAGGAAATCCACCGCCTCCTGCAGGGCCTCGGGCTTCACCCGGCCCGCGTCGTCGTGAAGATCAAAGACCTTAAGATTGCGCGCCCCCGATTCGGCCGCCCCTTTGATCAGCACGATGGGGTGCTCCCGGGCGAAGCGCTCGAGGCCGACATAACCGTTGCGCGAGATCCCCGCCGCGATGAGGCGTTTGACCGCGCCCTCGTCCCGGCCGCTGCCGTACGCCTGCTTCCAGTCGATCTCCGGCGGCATCAGCACCCCGGATTCTCGATCGAAGATCTGCGGATAGAGCGACTTGTCGTAGGTGATGTCGGTAAACACCAGTGACTGGATCGTCGCCGGCAGTCCGAGATCCTCGGTGCGACCCGACTCGTAAAGGGGCAGCCCGTGAAAGGGGATAACGGAACCCACCTGAACGAGCGCGGCCTCGCCGTTGCGGCTGAAGCGGGCGGCAATGCGGATGCCCTTGGGAGTGAGGACGCCGAGCCTCGCCAGTTCTTGCGCTCGCTTCTCAGCAGCGCTCCGGGAGAGCCCGCGATGGCGCACGAGAGCGGCGACAAAGGTGCCGCGGTCGACGTAGAAGTGCGCGTCCCGGATAGCCAACTGGTCGCGCCGTGCCCCGGGAAAGCGGGTGACCTCGGCGTGGTGGGTGATCAGCAGGTTGGCGCCGCGACGGCCATCGCCCACGAGTTCGGCGTGAAGGGTAGGGGCCTCCCGGAGGGCGCGGGAAACATGGGTTCGCCCCACTGGATAGATGAAGGCGACATTGACGCGGGTGTCGGCTTCGATCAGAGCGGGGTCGAATTCGGGAAAGACCGGAGGCGTGGGAAAACCATCGCTGCGCATGAAGCAGATTTCGCGCAATTGATTGTAGGCGCGCCAGCAGAGCTCCACCTCGGAGTCGCCCCCGGCGCCGATCCCGGGGATGGCGCGATCTCCCTCGATGTTGCCCAGGAGGGCGTCGAGCTCGTCGCGGGGCAGATCCCTCAAGTCAGTGCAGCGCACCAGGACCGTGCGGACATACCGATAGAGCCAGCGATGATGTTTGACCGCCAGCCGATAGCGCTCCTGATCGGAGAGCTCGCTGAAGGCGGTCCCCCGGTCGAAGCACCACGGAGTGTATTGATACCAGTGGTCGTTGATGGTTTCGGCGAAGAAATCAGTGAGATTCTTGTAGAGTACCCGGGCGTCGATGTGTTCGGGGTCATCGAGGGCGAACTGCACGGTCTGGGCCAGCGCGAAGGTGACGTTGAAGAGCTCCATGGCAGCGGCCACGGCATCGCACTTGAGCGGATCTCCGGCGGCGAGGTTAGCCAGACGGGCGAGGTCACCGATGTCCTCGTAGCCGCCGGCAAGCTGTTTCCAGTCCTCCAGGACAATCTCGCGACCCGCAAATATGCGATCCAGGTGATCTCCAAAGCTTTTTAGCCTGCTGTCGTCGCCGCGGAACAGATCCTCGGCCAGGCCGTGCAGACAGATGCGGGTGTGGGCGATGAGGTGGCCGAAGAGGGTGTGCACCGAAGCGCGGTCTTCGGCGGCGGATTCGGCCCGGGGATCGAAGGCCTCGACGCGCTCGAGAAGCTCCGCCATCACCTTACGAGCTTCTCCCTCCGACCTCAGCGCGACTTTCCCCTCCCCCGAATCTAAAATCTGGCGGAAGCCCGACTCGCGGTCAGCCAGGGCCCTGGCCATTTCGGCGCGGACCCGCAGGGCGCGGCGCCTCTCGAGGGCCTCGACTGCGGCGACCTCGACGGCCTTGCTCGAGCTCTCCACCAGCTTCTGCTGGCTGAAGCCGGTGACATCGGGCTCGTGCGCTGGCCGCACGAGGGCGGCGCGAATGGCGGCGATGTCGGCAGCGGGGAAGGGCACCGCGAGAGCAGGTGCGGTCCGGCGCCGAGCCGCGGCGATGCGCCGCACACCCTCCTGAAAGGCGTCGGACAACTCGTCAATTCGCGCCCGACCTTCACCTGTGAGCGCCAGTCCGCCTCCCAGTCCCGCCAGCCACGTACCCGTATCCAGCTGTGACAGTGGCAGTCCGGAGGCGACCTTGACACGGGCCTGGCTGACATAGGAGTCGCGGGCCGTCCACTTGCCGTAGCGGCGGGCGCGCTGCTCGGTTCGAAGGGCCTTGCCGGCCTCATCCCCGGCCAGTACAGCTCGGCGGATCTCGTCGTATACCGCCAGCGCCACGGTTATAGAGGCCGCGCGCTCGGCGCGGCTGCCCTGTGCTACCGCCACCACTGCTTCGAGGAGCTGTTGTCCGCGCCGACGCCAGACGCGCATCTCCTCCTCGAGGCGCTCGACGTTGCGCTGACCCAGGCCGACGCCGATGTAGGTGCCGCGCCGGCCAGCGCGCTCGCAGGCGGCGAAGAAGGCCTGGATGTCGTAGTCGGTGAAAGCGCGGGGTTCGCGGCCGGCGCAGCCGTCGGTGATGGCGAGGGCGCTGTTGGGATGTCCCTCGAGCATGAGAGCGACCAGTTTGGGTGGATCTCCCACCAGGTCGAGGAGTCGTGAAAAGGGAATCCCCGTGTTGAGGACATCGATGCCCTGCACGTCGAGCTCGTAGTCCCTGCCGGGGCCGCGCAACTTGAGCACCAGGGCGTGGATGCCGCCGCCGACCCGATCCAGGACGTCCTGGATCGCTTCCGGTGGCAGCTGGGAGATGCCAGCCCAGCGGCGGAGATTGCCTCCGTAGACTTCGGCATTGGCGCGGATCTGGTCCTCCGAGAGACCGTAGTCCCCCAGCTGCACCTGCACTCGATTGGCTATCTCGTCCAGGCGAGCGTCACTGGTGTAGAACAGCAAGTCTCTGATGGAGGACTGAGTAACCGAGGTGACGACCACGTCGCCGGGGGGTGGGTGTCCGGGAAAGGCCGCCCGCAGTCTCTCCAGAGCTTCACCGTCGTCTTCGGAAAGGCGAAGGGCCCCCAGCACCTGGCGCACAGCGCGCCGTCCCACCGGGTGATCGGTATCCGGATCGAAACCCTCGAACATCAGGTGAACGAGGTTCTGCCCCTCCTCATCGAGAGCGTAATGCAGGTGTTCGCCGGTTCCGGCAAAGATCTCGAGGAGCCGCAGACCGGTCGAGAACCGCACGTCCTGCACCGGTTTGTACTCGGCCGTGACGGCGATGCGCGCCTCGCCGTCGGGGGGGCAGGCGGGGTGCTTTTCCCGAGCTTGACGCAGCGCGTCGTAGATCGCCCAGGCTTTGTAGAACACCATGAAGCGATTCACCTGCTCGGCGTGGACGATCATCTTCTGCACCGCCCAGTCCGCCGCCAGGTTAGCGATCAGGCGGTCGCCGGAGGCAGTTTGGTACCACGGCCGTCCGAGGTTCTGGAGGGCCCGAGCGATCTTGGTGATGTGGAAGACGAGCCTCTCCCCGCGCTGGCCGATGTGCTCCTCGATACCGTCGTAACCCACGAGCTTCTCCGCCGCCCACTGCTGCCAATCCAGCTCGGTCTCGAAGTCTCCCTGGTGGATCAGCGCTTTGCGGGCGAGACGCATGACCTCCTCGTGGAGGTGGTCGGGCACGCCGATCTGACGCAGTTTCACGGCATTGGTTAGCGACAGGACGAAAGCGAGGAAGAGCCCGTCTTTGGGTACACAGTAGCCCCCGTAGCCCTCGCCGGCGGGGGGGACGTAGCGATCCTCGCGCAGATTCATCTGGTCGGCCATGTCCTGTACGTCGCCCTCCAGGACAGCCATGCACAGGAGACCCAGGGCGTTGGAGCCGGCGAAGTGGTTGACCGTCAACCCGTTCTCCGCCGTTTTTTCGATCTCGGGGTAGGCGAGGGCCGGGCGCTCCTCAACGCCGCCCTCGTTGACCAGGCTGTAGAATTCGAAACCCGCCTGCGCCGCCGCGGCGTCAGCGCCTCCCACCCACTGGCTCCAGCGCACGACCGAGTCCCGCTCCCGGTGCCCGAGATTGACTCGGCTCGGCGTATACAGCAGGTGATAGCGCTTGTTGGCGCCGGCGGCCTGATAGTAGAAGCGCGGATGCGTGATAGCCCCCTGGAGTCCGTGCCGCGCGATCACCGCCTTGCGGGCGCTAGACCGGGCCAGCTGCGAATAAGTGCGCACGAAGCTCCCAGCGCGGGGGGCCAGCTTGAGCTCGGGCCGCTCGCCATCCATCTCGGCCAGGGCCTTCTCGCGAGCCCGACAACGCATGCAGCTGTGCCACTCCTCCCGGTAGTCGTCCTCGCTGTCGATGACCGCCCTGCGGGCCTCGTCGAGAGTGAGCTCAGGTCCCAGTCCTTGAACCGCCTCGACGCGCTCCTCGAAGGCGCGGCCGTTGCCGGCGGCCACTTCGGAGACCGCGGCGCCTTCGAGCTCGGGCCGGTGGGCCTCCAGATACTGCTCGACGCAGGAGGGATCTCGAATGGGCACAGTGTCGAGACCGGCGTCGTCTACGTCGGCTACCTCCAGCAGGCTGCCGAGAATGCCCACCTGCTCCGCAACCGGCTGGTAGCTGCTCACCACCGCGGCTACGGCCAACTGCCGGGAGTAGCGCTCGTCGGCCATGACCTCCTCGACGACGACGCCCATGCCGAGATCGTCGATGACTCGACTGCCGATCTCGTAGAGTCGTCGACGGAAGGTGTCGACCTCGGTCCGCACCTCTGCTTCGAGCCCGTGGGCGCTCACGGTGTTGAACAGAGCCATCTCCTCCTCGAGCCACGTCTGCACGTAGCCTTCCGTCATCCCCGCCGACTCGGTGGTGAGCACGTGGAGGGAGGAGACGGCCCGCACCCGGCGCATGGCGATCGATTCCAGACGGGCCGCCTGTAGCCGCTGCTTCGCCGGGCGACGACCAAAGGCCCGCGCCACTGCCGCGTCCAGGCGACCTTTCTGTCGCAGCGCGGCGCCCACCAGGTTTCCCTTCTGGGGGCGACCACCGGCGCACAGGACCTGGCGCAGAGCCTGCCGGCGGCTCACTCCGTCGACTTCGACGACCCGGTGGATGGTAGAGATCAGGGCGTCTTCGCTGAGCGTGACCAGCACCGCCAGTTGCGCGATCGCCGAGGCCAGGTCGGGCCGTGTCATCGCCACTCGATAGACCGCCTCCTCTCTGTCGATTGACGGGTCGTCAACGAGCATGCGGTCGGCGGCGCGACACAGACGCGGATCGTCGTCGATCAGGAGCTGTCGCGCCAGAGACAGGCGCTCCGACTCCATGACGGCGTCGAGATTGCGGGCCCAGAATTCGGCGTGGCTGCGGAAAAAAGCCTCCATCGCCTCCTGGTCGACTTCGGTCTGGGTGGACTCCACCTCGGTGACTTCGGGGCCGGAGCGGACCTCCCGACGGATGATCCGCTCCTTGATAAAGAGGGGGATCGCCTCGATCCAGTCGCTGACTTCGAGGATCCAGTGGGCCTCGACGACCTCCCCGTCCCGTCGGTAGCGGCCCGGGCCGGGAGCGCTGTAGATGTAGTCGCCACCGAGGCGCAGGAGGTCTTTCAGGTCCTCCTCCTTGCCGGTGTGGACCTCGCGGAAAGCGTTGGCGTTGGCCAGGTTGATCGACTCGCCAGGGTGCAGCCGCTGGAGCTGGACCACAAAAGCGGCAGGGTCCACGTCGCACTCGTCGAGTTGTTTTCGCAGCTGCGCAGAGAGCGACAGCAGCCGTTGGGCGAGCTTGGCGTGGTTACCCAGACGCTGACGCGACAGGTCTATGGCGGTCGCGGCCAGGAGCTGTCGGGAAGACTGGTCGGCCTCGTCGAGGATCACGCGAGAGATCTTTGCCTGCCAGGCGACGACGGTATTGTCGAAGGCGTTGAGAGCGCCGACAGCGCGGGCGTAGGGGGTGCGCTTCTGTTCCTGCACCAGGTGCAGGACGCGTATCGCCGCCGTGTGCAGCTCGTCTGCGCCGCGGCTCTCGCGCTCCAGGCGCGCCGCCAACCGCACCAGAGACGCCTTGTCGCGAAGGTAGGCCGCCGTCGACAGCAGGTGGGCCTGGTTGCTGAAGGCGCGCGACAACCGTCCCGCCACCAGGCGGATACCGCGCTCGGAGGCCCAGGCGGAGATGCGATTGATGTTCTCCCCCTCGGTGTCGAAATCGTAGTATTTGGAGACTTCCTGGTTGACGGTGGAACGCTTGACGTCCAGGTCGTCGAACTGCTGGCCGAGGAGGTCGAGGATATAGTCCTGGGGGTAGGGGAAGTCGAGGCGATCCTGCATCCGCATCCAGGTCGCCCACTTGTCGCGCCACTTGAGCGTCTTCTCCACCGTGGTCAGTACCCGCTCGGCGAAGGCTTCGGGCGATTCGCCCGCGTGTGCCACGGCGAGCCCTTCGGCCCCGGCGTCGCGGCACAGTCGCGACACCGCCTGGCGCAGACTCGGTCCCGCTTTGGAAAGCCGGGCGCGGTCGAGGGCGTACCCGGAATCGAAGAGCGCCTCTGTGGGCACGTGGGAGAGCTCCTCAATGTCGAGGTCGCTCTGTTCGGCGGCGAGGGCGGTGTTGTTGACGCACAGGAAGGCGTTGGCGAAGACGTGTCCGCAATCGACGGCGGCGCTGCGCAGGAATTCCTGCAGGGCTTTCTGCTCCTGTCGGTCCAGCAGGCTGTACAGGTCGAAGACGCGGTGCATGGCCCGGCGCTGATCCGTCCGACTCGCCAGCAGAGAGAGCGTTCCGAGAAGGAGGATTCCGGCAAAGTGCACGGCGCCGTCGCTCGGGTCCGCCTCTGCCCAGGAAGCGTCGACGACCAGCACGGTCCGAGTCGAACGACCTTCGGCGGGGTAGAGCCGTACAACGCGGTCGTTGTGTGCCGCGAACTCGATGCGCAGTTGAGCGCTCGAGATGTCCCGCATGGCGGAGCGCAGCACGGGGTGCCGCCGGTGCGCGGAGACCAGCCGTCGAAAGCCGCGCTCGAAGATCGCCGCTGTCCGCCTCGCCGCCGCGGGCGCGGTCTTGGGAATCCGCCAGCTACAGGCGCCGCGACCGATTTCGAGAGCGCCGGCAGCGATGACTTCTCCCATCTCCCTGATGGAAACATGGGAGAAGTCCGACTCCACTTCCGTATCCGTCATGTGGATGGGCAGATAGAGACTTGGGGCGGTTGATCTCTTGGACAACATCGCGGCGGGGGAGGGAGGGGCGCCTATCCGGTCAGCTGCAGAAAGCCCATCGTGGCGGTCTCTGCGATGCGATCATATAGACGAGTTTGAAGGAGCTCATGGAGTCCACCAAATCCCACAGATGAGCAGCGGGCTGAAACCCGGCTGATGACCTCAACGAGGTCCTCGAAGATCTCTTCGGATAGCCTGGTCCACTGCGGCGGCGCCACGCTTGGTGGACTTCTTCACCGCTTTGTAGATGCACGTGAAGAACTGGGGGAAGGGGTGCTGAGTGTCCGCGGCACCCGCTGCAGCTCCGTGTCGATTCCCCACGACTCCGCCAGGCGTCGCCTATCACCCGTTGATCCATGTCGTTCATGAGAAAGCGCTCGATTTCGATAGCGGCCCCGGTCCAGAAAGCCGCGTTGGCCTCCCGGACCAGCACGACGACGATGCCCAGATCCTCGAGATCTCTCTTGCAACGCTCGCTGTGCTTCAGTATTGCCCAGCGCGTTGAGGGCCGGATCGATCACCATGCATATGAGACCGCCTGGCCAGCACGCGCGCCACCATGACGCTCTTACCCACCAGGCCGGGGACCTATGAGGACCATTTTCACGTCCTGGTGGTAGCGCGTCACTACCACTTCATTGGTGTCGCTGCAGACAGCGAACTTCACCTCCCGATCCTTCGACAGCTCGTTGTTCTCCTGTCTTAGGCTCTGCAGGAAGGAGGTGAGATTGCCCGGAGTTCGCTCGGTATTCTCGGACATGGGGTGCTTGAGGGCCGCCGATGGCCCTGTCCCGGCTCGGTCTATGACGCGATCCGAATTAACTTACGCCGGTAATCGGCATAGATCAAATCCTTCCGTACCGGGATCCTGAAAGGGGGAAGGGGACCCGGTTCGGACCGCCGTGGCGGCTTGTGCGGAATCCCGGAGAGGACAAGAAGACACCCCTTGTCGGGCAAAGGCCGGGGTAGAAGGATTATAGGGATATCAGGTGCCAATCGGCTCGGCTGTGTCCGGGCAGGGAGAGGGGGGAGAGCACTTGCCGTTCTCCTTGAAGGCGTCCATGGCGCCGTACTCGTGCAGCTTGTTCCGCAGGGTTCGAGAACTGATGGCTAGCTGAGTCGCGGCCTCGGTGCGGTTGCCGTGGCAGGCCTCCAAGGTCTTCATGATGAGGCGGCGCTCCATCTCGTGGACGGTGAGCCCGACCTGCAGGCCCCCATCGGAGTCACCGGCGGCCGGGCCGGTCACGAGCTTGTGGGAGAAGTCTTCCACTCCAAGGACCTGACCTCGGGAAACGACGACGGCGCGTTCGATGTAGTTCTCCAATTCTCGCACATTCCCCGGCCAGGTGTACTTCATCAGCAGGTCGAGGGCAACTTCATCGATGGCCTCGACATTCTTACCGTTGTCCTCGTTGAACTTGGTGATGAAGCTCTGCACGAGGGCGGGTATGTCGTCTCTTCGCTCTCGCAGGGAGGGGACATCGATCTCGATCACATTCAGGCGATAGAACAGATCCTCTCGAAAGTTGCCCTCCGCCACTTCCTTGGCCAGATCCCTGTTGGTGGTGGCGATGATGCGCACGTCCACCTTGATGGTCTGGGAGCTGCCGATGCGCTCGAATTCGCGCTCCTGGAGAACTCGTAGCAGCTTTGCCTGCAGGGAAGGGTCGATCTCGCTGATTTCGTCCAGCAGCAGCGACCCGCCGTGGGCCATCTCGAATCGCCCCCGGGTCTGCTTGAAGGCGCCCGTGAAAGCGCCCTTCTCGTGACCGAAGAGCTCGCTCTCCATCAAGTCCTTGGGAAGAGCTGCACAGTTCAGCCGGATGAAGGGTCCATTCATTCGAGAGCTGTTGTAGTGCAGCGCCCTGGCAACGAGCTCTTTACCCGTGCCGCTCTCGCCGGTGACGAGGATGGTCGCACGGCTGTTGGCCACGGTTTCGATGAGGTCGAAGACCTTCTCCATGTTGTGGCACTTACCGATCATGCTGTCGAAACTGTACTTGCCCTGCAGCTCGGACCGAAGCCTGCGGTTCTCCCGCTCCGTCTCCTGGAATTTCAGCGCCCTCTCAACGACGAGCTCGGTCTCCAGCGTAGTGGACTCGGAGCCTTTCTGGATGTAGTCGTACGCCCCCTTCTTCATCGCCTCCACCGCGCCCTCCACGGTGCTGTGCGCGGTCATGAGAATGACGTGCATGTCCGGCCACCTGGCCTTTACCGATTCCAGGAGCTCCTGCCCGCTCATCCCCGGCATCTTGATATCCGACAGCAGTAGGTCGTAATCACGGTCTTCCAGCTTGCGCAGGGCGGAAGTCGCTTCCGGTGCGGTGTCCACTTCATATCCCTTGCGGATGAGGATCTCTTCGGTCGCCCCGCGGACATAGGAGTCGTCGTCGACGACGAGAATTCGTTTTGCTGCCATGGTCGTCTTGCCTCGCTCTGGTTTATCGGGGGAGAGCGACGAAGAAGCTGGTTCCCTCGCCCAGAGTGCTCTCCACGCGGATGTTGCCGCCGTGGGCTTCTACGATCTTTTTTGAGGTCACCAGGCCGAGGCCGGTGCCGTCTTCCTTGGTGGTGAAGAATGGGGTGAACAGTTTCTCGCGGACCTCTTCGTCGATGCCGATGCCGGTATCGCGGACACAGAGGACGGCGTAGGGGATTTCGGCGTCTTCGTCGGCGAAGACCTCCATGTGGATGGCGCCCCCTCCCCGCATGGCCTGTATGGCGTTGAGCAGCAGGTTGAGGATGACCTGCTGGAACTGTTCGGTGTCGACCTCGCAGCTCAGCGGCTGGCCGGGAAAGTGACGCTCGATGCTGACGTCCCCTAAGCGGTCCAGGTCGAGCTCGAAGAAGGCGGTGGCCTCTTCCACTACCGAAGACAGATCGACTTCGTGGGTGTTGAGGTTCAGGGGGCGGGTGTAGCTGAGAAGGCTGGAGACAATGCGATTGAGCCTGGCCACGCCCTCGGTGATCTTGCGAACCAGGCGGCGGCTGGGATCGCCGACGTCAAGGTCGCGTTCCAGAAGGTTGGCGAAACTGGCGATCCCTCCCAGGGGGTTGCGTATCTCGTGAGCGACGGTGGCCGCCATTTCTCCCAGCGCGGCGAGGGTGTGCATGCGCTGGACCTGCGCCTCCAGTCGCTTCACC
The DNA here is from genome assembly GCA_002725915.1 of Gemmatimonadota bacterium. Classification (GTDB taxonomy): domain Bacteria; phylum Latescibacterota; class UBA2968; order UBA8231; family UBA8231. The sequence goes on from PBRM01000236.1 coordinate 11,172, forward strand.
TCGGTCAGGTCGTTGAAGGCCTCGATCGTACCGAACACCCGCCCGTCCTTGTCGCGCGCCTGGGAGGTGCTGAAGCCGATGTGCAGGGCGCGGCCGTCGCCTCTCCTGAGCTCCCTTTCGAGATTGTTGAAACTCTCCCCCGTCGCCAGGGTGCGAAGGGCCGACTTCTCGTCGTCGCCGTCTATCCCCATCACCTCTTCATAGAGGCGTCCCACGACCTCGTCCTGGCTGCGACCAGTGATTTCCTCCGCAGCCTGGTTGAAGAGGGTGATTCTGCCGTCCATCCCGAGCACCAGGACCCCGCCGCTCATACTCTCCAGGATGTTGTTCAGGTAGTTGCTGACGCGATCCTTCTCTTCCAGACTCTGTCGCAGCTGCTTGTTGGCCTCCTCCAGCTTGACATTGAGGCGCTCGAACTGCTCCTCGAGCTGCTTGTACGCCTCCATGTACCTGCGAGTGGTCTCATTGAAGAGGACGTAGGAGTCGGCAAACGCCTCCTCGAGCTGCGTATCGGCCTTGCCGACTTCGAGGACGTGCTCGGGCACGGGAGCGTGATCCACGATCACCTCGACAACGGCTTGCGGCCGCTGTTGGCTCGGGTGGGTAGCCCGCTGATGACGACTTCACGCCGAGACAGCTGGCGCCGGTTGTCGCGCTCAAGGTCCATGAGCTGATCCAAGTGGCGAGCGAAGCGATCGCGCGCCGTGGCGAATACATCCGGAGGGGGAGAGCAGTCAGGGCGAGAGTCACGGGAGCGGGCGATTCCGAGCTCCCGCCAGTCTGACTCCGGTCCGCCGGGGAGTGGGCTACTCTTCATAAGGAAGGATTTTTCGCTCCGAGTGACTCGAAGACAAACCGCCTGGAGGGGTCGGAGCAAACAGATCTTCGCCGATCGGTCCAGGAGTCCCTAACGCAACTTCGCTCACTCTCTATGAGGGGGCGGCGGGCTTATCGACCGACCGCGGCTAGCGAAGCCGGAAAATACTTCTGTACTCCGCCGGTAATTCTTGCTGGGCAATGATAATATAGGAAAAAAACGCCGCCCTGACAGGAACAGGGCGGGAGAGCGGCGGATTACCCTCAGATGCGGATACGCGGCCCGGGCCTCCTCCTTTCGACGAGCCGAACGTTGATGGCGGAGGACGCGCTGAGGGCGATGCCCACCAATGGCGGCGCGGCGCAAGGATGGCTGAAGAAAAACCGCTTTATGTGAGTTGGCGAGTTGCGCGTTGCGGGCTAACGGGTGCCGCCTACCCTAGCCCAGGTTCTCAGTGAGCAAGATCCGCACCATAGCTCTTTTCGCCGGCCGTGACGGCGGCAGACAGACGGTTTTGAGGAGGCGGCAAAGGGCATATATAGTCGGAATTGTAAGCGCAGTATGGATTGTAAGCCTCATTAAAATCAATGAGATACATGCCTAGGCCCAGTTCGTGGACAGGGGCGTATCGGCCTCCTCCATAGGTCTGGTGTCCGTTGGTGCGGTCGGTGAAGAAGACGGACAGGTCGCCTGTGCCAGGGTCGGCGTAGACCTCCAGCCAGAACTCATTTCCCTCGAGCTGGAGGAGTAGACGGCCGAAACGGTCCATATATACAAGCGTGTCGCTCGTGGTGGGTACCAGCACGCGGCGCGGGCGGCCGTACCGGTGCAGTCCCCCCGTCATCCTGAACTGCAGGTCCACGGGAAAGTAGCTCAGGCCTCCAAAATCGGCGCGGTCGCCGGATTTCAGCGGGGAGCCCGGCCCGTAGCGGAGCAGGCTGTCTTTGGATGCCCGCCCGCGCTCGAGGTAGGCGGCGACACCGGCACTGTCGACGAGCTGGCTGTGGTCGCCCTCGCCGGCCCGCACGCCCTGGCTGAGCGCAGCCGCCAGCAGGCATGCCCAGAGCATGCGCCCACGACGGGCCGCCATCGCCGCGGATGGCTTCCCGGCAGCGCTCGCAGTTGACGCTTGCGAGCATGACTGGTTTATTGGGGATCTCTCAACGAGAGCTCCGCCAGCGGCCAGCGAGGGGCGCGTGACAGGAGGCCTGCCCCGACCGGACCGGTCCCTGTGCGAGATCGTCAACCTTCGAACCTGGCGCGAAATCGGCAAGTAGATGCTACTCGAGAATCGGATCGCAATAGTCACCGGGGGCAGCTCCGGAATCGGCCGCGGTATCTGCCTGGAGTTTGCTCGCGAGGGGGCCCGCGTCGCTGTCGCCGACATCCAGGAGCAACCCAAGCGCGGCAAGTACCACGAAAGGGACATCGTCGCGAGCACGGTCGAGGAGATCGATAATCTGGGCGGAACGGCTATTTTTGTCCAGGTGGATATGGCGGAAGAAACGGGCGTCGAGGCCCTGGTGGAGCGCACCGTGAAGGAATTTGGCGGCCTGGATATCGTCGTCAATAACGCCGGTATCTACATACCCGGAGACAGCCAGGATCTGTCGCTTGACGACTGGGACCGGGTCGTGGATCTGAACCTCAGAGCCGTTTTCGCGACCACGAAATTCACTATCCCCCACCTGCGCAGCTCAGCGGCGGGGCGCATCATCAACATCGCCTCCGTCCATGCGACTCGAGGAGGCGGCGGGCCGGCGTACGCGCCCGCCAAAGCGGGGTTGGTCAATCTCACCCGGGACACGGCCGTCGAAGTCGCGGCCGATGGGGTCACGGCGAACGCCATCTGCCCAGGGTACATCGAAACGGCGATCCAGGATTATCTGACTCCAGAACAGATCGAGACGGTGCGCCAGCGGACGCCGCTGCCGCGGTTCGGCGCCCCAAAGGACATCGGTCGGGCCTGCGTTTTTCTGGCTTCCGACGACGCCTCGTGGATCACCGGTGTCTCGCTCCCGGTGGACGGAGGCTGGCTGGCCCCAATCATCTGAGGTCGAGCGTCCTCGCGCAGGCCGCCCGTCCCCCGCAACTCAACGGAGATATAGGACCGTGCAGGAGCGACGACTCACTCCTGGCGAGGCCAGCAGCGCCGCGCGGATCCAGGTGGCCATCGACGAACTGGCCGGGACCGGCGGCCGACTGGTGTTGCCGGAGATGACGTTGACGCTGGATCGCGGGCTGTGCCTGCGATCGGGCGTGGAGCTGACGGGCCAGGGCGCCGGAACCGTGCTGCGCAAGGGGGAGGGCCGGGTCTATCCGCTCTCGGGGTACCACAACTACGGCATGTGCGACCTTCCCTTGCGCTCGACAGCCGGGCTCGAGGTGGGGATGACGGTGTCGATCCACGACGATCGCACCCACGGGGGCTTTTACGAGACCTTTGCCACCATAACCCGCGTCGATGAGGACTGGGTTGGTCTAGA
>PBRM01000237.1 GCA_002725915.1 Gemmatimonadota bacterium
CCAGTAGCAGCCTGTGCTGCCAGACCATGTCAGCGCGAATGGAAAGGACGGGCAGCATGAGGAGCGCCATGACCAGCATAAGAATGTAGGAGCTGTTGGCGGTCAGGTGGATGGTGGCCTCGATCTTTACGTAGAGTGGGAAATCGCTGCGCCATACACGGGGCAGGATCTTCTTGGCCGTCTGCACCGCACCCTTGGTCCAGCGGTGCTGCTGGGTCTTGAAGGCGTTGATCTCCACCGGCAACTCCGCCGGTACTTCGATCCCGGGGAGGAAGAGGAACTTCCAGCCCGCCAGTTGGGCCCGGAAGCTGAGATCCAGATCCTCGGTGAGGGTGTCGTGCTCCCAGCCGCCGGCCTCCTCGATGCTGTGTTTGCGCCAGATACCCGCGGTGCCGTTAAAATTAAAAAACCGCCCAGAGCGATTTCGAGCCAGGTGCTCGATGACAAGGTGGCCGTCCAGGAAGATCGACTGCAGGCGAGTGAGGAGGGAGTAACGGCGATTGAGGTGACCCCAGCGCATCTGGACCATTCCCAGCTTCTCGTCGGTGAAGTGGTGGATCGCCTCCTTCAAGACCGCCGGCGGGGGGACGAAGTCGGCGTCGAGGATGAAGACTAAATCGTGCTTGGCCCGCGTCAGTCCATTGGCCAGGGCGCCGGCTTTGAACCCGACCCTGTCGTCGCGGTGGATGTAGTCGATGTCGACCCCCTGCCTGGCTAAGCGATCTACCGCGAGCCGCGCCTTGTCAGCAGTTTCGTCGATCGAGTCATCGAGGACCTGGATCTCCAGCCGGTCGCGCGGGTAGTCGAGTCCGCCGACAGCCTCCAGCAGTCGATCGACGACGTGATACTCGTTGAAAATGGGCAGCTGTACGGTGACGCCGGGCAACTCGTCGAAGCGCCTGCTGGGAACCGGGTCGTGTCCACGATGTTTGAAGAACAACCGCATCATGTGGTAGCGGTGAAAACCGAAGACGCTCAACACGATGACGATTCCGCAGTAGATGGCGAGGCAGACGAGCTGCCAGAGTTCCAGATTCATCGTCGCTGTGTGATGAGGTATCGGTCCTTCGAACAAGAATGATCCGCCGTCTGAGTCTGTGCGAGAGTCGCCGGTCGACTTCGGCGCATGACCCACCATCCGAGTCAGTACCCCGATGAGCCCCGGTCATTGGTTAGCTGCAACCGCCGGTCATCGAGGTAAAATCCCTGTGGTCTCTCCGACGGCGGCGAACGGCGATTCCCTCGCTGACTTCTAGTGTGCTGTCGCAGAAGTTACTTGCCAGATTTCGGACAATGAAGCGCCCGGTTTGCAAGGCGCGTGGAAGGGTATTTCTGCGACAGCACCCTAGGCGTCCCGACCGTGACAGCGTTTGTACTTCTTTCCGCTCCCGCAGGGACAGGGAGCGTTGCGGCCGATCTTGGGGCCGACGCGCACGGGTTCGCGAGGCGCGGGGCCGTCGGTGCCCTCGCTTCCGCCGGCCACCAGCCCGCGGTCGCGTGGGGCTCTCCTTGGCCTGCCGAGCGGGAGATCGTCACCGGATGCGTCGGTCGCGCCGCCGCCAGTGGCGCCGCTGAAACCGAGATTGGTGGACTCCCGGTGGATGGGGCTGTAGCGACTGCCGCGACCGTCGGCGCCCGCTCCAGCAGCCGCCGTCTCTCCATCTACCCGCAGCTGGAAGAGATTGCGGAGGGTCTCCTGATCGATGCGAGCGATCAGGCTCTCGAACATGTCGAAGGCGCCCTTCTTGTATTCGATCAGCGGATTCTTGCCTCCCACGCCGACGAATCCCACCCCCTCCTTCAGCTCGTCCATCTCGTAGAGGTGCTCTTGCCAGCACGTGTCCACCGTATGCAGCAGGATCGCCTTCTCCACCTGGCGGAAGGTCTCCTCCCCCACCAGCTCCACGCGGTGCTTGTACGCGGTGGTCACGGATTCGACCAGCTGCTGGCAGAGCTCCTCCTGGGTGACGCCTTCGCGCCCCTCCCCCTCGACGGGAAAGCTGTTGAAAAACGTACTGCTGAAATCCTCGGCCAGGTTCTCCCACAACCACTCCTGGGGATGGGTGCCTTCCGGGATGTGGCTGTCCACCATCCCCCCTATGGTCTCCCCGATGATCTCCAGAACCCGGTCGCGTCCCGAGTCTCGGTCCAGCACGTCGCGGCGGCGGTTGTAGATGACCTGCCGCTGCTGATTCATGACATCGTCATAATCCAGCAGATGCTTGCGCATCTCGAAGTTGCGCGCCTCTACCTTCTTCTGGGCCCGCTCGATGGAGCGCGTAACCATGCGGTGCTCGATAACCTCTCCCTCTTCGGCACCGAGGCGGTCCATCACCGAGGCGATGCGCTCCGAGCCAAACAGCCGCATGAGGTCATCCTCGAGCGAGAGGAAGAAGCGAGAGGCGCCCGGATCCCCCTGACGACCCGATCGACCCCGTAGCTGGCGGTCGATGCGCCGCGCCTCGTGTCGCTCCGTGCCGATGACCTGCAGACCGGAGGGGTTCTCCTCTAGCTGCAGTCTCAGAGAGTCGCCGCCGGACAGGCTGTCGTCGAGGGTGATATCCGAATCGAGGATGTCGCGGCTGACGGTGACGACACTGGGAGCGAGTTTGATGTCGGTGCCGCGGCCGGCCATGTTGGTGGCGATGGTTACGGCCCCGGGCTGCCCGGCCTCGCTGATGATCTGCGCTTCCTTCTCGTGGTAGCGGGCGTTGAGCAGTTGGTGTTTGATGCCCTTGCGTGTGAGCATGCGGTCCAGGAGCTCGGACACTTCGACCGATACGGTGCCAACCAGGACCGGCAGGCCAAGCTCGTGGAGGTGGGCGATCTCTTCCATGACGGCGGTGTATTTCTCCCGCTTGGTGCGGAAGATCTGATCCTCCAGGTCCGCCCGCCGAACCGGGCGATTGGTGGGCACTACCTGGACCTCGAGCTTGTATATTTCAAACAGCTCGGAGGCCTCGGTCTCGGCCGTGCCCGTCATCCCCGCCAGCTTGCGGTACATGCGGAACAGGTTCTGCAGGGTAATGGTGGCCACCGTCTGCGTCTCCTGCTCCACCTTGACGCCTTCCTTCGCCTCCAACGCCTGGTGCAGTCCGTCGGCGAAGCGGCGCCCCGGCTGCGGCCGACCCGTTGACTCGTCGATGATGACGACCTTCTTGTCCTCCGAGATGATGTACTGGACGTCTTTCTCGAAGAGCGAGTAGGCCTTCATCAGCTGGTTTATGTTGTGTACCGCCTCGGTGCGTTCGGAGTGATCGCGGTAGGCCACTTCCTCCCGCTCTTTCCTCTCCTCGGCGTCGAGGTCAGGGTCCTTGCGGATCCCATCGATCTGCTCGCTCAAATCGGGCAGGATGAAGAGGGCCTGCTCGTCGGGAGAGAGCAGATCCCGACCCTTGTCCATGAGGTCCATGGTATGGGCCTTCTCGTCCACCGCAAAGTAGAGGGCCTCATCGATATCGCTGAGCCGCTTGTCCCTCATATAGTCGGCTTCAACCCGACCGATCAGACGCTTTACGCCCTCCTCCTGGAGGACCTTCAGAAGCCGCTTGTTTTTTGGTGCTCCTCTGGACGCCTTGAGCAACTCTATACCCGCGGCGTACTCATCTTCGCCCTCCGTCCATATCCGCTCCCCCTCGGAGACGATCTTGTTCACCAAGCTGGTCTGGGCCCGCAGCAGCTTCTCCACCAGGGGCTTGAACTCGTTGTAGCGGTTGGAGGCTTCGGGTACGGGTCCCGAGATGATAAGCGGCGTGCGGGCATCGTCTATGAGATTGCTGTCGGCCTCGTCGACGATGGCGTAGTTGTACTCCCGCTGATTTATGTCCTCGCGGCGGGTGGCCATGTTGTCGTACAGATAGTCGAACCCCATCTGGTCCTTGGTGGCGTAGACGACATCGGCGTCGTAGGCTTCACGTCGCTGCGCCTCGTGCCAGATGAACTCGGTGGGCACGCCGCCCTCGGGGACCGGCATCACATAAGCCTCTGCGCCGCCGGTTTGCCGGTGGTCCTGAATTACCCCCACCGACAGCCCCAGGAAGTTGTAGACGGCTCCCATCCACATGGCGTCGCGCTTGGCCAGGAAGTTGTTGTGGGTGATGAGGTGCACCCCCCGGCCGGGCAGGGCATTGAGATACAGGGGCATGGTGGCTACCAGGGTCTTGCCCTCTCCAGTGGCCATTTCGGCGATCTTGCCCCGGTGCAGAACGGTGGCCCCGAAGAGCTGCACGTCGAAGGGGATCATCGCCCAATCCTCCGGCCCCCCCACCCCTTCCCAGCTGCGCCCCACCATCCGCCGACAGGCCTCCTTCACGACGGCGAAGGCCTGGGTCATGATCTCGTCCAGGATGGCGGCTTCGGCGTCGAGGATTTCGCCTTCCAGCTCGTCGTAGCGGTCGTTGAGGCGCTCCCGCTGGTCCCCGTCCAGATCGCCTCTCAACTGCGTCTCCACGGCGGCGAGCTCTTGCGACCTGGAGCCCGTGCGCTCGGCGAGCAGGGCCCGGAACTCCGCTGTCTTTCCCACCAGCTGCTCGTCCGACAACTGCGAGTACTGGGCGACGTAGGCGTTGATCTCGGTAATGGTGGGAGAGAGCTTCTTGTATTCTCTATCCGCCTGAGACCCGAATACGGATTTGATGATCTTCAGCATGAATTCAATCTAACCAAGCGAGTCGGGTGGATCTTATATGGGTCCTGGATCGCATTGCCACCGCCGACGCGGTCAGTGACCGCTCTGCAGTCGCGCCGCCAGAAAAGGGGACAGGCCTGCCCGGAGTATCTTCTCCTGGGCGCGGGAGATATCGTAGTCGGTCCGCACCAGCTCGAGGCTGCCGGCTTCGTCGTCGTAGATGGCGAAACAGGATCTGGCGTCCTGGTCTCGAGGCTGACCGACACTGCCCACATTGACGAGGTAGCGGTATCCCTCCCGCGACTCGAACCGCCCCGCGCCCTCGGCCACCAACTCCAGCCGTGTGCCGTAAGCGCCAAATGCGAACGCCCGATGCGAGTGGCCGACAAAACAGAATCTGCTGTCCACCGCCGCCATCGCCGCTGCTGCGTCAGCGCTGCTGTCGACGTATCCCCAGGCTCCCGGGTCGGCCGGGTCGGCATGCACGTAGAACGCCTGGTCCCGCTCACAGGTAAAGGGCAACTCGGCAAGAAATTGACAGTCCTCCACGTCGAGGTGCTCCCTCGTCCACAAGACAGCCTCGCGGGCGTATCCATTAAAGTACTCCAGATCCTGTAGGCCGGCCACAGCCGCGTCGTGATTGCCCTGCAGGACCTGATCGGTCAGGGACCGCACTGTTCTCAGGCAGGCAGCCGGGTCGGCGCCGTAGCCGACTACATCGCCCAGACAGACCCACCTGTGGACGGCGCGCTCTTCCGCGGCCCCGCGGACGGCTTCCAGAGCCTCGAGATTGGCGTGGATATCGGAGAATACTGCCGTGCGCATTATTTACCGCGGCGAGTCGGCCCCAGGCAGGACCTACATATCCACGCCGAGACCGCTGGCCACAGCGTCGAGAATGCCGTTGACGAAGGCGTAGGAGGACTCGCCGCTGTAGACTTTGGCGAGCTCGACAGCCTCGTCGATGGACACCCGGGTGGGCACGTCCGCCACGTGGAGAATCTCGGCTAGCGCCAGCCGCAGGATCAGCACGTCCATGCGCGCCATGCGCGTCAGACTCCAGTTGTGGGCCGCCTTCTCGATCAGCTGACTGAGCTCGGCGGCGTGATCGACGACGACGCCGACGAGCTGAGCGGCGAAAGCGCGGTATTCGGGCTCGAGGCCACTGCGACGGTCCAGACTGTCGAGCGCTGCGGTGACGTCGCCCAGACCGTTGGCGCCACTGCTGGCGCCCCAGTACAGCGCCTGCAGCGCCAGGCAGCGCGCGCCGTGCCGACTGTTGGGTAACTCCGGCTCGGTCCAGTCGGGCTCCCACTCCGATTGGTCACCCAGCGACCGAACATCGCTCAACCCTGGATCTCCCCTCTTCGCTTCTCCGACATCGGTCACGACAGGCCTTTCAGCAGATTCGCCATCTCGATGGCGTTGAGGGCTGCGTCCCAACCGCGGTTGCCAGACCTGACGCCGGCTCGCTCGATGGCCTGCTCTACGTTGTCGGCGGTGATGACGCCAAAGGTGACCGGAACTCCGGTGTCCAGACCGACCTGGCCGATCCCTTTGGCCGCTTCGCCGGCGACGTATTCGAAATGCGGGGTGTCGGATCGGACGATGGCGCCCAGACAGATGACGACGTCGAAGCGGCCGCTGCGGGCAAGTTTCTGGGCCACGAGGGGCAGCTCGAAGGCGCCGGGAACCCAGGCGACTTCGATGTCCTCTTCCCCACATCCGTGGCGCTTCAGACAATCGAGTGCCCCGGCCAGCAGCTTTGAGGTGATCAGCTCGTTGAAGCGGCTGACGACGATGGCGAAGTGGCTTCCCCCCGCGGCCAGCATCCCCTCATTTACTTTGAGCATTCTCGGCTCCCCTGAAACAGTGTAAGAAGACCTTCTAAACGATCTCGGTTACTGCGTTGCACCTTTCGAGTCTGAGGCCCTGAGCTTCACGCGCTCCTGGCGAGATCGTCATCCCCTGAATCGGGTAACAGCGTGCTGTGTCCCATGCGGTCCCGCTTGGTCTGCAGGTAGCGGAGGTTGTGCGGGTTGGGCGAGGCGGCGATCGGGACCTGCTCCACCACCTTGAGTCCGTATCCTTCCAGACCCACTCGTTTGTGTGGATTGTTGGTGAGGAGTCGGAGTTGTCGCAGCCCCAGGTCAAAGAGAACCTGTGCGCCCACACCGTAGTCGCGGATGTCGGCGGGCAGTCCCAGGGCGTGGTTGGCCTCGATGGTGTCCAGTCCCTGGCTTTGCTGCAGCTGGTAGGCCTTCAATTTGTGGATCAGGCCGATCCCGCGACCCTCGTGGTGCTGGATGTAGACAATGACGCCTCGACCCTCCGCGGCGATCGCCTCGAAGGAGCGCTCGAGCTGCTCGCCGCAGTCGCAGAGGGAGGAGCCCAGCGCATCGCCGGTGATACAGCAGGAGTGCATCCGCACCAGGGTTGGCTCGCCGTCGGTGACATCCCCCATGATCAGGGCAATGTAAGGATTGTCGTCCACCAGGTTGCGGTAAGCGCAAACGGTGAAGTCGCCGTAGCGCGTCGGCATGTCGGCCGTCGCCTCCAGGCGGATCAGCTTCTCGGTGCGGCGCCGATGGGCGATGAGGTCGCGAATGGTGGCGATCTCGAATCCATGCCGCGCGGCGAATTCGAGCAGATAAGGCGTCGTCGCCACCTCGCCGTCTTCGTTGAGGATGGCGGTAATGAGGGCCACTGGCTGACAGTGTGCCATCCGCGCCAGGTCTACCGAAGCCTCTGTGTGCCCCGCTCTGCGCAGGACCCCTCCGGGCTGTGCCCGCAGCGGGGTCACATGCCCGGGTTGGACGAAGTCGGCAGCTCCACTGTCTGGATCGGCGATCCTGGCCACGGTGAGCGCTCGGTCGCGGGCCGAGACTCCGGTTCCGACTACGGAGGCCGCGTTCACCGTGACCATGATGGTAGATCCCCGCGGCCCCTCCTTCCCTGGCAGCATTGTGTTCAACCCCAGGGACTCGAGGCGTTCCTTCTCGGCGGTGACGTAGAGTGGCCCGCCGGCGTGCCGGGTGAGGAAATTGATGGCCTCCGGGGTCGCGCGCTCTGCCACCATCATAATCTCCCCCTCGCCGACGCGCTCGGATCCGTCCACGTCCAAGGCGCGCTCGTCGACGAGGACGACCATCTTTCCCGCCTGCAGGTTCTCGAGGACCGATTCTATGGTGTTGAAATCAGGCATGAGGCTCGCGTCTGGCGTCGGTTAACTGGGCACCGAAACGGCAACTCTCAGGGGCCCAGGTCTCGTAGGCTCTCCACCGACAGGCCGGCGGCGGGGGGATTATGGCGGCTGTTTCCGCCTGTCATCAAGCGCTCGACATAGCGGGCGAGGACATCTACTTCGAGGTTTACGCGGCTGCCGGGCCGGACCTGCGAAAGGTTCGTATGTTGTAATGTATGCGGTATGATAGCTATGGTAAAGGACTCGTCCAAGAGGTCTGCAATGGTGAGGCTTATGCCGTCTACGGCGATCGAACCCTTGAAGGCGATGTAACGCGACAGCTCAGCCGGTGGGGTTACTTCCAGAACTCTCCCCCCTCCCCCGCCAACGGCCTCGAACCGCCGTACCGTGCCGACGCCGTCCACGTGGCCGAGGACGAGATGGCCGCCGAGGCGGTCGGTGGGCCGCAGCGAGCGCTCCAGATTCACACGGTCGCCGGCGCGAAGCTGCCCCATCGTGGTCCGCGCCAGCGTTTCGGCCACCGATTCCACCGCAAACCCCTCACTCGCCAATAATTCCACCACCGTGTGGCAGGCCCCATTGATGTCGATGCTGTCACCCACGGCTGTATCCTCGAGCACGAGATCGGCCTTCAGTTCCATGCGCTGAAGCTGCACGCCGCGCGGCGCTCGGAGCGCGGCCACCGTTCCCACCTCCTCTATCAATCCGGTGAACACGAGTAGCTGACCTCTCCGGTAATGAGGAAATCCGCGCCCAACCGCTGGATTCTGGCCCCCTCCAGGCGCACGACCTCGCTGGGCAGCTGCACGCCCAGATCGCCGATGGCCCCCATGCCCTCTCCCATCAGCGCTGGGGCGACATAGATCATGACCTGATCGACCACCTGCTGCCTCAGGGCCGAGGCCGCCAGCTGAGGACCGCCCTCGATCAGGAGGCTGGTCATACCCTCCCGCGCCGCTCTCACCAGGGGCTTTTTCAGGTCGATGCTGCCGTCCCGTTCAGAGAAGGTCCAGACCGCCGTGCCGCCGGCCGTGAAGGCGGCGCGCTTCCGCTTCGGCGTCTCTCGGGAGGTAACGAGGATGGCACCGTCTCCGGGGTGAAAGATCCTTGCCTCTGGCGAGACCCGCAGGCGCCCGTCGACCACCAGCCGGCGGGGGTTGCGTCCGCGCACGTGCCGCACCGTGAGACGGGGATCGTCCGCCAGCACAGTACCGGCCCCGACAGCGATACCGTCGACCCAGGAACGCCAGCGGTGGACGTGCCGTCGCGACGCCGCGCCGGTTATCCAGCGAGACTCGCCCGAGACGGTGGCGATGCGGCCGTCCAGGGTCTGGGCCAGCTTCAGAATGACCAGCGGCAGCCCGCTCCGCCGGTGCTTGAGATAAGCCGCATTCTGGCGCTCAGCTTTGGCGCCCAGGAGTCCGACCTCCACATCGAGTCCAGCCTCGCGGAGACGCGCCAGTCCCTCCCCCCGCACCCGCTCGTCGGGGTCTTCCATGGCGCACACCAGGCGGCGCACCCCGGATCGGAGCACCGTGTCAATACACGGAGGCGTGCGTCCCTGGTGAGCGCAGGGCTCCAGAGTGACGAACAGCGTGGCCTCCCGCGCCCGCTCGCCGGCGGCGGCAAAGGCGTTGACTTCGGCGTGGTGTCCGCCCAATTCGAGGTGGGCCCCCTCTCCGACAACGCGGCCACGCCGCACGACCACGGCGCCAACGAGTGGATTTGGACTGACTTTGCCGCGCCCTCTTTCGGCCAGGCGCAGGGCGCGGCGCATGAATGCGGCGTCTGCTGAGCTCATCGCTCACTCACCCACCCACTTACTCCACGTACAGAATGAGCTGCGCCACGCCCACATTGTCGAGCCGGTCCCAGGCCTGCACCGAGATGACATGCTCGCCTGGCTCCAGTCCCTTCAGGACGAACTCGCTCTCCTCGTGCAGGCCGTCGAAGATGCCGTCATGTGAATCGACGGGGTACACCCGGTCTCCGTAGTCCACCGTGTACTGCACGCGCTGAATCGGGCTGATGCGGTCTTCGATTTCGATCTTCACCTTTGGCGGGCTCTCACCGGAGAGCTCCGCCCTTATGGACGGGGGGCTGTTGTCGAGGAGGAAGGGCTACCAGGCGCCCTTCCACGTACACGGGACTACCGCTCATGCCGTGAATTATTCCGGTCTCCTCCAGACCCGCTCCCGACAGTCGGGCCAGGATGACGTGGCGGCCCGGGCGCGCCGGGTTGCTCTGAACCCCCAGGATTTCCACGGAAAAACTGTCAATCCTCGTTCCCTTCAGAACCGTCAAGCCCACGCCCTTCATGCCCGCGCGCAACGAGTCAACAGGCATGAACTCGACTGCGGTCGCCCGAGATGCGCTCCACCCCGGCAGTCCCAGGAGCGCGCAGAATAGGATCGTCAACCCCCCTCTCGAGAGAGAGCGGCAGAGGCGACGGGAGACCGGCTGTCCACGCGGCTGATATCGCCGCGCCTGCGCACACGGGGAAAGGGTACCCAAATTGGACCTCTGGAGAACGCGGCCCGTGCCGTAATGTCGTGTGTCCCAACTCGCTACGGCGTTCGCGAAAAACAGATAAACTTACTCCTGCACGGGGAATGAGTCAAGGAGACCCACGGTCACGGAGATCCCCAATACCCGTCAACGCTCCTGGAAAGCTGACGATGGAACTTGACATTCCGTGCTTTTAAGACGGTTTTTCTTAGGGTGCGAGTCCGCACCGCCAACGCGCGTGCGGGTCGCAAGGGTTGCCGGCGGTCCCACTCTCAGCCGGTTGGACTGGGCGCCGCTCCGACGCAGGCCGCGGCCGAGGACTCGGTATCCTGACGCTGGCCTCACGCCTTGGGAGTTCTGCATGTACGAAGCGTATTGGGGATTGCGCGAGAAACCTTTCGAAAACACGCCGGATCCCCGTTTTCTGTTCCAGTCCGACGAAACCGCCGACGTCTACATTCGCCTCCTCTACACCCTGAAAAGCAACCGCGGCGCGGCCTTGCTGACGGGAGAATCCGGGTGCGGCAAGACATTGGTGATCCGGGCGCTGCTCCAACAGCTGGATCC
>PBRM01000238.1 GCA_002725915.1 Gemmatimonadota bacterium
CGACGTGGGCTGCCATCTGAACGAGCAAACCGGAAAGACTTTGAAGATGGAGACTCTCGAGCGCTTTCGGGAATTCATCGGACCTGACCGCTGGACCGAGCAAGACGGCAGTACCAAGATTGTCGCCATCAACAGCGAACTCCCCGGCAGTGGCTCTCTGGAAGAACGCGAGCAGTTGGCATGGCTTGAGGATGAGCTAGCCTCAACACCTTCTGGAGGAGCGGTAGTTTTCATGCACTCGATGGTCTACATAAGCGACGTTGACGAGAAATCGTGCTACTGGACTCTGGAGCCCGATCCCAGGAGGGAGCTATTAGGCGTCTTCCACGAAGGTCCCGTCAAGGCCGTCTTCAATAGCCACCTGCACTGCCACTTTGAGATAGAACACGATGGCCTGCCGATTTACTCCTGTCCCGCTATCGGTTTTTCTATCAAAGATGATCCCTTTCCAGAAAGAGGGGACAGTCGAGAGGGTTATTTCGTGATAGACATATCAGGCAAGGGCATTTCATATGAGAAGAAACTATTGCCTCCTGATCGCCTGGAGTAGATCCGCTCGAGGGTGCCTCGGTTGAAGTGGGTCAGTGGATTGGTCACTTTACGGTACCCTTCGCCGGAGGAGTGAAGCGCCCTCTCCGGCGAGTAGCAATCCCAGGGCGCCTGGAGTGTGAATGGCATGAGCACCCCCGTCACTCTCGCGGTCGTCGGTGCCGGCAGCCGCGGCAGCGGCTACGCCCGCCTCGCCGAGCAGCTGCCGGAGCGCGCCCGCGTTGTCGCTGTCGCCGAACCCCGAGACCTCTACCGCCAACGCCTGGCCGCCCAGCACGGCATCCAGGCAAGCCAGGTCTTCAGCGACTGGCGCGATCTCGCCGCCTCGCCAAAACTGGCTGACGCCGTCCTCGTCTGTACCCAGGACGCCATGCATGTGGAACCGGCGGTGGCCTTCGCCGAGGCAGGCTACCACGTCCTGCTTGAGAAACCGATGGCGCCTGAGGAAGCTGGCTGCCGGCGAATCGTCGACGCCATCGAGAAGGCAGGTGTGTTTTTCGCCGTCGCCCACGTGTCGCGCTACACGACCTACAGCCAGCGGATGAAAGCCATGCTCGACGATGGTCTCATCGGCGACGTGGTGTCACTGCAGCGACTCGAGCCGGTCGGCTACTGGCATCAGGCGCACTCCTTCGTGCGCGGCAACTGGCGCAACGAGACCGAGTCTTCGTCGATGCTGCTGGCCAAGTCCTGCCACGACCTCGACTGGATCCGCTACATGATGGGCGTCTCCTGCGAGGCGGTCTCCTCCTTTGGGTCGCTGCGCCATTTCCGCCTCGAGGAGCGGCCGGAGGGTGCCGCCGAGCGCTGCCTCGACTGTGCCGTCGAAGCCGACTGTCCGTACTCAGCCAGAAAGATTTACCTCGGTCGTCTGGAGCAGGGCCAGGTCGGCTGGCCACTCGACGTGCTGACTCCCGAGCCGACGGTTGAGAGTGTGACGGCGGCGCTGCGCGACGGCCCCTATGGCCGCTGCGTCTACGCCTGCGACAATGACGTCGTCGATCATCAAGTGGTGAACATGCGCTTCGCCAACGGCTCCACCGCCGCTTTCACCATGACCGCTTTTACCGAGGCCGGCGGACGCCGCACCAACATCTTCGGTAGCCGCGGCCACCTATTCGGAGACGGGCAACACATCCATCACTTCGACTTCCTCACCGACAAGACGGAGGTCGTCGACACCGCCACCGGAGACGCCTCGATTATAGGCGGTCATGGTGGTGGCGACGGCGGGCTGATGGACGGCTTCGTCCGCGCCGTCGCCGCCGGCGACCCGTCGTCGATCCTCTCAGGTGCCCGGGAGACACTGGAATCCCACCTCATGGTCTTCGCGGCCGAGACCGCCCGCCGTGAAGACCGCGTCGTCGCCGTCGACAGCGGTTGACACAGGCCGTTGACGGCGTTCGCTGACAGCGCCGTGGTCGATTCATGGGGGACGTGACCGGGGAGTGTGCAGGTCCTGGCGGCTTCCGGCGGAAAGTACAAGCACACCGGCCCGCGAAGGGGGTCCTTCAGCGCATATGCGCATCCGCCGCGTGCTCGACGCGGACGCCATTCTTCATGCGCAGCAGATCGCGCTGCCGCGGCGAGAGCTGATCGTGCCACTCGGCCGGAAAGCCGTCGTGGGGATCACACTGGAACAGCAGCATATGCTTGCGGTAGTGTGCGAACATGGCGTAGCGGTCGGCGTCGCTGGTGTTGGCGCCTCCCGCGTGCCAGGTCTGGCCGTTGAAGACGATGACACTGCCGGCCGGCGCTTGCGGCTGTATCACGTGCTTGACCTCCATGCCCTCCGGAGGCTGCACCAGACCACTATGGTGGGAGCCTGGGACGACACGAGTGCCTCCGTTGGCAGTGCTGAAGTCGCTCAGCAGCCACACCGTGTTCATCATGACCGGCGTGTCCATGTTGAGCATGTATCGCGGAATGTCGCTGTGCAGCAGCTGCTCGCCGTCGCCGGGTCGCACGATGCGCGAGTTCAGGCTGCCTAGTATGAGCGACTTTTCGAGAAAGTGCTCCAGCAGCGGCAGGATCCTGGAATGGTCGATGACCTTGAAAAACACGGGATCCATCGTCGGGAGGTTGGCCACATGGCTGGCCGATCCCCGGTGCGTGTGCTCGGTGCCGTGCTCGCGCTGGCAGCGAATCAGCGCCTCCTTCATCTCCTCGACCTCGTCGGCGCTCAGCACATCGTCGACCAGCGTAAAGCCGTACACTTTGATCTCGGCAATCATCTGTTCGTGTTCGGTCATGGCGCTCCTCATGGCTTGGACGGGTGGTCCACGTCTTCAACCCAGGCCTCGCATCCGGAAAACGGCATATGTTCCCCCTCGACATACGCCGGTCGCTCCGCGTACGAGTTGCCGACTTCCGCAACAATGGCACCTCGGCACATGATGTTGGCGTGGCCTTCGGTGGTGACCTTTGTCGTGGTGGGGATATAGCGAAGGGTGAGACCCACTCGCCAGCGGTCAGAGGTGTTGGCATTCGAGCCGTGAATGATCGTCGGGTTGTGGATCGAGACGTCGCCCGCCCTGAGTTCGATATTCACGGCGTCGCCGTCGTCAATGTCATCTGACCGCATGCCGACTCCGAGGACATACTTGTCGGGGTCGAGCGCGACCATTTCGCTGCGCTTCAGCAATCGGCGGTTCTGGGTGCCAGGCAAAACTCGCATGCAGCCGGTCCCGATCGTCGACTCCGTGCCTGCGACCCAGAGGGTGGCAACGTCCATCGGCTCCAGGGGCCAGTACGAGCCGTCCTGGTGCCACTGAACGGCCTGGCCCGTGGCGGGCCTCTTGGCGATGTAGTGGGCGGCGAACATGGCGACGTTAGGCCCCAGGAACTGCGCCGCGATGTCGACCAGCCTGCCGTCGCGGACGAGGCGATGCATGAATGGGTCATTGACCATCAGGCCGTGACCCAGTCGCTCCGGACGCACATCGGGGTGTCTGTCGCACAGCCAGTGGACGTGCTCGACCATCTCGGACGCCAGCTGCGCGTCGATGGCGTTGCGCGCGATGCAGTAGCCGTTCTCGTCGTATTCCTGTCTCAGCGTCGTCATCTAGGGAATCAATCCTCGTGGCCGTGCCTATGAGCAGCCCGGCCGCAATCAGCCGCGCTCCACCCTCACCTCCGGCTGCTCCGCCGCCCACTCCGGCCCCGCCAGCGCCTGCGCCAGCGTCGAGACGGCCGTCACTGCGTGCGCGCAGGTGGCCTCTTCGGAGATCGTGTAGATCTGGTAGCAATAGGAGAGGGTATGGAATCGCTCGGTCAGATTGGCGAATTTGCCGCACTCTACCAGCGGTAAGTCGGGGGTCAGCGGCGTGACGCGCCAGGCGGCGTTGATCTGCATCAGAGCGTCGTCTACCTGACGAACGCGCCCGTGCATCGATTCGGGAAACCAGTCCAGCGACATGCGGTTCAGCTTGTGAAAGCGGTTGTCCTGGTAGTGGGTATGGAATTCAAGGTAGGCAGTGGGCACAATCTCCTGGCCATAACGCCATAGCGCCTCCGACTCCGCCGGAGCCGGCTCTCCACGGACCACATGTCCGAAACTGAACATCGGCACCTCGCCCACGGCATTGGTCACGGATCGTCCATTGGCCGTGCCATCCGGATTGGGCAGGGGAACAAAGCAGAATCGGAACCGCTCCAGAAGTCGTTGTGTCAGCATGCTGCGGTCGGTCAGCCAATGGGCGACGGCCATGACCGGACGCGCCGCGGGTTCAGCCGGCTGCATGGTAGCGACGATAAGGACTGTTTCCTCCCGCGGTTCCGTTTCCAAGGCGAGAATCGGACGGTTTTCCCGTGTGCGCCCGAGCTCCCTCAGGGACAACAAGCTGCCAGCCCTCGACGCCAGGTCCTGCATGTCTTCCTGTATCCGGGTCGTCGACACATACGGCTTGTTCGCCAGCCGGATGACCTCTCCCGGCGCCACGGCCACGGTCAGATCAGCATATTCGCGCTCGACACATTGGGTATATTCGTCGGCAATGGGGCGCCACCGTTCCCCCCGATAAATCCAATACGGCGGTGCCATATAGCCCTTGCCGGATGTCTGCGTAAAAAGGCATCGGACCCTGCACTGCAGCGAATCCGCAGCCGAGGAGCGCAAGCGCACGTGAAAGGCGTACTCACGCGGTACACCAGCGCCACCGAAGTGCTGATTTAGCGCCTGCAGAAACCAATCCGGCACCGACTCGGGTTTCGGCTCGACGGCATAGGCAGCAGCGGCGATCTTGCGGATGGCCCCACCGCTGCCGCATTCGAAATCGGCATCTATGTGTATGTGCGTGTCGGGGTCGGTATACATCATCCAGATACGGCTCTACTTCGAATTGTCAGGATTCAGGCCATCCAATTCAGTTAGAACAAAGCGGCCATCCTGACGGATGACCGCACCGTCGAACTCGATCGTACCACCACCATTGTCCGAGGTCTGTCTCATGACCATGTCCCAGTGAACAACGGAGCGGTTGCCGTTGTCGGCCTCCTCGTACGCTTGTCCCGGGGTGAAGTGGAAGGAGCCGGCGATTTTCTCGTCGAACAGGGTGTCCAGCATCGGCGTGGTGATATACGGGTTGAAGCCGATGGCGAACTCGCCGATGTAACGGGCTCCTTCATCTGAATTCAGGATATCGTTCAGCTTCTCCGTGTGATTGCTCGTCGCCTCCACAATCCTGCCATCTTCAAAAACCAGGCGGATTTCAGTGAAGGTGGTCCCGTGATAGAGCGTCGGGGTGTTGAACTGAACGGTTCCGTTAACCGAACTTCGAACCGGCGCCGTGAAACATTCGCCGTCTGGGATGTTGCGGTCTCCTGAGCAGCCCACACTCGCAATGTCCTTTATGCTGAACGTCAGGTCGGTACCGGGGCCCGTGAGGCGGACCTGGTCCGTGCGGTCCATCAGCTCTTTGAGCGGCACCAGGGCCCGTGCCATGCTGCCGTAATCCAGGGTGCAGACATCGAAGTAGAAATCTTCGAAGGCTTCCGTGCCCATCTGGGCCTGCTGCGCCATGGACGGCGTCGGCCACCGCAGGACGACCCATTTGGTCTTGGGGACGCGAATATCGAAATGGACCGGCTTGAGCCAGTGCTGTTCGTACAGACGCATCGCCTCACTCGGCACATCCGACATTTCCATGACATTCTGGCTGCCGCGCAGGGCTATATATGCCTGGACCAGCTCCATGCGATGGGATTCACAGGCGCCGATGGTCTGCATGGCGGCAGTGTCGCCGGCATGGACCAACTCGCGCATGAGGCGCTGATGCTTGACCGTAACCAGGGGCACACCGCCCGCATCTCGAATGGTGCGAATCAGGGCGATCACCATGTCATCGGGAATGTCAAACGCTTCAATGAGGACCTTCTCACCCGATTGAATCTGTGTCGAGTGTCCTACCAGCACGTTGGCGAGATCGTAGTAGCGCGTGTCGTACATGAACGTGTCCCGGAAGTTTGGGTTGGCAGGGCGAATCTGAGCGTCTGAAGTATAGGAGGGATAGAAGCGACTGGTCAATGGAGGGGCTAAGGCACCGCAGGGGTTGAGAGGTCGGCGGATCCTCTCTTCGCCCGGTCTCGAAAAGCCTTTGGTCAGCCGCGGCCACAGCACCTCTTGAACTTCCTGCCGCTGCCGCACGGACACGGCTCATTGCGTCCCACCCCAGCCACCGGTTTGCGCACCGTCTTGCCACGCACCGAACCGTCGTCGCGGAAGGCGGCAAGGTAGCCGTCAACGGCGCCTTCGACCACCGTCGACCACGAAGAAGCCAACGGAAAGCGCCCTGTCGACGGCAGGTGGTCGAGGAACGCCTGCAGCAGTTCGGGGAAACGGCGTCGCGGCACCAGCGGCAGGTCGACGTGAGCGACGCTCAGCATCGCCTCCTTCACCGTCAGCGCTGTCGGTTCGTCGCCGGCGGCGTCGGCCCAATACGCCAGCAAGGACTCGGCATGCGCCTTCAGATCGCTGTCGAGGAGCAGAAAATGCTGCGAGTGACAGAAGTCAGCTGCCGAGTCGCTCAAGGCGGCACCGATGGTCATGGGATCCTCCCTCCTTCCCGTCGTCGTCGGTCCGCCCGCCGCAGCATCATCAAGGGGTCGGTCACTGTCAGCCGCTGCCAGCCGAAGGTTTCGTGCCATGCGTCCCCGCCATCCACCAGGTCCGCGAGGCGCGCGTATCCTTCAGCGCCGGGATGATGGGTGTGGTGCCGCAACCGCCATCGGCTGAAGAAGATCGCCATGATCAATCGGCGCATCAACGGCCTGGAATGATGCGCGGCCAGACTTTCGGCGCTGCGTGGGCGCGGCAGAAGGCGGCCGAAATCGCCGCTCTTGACCATGGTCTCGAAGGAGCTGAACCCTCGCGAGGTGGCGTCGGTGAGGGAAAACCATCGGGCAGGCGATCGTCGATACGTGCTACTCAACTTCAAAACTGCTTTTTGCCATTATTCCCAAGAAGGCGATCAAGTCCAGAATGTCAAGACTGAGTAACTCAATTTCGAAATCCCCGGATCTTCGCACAGAGCCGCCCGGATCAATCGAAAAATCATCGTCTGGAGATACATCGTAGTCAGCTA
>PBRM01000239.1 GCA_002725915.1 Gemmatimonadota bacterium
CTCCTCGAAAAGAGAAACCGCTGTATGTCCAAATAATACCATCACTTACCTCAAAGTACAAGTCCAATTCTGTGACACGGCACTAGCTTGCGTTTGAGAATTCCGGCTCGTCCGCTGGCGTCGACGACCCAGCGCGCGCGGATGGTCTGAGTCATTCCATCCCGTCCATAAGTCACGGTGTGCCCGTCTTTGTCCAGATCGATCGACTTCACCCGGCAACCGCCCAGGTAATCGATCTCTCGAAGGACGCACTCATGAACGAGCAAGTTCTCCATTCGCCCCCGGTCGAAGTTGTAGGAGGGAATCGGCGGAAAATACACCTGACCGAATTCCAGGCGCTCTGAAATGGGTGCGTTCTGACCATTGTTGAAGAAATAGCGCAAGCCGAGTTTCTCCAGCTTGCAGGTCCTCAGCTGGTGGGAGAGATCGAGTACGCTGGTGAAGTAGTGGGCACCCACCTCGATGGTCGACTCACCGACCTTGTGGGCGGCGTCCGGAAAGGGCAGCGATCGTTTCTCGAGGATCGATACCTCGACATCGGGTATCGACTGCTGCAGCTGAATCGCAAGAGCGCAACCGGCCAAGCCCCCGCCGAGGATCACCACATCGATGTTCGAATCCGGGTCCTTCACGTCGATTTCCACCAATGAGTAATCCGCCGATCTCGACCTTGCCGCCTCAATCTATAATTTCCCGCCAATTGTGGCAAGTTGAAGCGAGTGCTATAGTTATTTCCGGGACGGACACTGTCTCTATGATCGAGCGGAGCGTACATTGTCTCTGTGATGGGCCTCTTCATTCAACTAAAATTAGAGTAAGAACAAGATTAGAGCCATGAGCAAACCAAGAACCACGATTTCTCCGCAGTCTACCGGGATGGCTCTGAATGGGAACGGCCAGGCCGAGCCAATTGCGATCACCGGAATCGGCTGTCGTTTTCCAGGAGCGGCAAACGATCCCGAGTCCTTCTGGAGATTGCTGTGTGACGGTGTGGACCCGATCACCGAAATCCCCCAGGACCGCTGGAATCTGCAGACCTTCCACGACGAAAACCGTTCCACCCCGGGCCGCATGTATACGAAGTGGGGTGGATTCGTAGACTCCATCGATCAGTTCGACGCCGAGTTCTTCCGGATTTCCCCTCGGGAGGCCGCATGTATGGACCCTCAGCAGCGGATGCTGCTCGAGACGTCGTGGGAAGCTCTCGAAGACGCGGGAGAACCCACGGATGCCCTTGCCGGCTCCCCCACTGGCGTGTTCATCGGCTTGTTCACCAGGGACTACCAGGATATCCAGTTCAAGGTGAGCAATCGACGACTCATCGACGCGCATACTGGAGTCGGTGTCTCGATGAGCATCGCCGCCAACCGCATCTCCTACGTCCTCGATTTCGTCGGACCGAGTATTGCCGTCGATACGGCCTGCTCTTCATCGATGGTCGCCATTCACATGGCCTGCCAGAGTCTGCGCAATCGGGAATGTAATCTCGCCCTGGCAGGGGGAGCCAATGCCATCCTCTCGCCAGAAATGACCCTGAGCACGAGCAAGGCTTCGATGCTCTCTCCAACCGGTCGCTGTCACAGTTTTGATGCACGCGCCGACGGTTACGTCCGCGCCGAGGGCTCCGGGATCATCGTTCTCAAACCACTCTCCGCAGCGATCGACTGTGGCGATCGGATCTATGCGGTGATCCGCGGCAGTGCGGTCACTCAGGATGGCCGGTCCAATGGGCTCACCGTCCCCAAGGCTTCGTCTCAGGTCGCGGCTCTTAGAGCTGCCCTCGCTCAAGCCGATGTCGAATCCGAACAGATCCGCTATGTGGAGGCCCACGGTACCGGCACGCCGATGGGAGATCCCGTCGAGGGCGCGGCGATCGGCAGCGTTTTCGGCCAGGGTACGGGCGGGGAATGCCTGATCGGGTCGGTCAAGAGCAACATCGGACACATGGAAGCAGCAGCCGGGGTTGCCGGAGTGATCAAGGTTGCTCTCGCCCTCAGCAAGGGCCAGCTACCCCCGACGCTGCACTTCGAGACTCCCAACCCAGACATCGCCTTTGGCGATCTCGGCCTGAGAGTCGTCGACCGACTCGAGCCATGGCCGACCGACTCCGATACACCGCGCAAGGCCTGCGTCAATTCCTTCGGGTTCGGGGGGACCAACGCCGCCGCTGTACTCGAGCAGATGATCAGCCCCGATGTCGAGGCCATCGTCGACGAGGAGTCGACGACGGCCCGACTCGTGCCCCTCTCCGCACGCGGCCCCGAGGCTCTCGAAGCGGTTGCCCGCAACATGCTCGATTATTGCGACTTCACGAATGACAGTTTCGCCGACATCTGCGCCACCTCGAGTCTTCGACGCTCGCATCACGACGACCGCATCGCCGTGGTAGCGCAATCGAACGCCGATTTTGCCGAACAGATCGAGGCATATCTGGCCGGCGAGACTCGCCTGACCATCCGCAGTGGCCTGGTGCGGGAAACTCCACTTCGTCTCGCCTTTGTTTTCTCAGGGATGGGTCCGCAGTGGTGGGGCATGGCCCGAGAACTGCTCGAAAACGAACCGGTCTTCCGGGACGCCTTCATGGCCTGCGACCAGTTGCTGCTCCCCATGACCGGCTGGTCGGTTCACCAGGAACTCCAAGCTGACCAGCAGAGTTCTCGCATCAACGAAACTCGAATCGCCCAGCCAGCCATGTTCTCTGTTCAGCTCGGGCTGGCGGCGTTGTGGAAATCGTGGGGCATCGAACCGCAGGCAATCGTCGGACACAGTGTGGGAGAGGTGGCCGCCGCTCACGTATCGGGTGCACTGAGCCTGGACCATGCGGCGTGCGTCGTCTATCATCGAAGTCGCTTGCAGCAACAGACAGCTGGTGAGGGGAGAATGCTCGCCGTCGGACTGCCCGAGGACGCCGCGCAGGAACTGCTGGACGGTCGAACCGACAAGATCTCCATCGGTGCTGTCAACAGCCCAACCTCGACGACTCTCGCCGGCGACGAGCAAGAGCTCGAGTCGATCGCCACCGAGTTGAATGAAAAGGGAGTCTTCTGTCGCCTGCTGGAGGTCGAAGTTCCCTATCACAGTCCAAAGATGGATCGGCTGCAGCCGGAGTTACTCGAGTCTCTGAAATCAATCGAGCCACGCCCCACCTGCATCGATCTCTATTCCTCGGTCACCGGAAAACTGATCGAGGGTGAGAGACTCGACGCCTCGTACTGGTTTGGAAACCTCCGCCAGACCGTCCGCTTTGCCGACACGGTAAAGGCTCTCGCCGATGCGCGGATCAGCGGCTTTCTGGAAATCGGCCCTCACCCGGTACTGTCTCGTTCGATCACCGAGTGCCTGTCAGGAGTGCCGGGTACCTCGGATAGTCTGGTTCTGTGTTCACTCCGCCGGGGCGAATCGGAAAGAGCCACCTTGCTCTCGACGCTGGGCGAACTTCACACGTCCGGGTATCCGATCGACTGGAGTCGTCTGGTTGCTGGACGAGCAGTGCGGCTTCCCACCTATCCCTGGCAAAGGGAGCGGTACTGGCAGGAGTCCGAGGACTCTCTCATGGATCGCATTGGCGAGGGGGCCAACGGTTCAACGATTGGCCGCGGCGAGACACTGCATCCCTTGCTTGGTGGACCTCTAGGTCTAGCGCCCTCCCTTCACGTTTGGGAGGTCGACCTGGATGATCGACTCGCTTATCTCGAGGACCACGCAGTGCACAGTGCGGTCATCTACCCTGGGGCCGCATACATCGAGACCGGACTGGCCATTGCTGCGCACCTGAACAGGACCGATCGTCTCGAGAATATCGAATTCCATCGAGCTCTGGTAGTGGCCGGGTCGGTCCGCCTGCAGACAGTGTTCCATGGCGAGACCTACGAGATCTACAGTCGGGTCGTCGACTCAGAAGAGCCGGACTCGTGGATACTGCACGCTTCGGGAAGATTCACTTCGAAGGGCAAAGCTGCCGAGCCAACCGGCTTGGCGCTGGCGGCAATACAGAGTCGTTCGAGCGGCAATGTCTCGCAGGAGGACTGTTATCGGTGGTTCGGCACCCTGGGCCTCAACTACGGCCGGTCCTTTCAAGGGATCGAGCGCCTGTGGTTCGGTGGCGGCGAAGCTCTGGCTCGCTTCAGACAGGGACACGGGGCCGAGAGTGGTTACCGGTTGCACCCGGTCCTTCTCGACTCCTGCTTGCAGGTGTTGCTCGGGACACTCCGGGATGAGGAGCAGACGGCACTCTACATGCCGGTTCGAATCGATTCTCTGACAATGCACGAGGTCCCTGATGCGACCGCCACGCTGTGGTGTCATGCTCGACTCCTGCAAATAGATGAGACCGAGTTGCGCGGTGATATCCGCTTGATGGACGAGACAGGTCGCGTCCTCCTGCAGATCGATGGAATGTCCTGTCGATCGCTGGCGCAGAGTCTGGAACCGGCGGTGGTCGAATCGGGACCGTCGAACTGGCTTCTCGAATCCCGGTGGATCGAATCTTCGACCCCCTCCGAAAGCAAGGAGAGATCCGTTCACAGTGGCGGCAAGTGGTTGGTCCTTGCCGATCGAGGGGGCGTTGGCGCGCAGCTGGCCGCACAGCTGGAGGATTCGGGAAGGACGGCCGTCGTGGTCAGCTCTGGTGAGAGCCTGACTCCAGTCCTGGAATCACCCGGTGCCCGGTGGGAGGCTGCGGTTCACTGCTGGAGCCTCGACACAGCCGAACCGGATGACCAGACTTGGGACGCTGGGTTGCACCTCGGATGCTCGAGCGTTGTGCAACTCGTCCAGTCCCTTTCCACAGGCTCCCCTGTCCCTCGCTTACTTCTGGTAACTCGCGGCGCCCAACCTGTCTCCTCGGAGCGGATTTCGGTAGCCCAGGCCCCTCTGTGGGGGCTGGGCCAGGTTGTGGCACTGGAGCATCCGCAACTGCGATGCACTCTGATCGATCTCGACCTCGACAATTCTCATCCGACGACTGACGCCCGGGCCATTCTCGAAGAGATCGAGTCGATCGACAAAGAGACCAGGGTCGCCCGACGAAAAGGTCGACGACTGGTCGCCCGAGTCCGTCCATTCGATCGTAAGAGTGACAAGGCAACTGACAAGCCGTTGGTCAGCGACGGCAGCTATCTGATCACTGGCGGCCTCGGAGGACTCGGACTGGAATGTGCCCGATTCCTGATCGAGAAGGGGGCGCGGCATCTGGTCCTCGCCAGTCGAAGCGGCGCCGCGGGCAAGGAGGCGGCTGTTGGCCGGCTCGAAGCGACAGGAGCGCGCGTGATGGTCGTCAAGGCGAACGTCTCGAAGCCAGAGGACGTCTCTCGCCTGCTTGATGAAATCGACGCGAATTCAGCGCCACTGCGAGGCATCTTTCATGTGGCCGGCCTTCTGGACGACGGGATCTTGCGCGATCAGACGCCCGAACGATTCAGCCGGGTGATGGATCCGAAGGCGCGCGGAGCCTGGAACTTGCACGGACAAACCCTCCAGTGCCCACTCGATTTCTTCGTCTGTTTCAGCTCTGTCGCTTCGTTGCTCGGATCTCTCGGGCAAGGGAACTATGCGGCCGCCAACGCGTTCATGGACGCTCTGGCCCATCACCGCCACTCCCTCGGTTTGCCGGCTCAGAGCATCAACTGGGGACCATGGGCTCGAGTCGGCATGGCAAGCAGCCCGGAGATACTCAAACACCTTTCCGTCGTCGGTCTCGAGGCAATCGATACCGACGACGCCCTGATGATCTTCGATCAGCTCATCAGCACGGATGTGGTCCAGGTCGGCGTGGCTCCGATCGACTGGTCGAGGTTCTTCTCCCAGTATCCGCAGGGCATTCCCCCCTTCTTCGAGAGCTTCGCTGATCAGGCTGAGCAGCCGGGGATTGCGCTTCTGGAGCAGCTGAAGGCCGCTCCAGAGGGGCAGCGTCGGTCGCTGCTGGACGACTACCTGCGCGATCAACTGGCAGGTGTCCTTGGTATCGCATCGGGAAAGAAGATCCGCTCGCGACAAAGACTCCTCGACCTAGGCCTCGATTCATTGATGGCAGTACAGCTGCAGCAACGCCTCGAGTCCGATTTGTCGACTCGCTTTGCAGCGACCCTGATCTTCGAACACCCGACGGTGGGAGCGCTCGGAGACCAGCTGGCCAGGGAGGTTCTTGAGTCACCCGAGTCGGTCGATGCTGAAAAATCACAGACCGACCCCGAGCGGTCTCTCGACGACCTGGACCGGGACGAGATTGCCGAACTGCTGGCCAGCGAACTGAATGGGTAGACACCCATGCCGTCCCAGCCCGATTATAAGGAGCTGATGAGGAGTGCTCTCCTCGAACTGAGGGAGTACAAGGCGAGAGTCCGGTCCCTCGAGCAGGAGAGAAACGAGCCCATCGCCATCATCGGCGTGGGGTGCCGCTTCCCCGGCGGCGCCGACGATCCTGAAGCATTCTGGAGACTCCTGAGAGACGGAGTCGACGCGGTGGGCGAAGTGCCTGAGGGACGCTGGGACGTTCCCGCCTACTTTAGCCCCGATCCGCACGAACCCGGCAAGATGCTGACTCGCAACGGGGCCTTTCTCAGCCGAATCGATGGATTCGACGCAGAGTTCTTCGGAATATCCCCCCGCGAAGCGATCACCATGGATCCCCAGCAACGGCTTCTTCTCGAAGTCGCCTGGGAGGCGTTCGAGAATGCCGGCATCGCCGCCGACCGACTGGCAGGATCCTCAACCGGGGTCTACGTCGGTCTGATGAACAATGATTACGCTCATCGCCAGGTGAACGAACTCGAGCTGGTCGACATCGATCCACACATGCTGACCGGCAACAGTATCTCCTTCCCTGCGGGTCGCCTCTCCTACGTGCTCGGTCTTCAAGGGCCGAGCATGGTCGTGGCCACTGCCTGTTCATCCTCGCTCGTCACCGTGCACCTCGCCGCTCAAGCCTTGCGCCACCGAGAGTGCGACCTGGCGCTGGCCGGTGGATCGAACGTGATCGCCTCCCCATTTACCAGCATCATCCTCTCAAAGATGAATGCCCTGTCGCCAAGCGGACGTTGCAAGACCTTCGATGCGTCGGCCGACGGCTACGGTCGAGGCGAAGGATGCGGTGTCGTTGTTCTGAAGCGATTTTCTGACGCCGTGGCGGATGGCGACCGGATCCAGGCGCTCATTCGCGGCTCGGCAGTCAATCATGACGGCGCCAGCGCCGGACTGACCGCACCGAATGGATCGGCCCAGGTTGCCCTGATTCGCAAGGCCCTCGACGCCGCCAGGGTCGATCCCGAGGCGTTGCAGTACGTCGAAGCCCATGGCACTGGAACCGCCCTCGGTGACCCGATCGAAATTCACAGTCTGCTCCAGGCGTTAGGAACAGACAGAGATCAGCCGATCCTCATCGGTTCGGTGAAGGCCAACATCGGTCACCTCGAGGCGGCGGCCGGAGTGGCTGGGCTGATCAAGGTGGTGCTGGCAATGCAGCACCAGCAGATACCACGCCAACTGCACTTTCATGACCCCAATCCACGTGTCGACTGGGAGAATATCCCTGTGCAGGTCGCTGATCGACTCGTCGATTGGCCGCGCACCGAACAGCCGCGGCTCGCGGGAATCAGTTCTTTCGGATTGAGCGGCATCAACGCGCACATGATCGTCGAGGAGGCCCCCCTGCTCGCAAGCGAGGAGCCTGCCGATCCTCGCCCGTCGATTCGAGTCCTTTCTTTGAGCGCCAGAACGGAAAACGCGCTCGAGCAGCTGCGAGACCGCTATGTTGCCCACCTTACCGAGCAGGGTGAAATCGCATGGGAAGCGGTTTGCCGCACAGCCGGAACGGGTCGCATGCATCACGATCACCGCATGGCAGTGGTCAGCGATTCGCTATCGGCAGCGTGCGAAGCACTGGACGATGCCCGTCCCAGTCAGGCGGACCCCTCGCGCATTGCCTTTCTGTTCACCGGGCAGGGCTCGCAGTCGGTCGGCATGGGCTCACAGCTGTACCGGTACCTGCCAGTCTTTCGAGAAGCCTTCAATCGTTGCGACGAGATCCTGCGACCCCACCTGGGGATCAGTCTTGGTGAAATCATCTACTCACCGAATCGAGAAGACTCGCGAGTTCACCAGACCGCCTTCACGCAGCCCGCCCTCTTTGCGCTGGAGTACTCGCTGGTTAGCCTGTGGAAGTCATGGGGCGTCGAACCCGACGTGGTCATGGGACACAGTGTCGGAGAGTACGCGGCCGCCTGCGCTGCCGGTGTCTTTACGCTTGAGGAGGGCGCCGAACTCATCGCGCTGCGAGGCAAGCTCATGCAGCAACTCCCCCCCGGCGGCGAGATGATGGCCGTCTTCGCTCCCTATGATCGAGTCCGTGACCTGATCGCTCCCGAGAGCCGGTACATCTCCATGGCAGCCGACAACGGCCCTGAGGAGGTGGTGATCTCGGGGGAAAGGGATGCCATGGGTCGCGTCCTCGATATCCTCGCCGTAGAAGGAGTTGGAAGTACCCAACTGACCGTCTCACATGCCTTTCACTCTCCTCTGATGGAACCGATGAAGGGTGCATTCGAAGAGGTTGCAAGGGGCATCGATTATTCGAAACCGCGCATCGATTGGGTCTCCACAGTGACCGGCGAATCGATGGCAGGGACGGTCGTCGACTCCAGCTACTGGCGCGACCAGATCTGCCGGACAGTCCGTTTCTTGCCAGGAATGACCTGTCTTGAGAAGCTGGAAATCGGCATATTCGTGGAGATCGGTCCAAGACCGACCCTGCTCGGTCTCGGACGGAAGTCTCTTGCTGGGCGCGGCAGCTGGCTACCCAGCCTGCGACCCGATCGAGATTTCCAGCAATTGCTCGAGGCGGTCGGCAAACTCTACGAACTCGGAGTGGATATCGACTGGGACGCAGTCAGCTCCGCCATGGATGGAAAGCGGGCAGGCAAAGTGGTGCTTCCCACCTACCCGTTCGAGCGCCGGAGTTATTGGGTGCTCGAACGGGACAAACCGTTCGATCCTATGCCGCAGACATCGAGAACGGTCACCCCAGAGCATGGCAAGATCCGAAATGAAGTCCTTGGCGCTCGAGCCGAGGATCGGCTCGAACTCCTTGCGACCCATCTTGGGAAGCGCTGCGCCGGCATCCTGGGTCTCCCTGAGACTCCTGCGGTTTCGCATCGATCCCTCCTGCAGATCGGTTTCGACTCGCTCATGGTCGTCGAGCTCAACATCTGGATCACCCGAGAGTTCGTCGTCGACCTTGGTGTAGAGGATCTACTCACCGCAGCGAGCATCTCGAGCATCGCCGAGAAGGTTGAACAAGGACTTGAACATGCACCCCCATCAGCTGTAGAACCGGTCAGTGGAGCGGCGATCACGCAGCAGGCAGCAGGCGGCCAGCCCTTTGCCTTATCTCACGGCCAGCAGGCTCTCTGGTTCATCCACAAGAACGCACCAGAGAGCTTCGCTTACAATGTCGGAGTGGCACTTCGGGTTCTTTCCGACATCGACTCTGCACGCTTGGGGAGGGCCTGGAAAGCCCTGACAGTACGTCACCCCGCCCTACGCACCACCTTTTCGGAAGTAGGCGGTGTGCCGATGCAAGTGGTCAATGCTCGAGCAGAGGTTCCTTTCGAGCGGATCGACGCGACCGGATGGGAGATGTCGTCGGTCGAGGAGAGCATCATCCAGGCCTACCGAATGCCCTTCGACCTCGGCCGCGGATCGGCTCGAGCCACTCTGCTGAGTCTTGCCGGCCAGCAGCACATCTTGCTGATAACCATCCATCACATGGTCTGCGATGGCCGATCGGTACAGACTCTCCTCGACGAGTTGCAGGTACTCCTCGAGACCGGGAGCGAGCAGTCCCTCGAAGCGCTCGATGTCGACTACGCCGACTTCGTTGCCTGGCAGGACCGGATGCTGGCTGCACCCGATGCGAAGCGACTCGTTTCCTACTGGATGGGGAAGCTCTCCGGAGAATTGCCCGTATCAAACCTTCCAACCGACCGACCTCGGCCACCGCTGCAAAGTTTCGAGGGGTCGACATTCAGGTTCGAACTGGACACGGCGCTGATCGGGAGGATCCGGCATCTCGCTGCCGAGAACAAGGCTACTCTGTTCATGGCTCTGCTGACCGCCTTCAAGGTCTTGCTCCATCGCTGCAGCGGCGAAACCGACATCATTGTCGGGACCCCAGCACTGGGGCGCAGCCAGAGTCGATTTGCAGATATCGTCGGCTACTTCATCAACCCGATCCCTCTTCGCACCGATCTGTCTGGGGACCCGCCCTTCACCAGGTTGATCGGTGCAGTTCGCGAGACGGTTATCAGAGGCCTCGAGCACCAGGATCTGCCCTTTCGCCGGCTCGTCGAGTTGCTCGGACCTCGACGGGATCCGAGTCGTTCGCCTCTGTTCCAGATAGATTTTTCCATGCGCAAGGAGACTTCGGCTTCCCCGACGCTCGAGTCCTTTCCCCTGGCAGAAGAGGAGGGACAGTTTGATCTGGGCATGCACCTCGTGGAAACCGAGCAAAGCATCCGAGTGGCACTCAAGTACCGGACCGATCTGTTCGACGCTGCAACCATTCGCAGGATGGCGGGACACTACGAACGACTCTTGCAGTCGATCGTTGCCGATCCGAATCTGTCCATCTCCCGGATCGGTCTACTCAATGATACCGAACGCCGGCAGCTGATCGAATGGAGCCATGGCGCTCCGATGCAGGATGTTCACTCTGTTCACCGGCGTTTCTCTGACCAGGTGTTTCTAACTCCGGATGCGATTGCTCTGTCGACTGGTGATCTGCATCTGACCTACGGAGAGTTGAGGCGCCAGGTCCATCATCTAGCGCACCGCCTGCGCACACTCGGCGTCAGACCTGGATCGCGGGTCGCAATATGCATGCACAGGAGTGCAGAACTGGTGATCTCGATTCTTGCGGTACTCCAGTCGGGCGGAGCCTACGTTCCTCTCGATCCGACCTATCCGTCGCAACGTCTCTCATTCATGCTGTCGGATGCGCAGGCGAACATCCTGCTGAGCGAGGAGGCGCTCCGAGACAAAGTCCCCGCACAGACAATCATCTTCGTCGATACCTTGCCCGATTCGCCCGTCCCATCGCAGCAACTCGAGGATCTGGTGATGCCGGGTGATGCCGCATACGTGATCTACACATCCGGATCGACCGGACAACCCAAAGGAGTCGAGGTCTCCCACGCCGCGCTCGCCAGCTACCTCGAGTGGGCCGTGCAGGCATACGGGGCCTCAGCAGGAATCGGTGCTCCGCTTCACATGTCGATCGGCTTCGACGCCACCGTGACAGCGCTGTTTCCTCCTCTACTAGTCGGCCGAACCCTCTTCATCCAGACCGAGGCCGATGACATGGAGGCTCTGCTCGCCGCTGTGCGGTCGAGGAGCGACTACAGCCTGATCAAGCTGACCCCGGCCCACCTGGAAGTGCTTGCGCAGCAGCTGGATCCGAAACGCATGGCGGGATTGACCCGGACCCTTGTGGTCGGTGGTGAGACCCTCTCCGCTTCAACCCTCATCGGCTGGAAACAGCATGCTCCGGAAACTCGCATCATCAACGAGTACGGTCCCACCGAGGCGACCGTCGGGTGCTGCGTCCACGAGGTTGGTCCGAACCCTTCGGGAAACATCCCCATCGGTCGCCCGATCAGCGGAGCGCGACTGTACGTTGTCGATCGACACATGGAACCTGTCCCTGTCGGTGTCGCCGGCGAACTGTGCATCGGAGGCGCCGGGATCGCTCGTGGGTACGTGAATCGGCCTGAGTTGACGGAGGAGAGATTCCTGGACGATCCCTTCTCGGAAGCGTCGGAGGCACGACTCTATCGAAGCGGTGATCTTGCCCGCTACCGGAGCGATGGTGAACTCGAGTTCCTGGGTCGCGTCGACGATCAGCTGAAGATCCGAGGTTACCGGATCGAACCGGGGGAGGTCGAGGCGGCACTTGCCGAACACCAAGGAGTGAAGGATGCTCTGGTGATCGCCTGGAAGCAGCATCAAACAGAGGATCGGCGCCTGGTGGGATACTACACGATCGAGGAGGCCCCCCTGGGGTCGGCCCCGCGTCAGGAGGATCTCGAGAGGCAATTGAGGAGCCGCCTCCCCGAGTACATGGTGCCTTCCCGGTTGATCGAGCTCGACCATTTTCCCTTGACTGCCAACGGGAAGATCGATCGAGTTGCCCTGCCGGATCCGGGGACGCGATCTGAAGTGACTGCCCCGCCGCGCGATGGACTCGAGATGGAGCTGGTTCTCTTGTGGGAGCACCTACTGGCAATCCATCCGATCGGTGTAACCGACGATTTCTTCGCTCTCGGCGGGCACTCTCTGCTCGCCTTGCACTTGGTGGCGAAACTCGAGGAGAAGTTCGGCCGCAACCTCCCACTGGCGGCTATGCTCGCCAGCCCGACAGTGGCGGGGCTCGCCGATTTCCTGCGCAACGAGCAGGAACCTGCGACAGATCCGACGCTGGTGGCAATGCAGTCCGAGGGAGACCTCCCCCCCTTCTTCTGTGTTCCCGGGGCTGGCGGAAACGTCATCTATCTCCACCAGCTGGCCCGACGTCTCGGTCGCAATCAGCCCTTTTATGGACTGCAGGCGGTCGGTCTGGACGGAAGGATCCCGCCGCACGAGTCGGTCGAGGAAATCGCATCGCACAACGTCGAGGTGATTGAACGCGCCAAGTACGGTCCTCCCTACATGCTCGGGGGTCATAGCCTGGGGGGCTGGGTAGCCTTCGAAATGGCCCTGCAACTCGAGGCCCGGGGCCACAAGGTGGGAGCTGTGGTCGTCCTCGACACGCCCGCCCCTGAAGCAGGGATGGGACAGGATACATCGGCGTGGGACCAGGCCAGGTGGATCGTCGAATTCTCCGACAGAGTCCGGCATCTGCTGCGAGGGGATTTGCGTATCGACATACAAGTCCTCGAGGACCTTTCGCCCGATCAGCAACTCGCGTATCTGGTCACGGAGTTGGACCGAATCCACCTGCTGTCATCCGCCGAAGGACTCGAAGAAGTGGAGAGGATCCTGCAAGTCTTCATGGCCCATTCGCAGTTGAGCTACGCTCCTGCCTCGTCGGTTGCCGCGCCGATCCTTCTGTTGCGCACCGATTCCCACGATCCCGAGTGGCCCCAGACGATTATAGACGATCGGCATTGGGGCTGGTATGCACATGGTAGCGTGACGTCCGAGATCGTTTCGGGTACCCACCTCACCATGCTTGCAGAGCCCCTCGTCGAAGCGCTGGCAAGACGTCTGTCGGCCGGTCTTGCTGAGGCCAGCGTCTCGGCTCCACGAACCGCATCCGGCCAGCTGGCCAGTGGCGGCCGGATAACCTAGCGGCACACCTGCTCCAGACGCTCCCGTGTCGCGGTCAGAGCGGCTATCGGCAATGCCGCCCGCAGGGGGATACTCATCAAAGGTGGCTACTACCAGGCAGCTTGGCGAACTGCTCGACACCAAGCCCCAAGTGATATAGACTATCCATAATGGTCGTTTCTCGTGCCTAGGCTCGAACTTTTCCGCCAGCGACTGGCCTCCGAAAGCATGTTCCCACGGAAGGCAGACTGAGAAAACGCGTGATTGTGGAACTATTAAAGCCCATGCGCAAGTTCAGTATTTCCGTATCCGATTTCTTGTTTTGATTCCAAATATCGCTGTTTCGCACCCTCGCCGACGTCTATAGGGAGGATTCGTCTCCGGACGACCTTAATTCGGGTATCCTCTGCGATCATGAAAAAACTTCTTGTTACCGGATCTAACGGCCTCATTGGCTCCGAGGTTGTCAACTATTTCGACAAACTCGGTTGGAGTGTTACCGGGGTCGATAATAATATGCGAAAAGAATTTTTCGGGGATGATGGAGATACCCTTTGGAATCAAACCCGGTTGCTTGCGTCGTGTATGAACTTCGAACACCACGATTTCGACATTCGAGATCGTCAACAGGTCCTTGAACTCATGGAAGCACTAAAACCCAATCTCATTGTACATTGCGCCGCGCAGCCGAGCCATGATCTGGCAGCTTTGCGCCCCCTTGATGATTTTGGGGTGAATGCAATGGGGACGCATAATTTATTGGAAGCGGCAAGAGCCGCGTCGCCCAATGTTGTTTTTGTCCACATGTCCACCAATAAGGTATACGGAGATCGGCCAAATCTTATCAAGATGAAGGAAAAGGAAGCGCGTTGGATCTATGACGACCCGGATTATGCTGACGGTATCGATGAGAGTATGAGTCTTGATAATTCCACGCACTCGCTCTTTGGGGTTTCAAAAGCTGCCGCAGATCTTCTGGTACAGGAATACGGGCGTTCCTTTGGCATGCAAACTTGTTGTCTCC
>PBRM01000240.1 GCA_002725915.1 Gemmatimonadota bacterium
CCTGGGCAACGCTGTCGATCTCGCTCTCGGAGCGGCCCCGGGCCGTGGCCACCTTGCGCACGAAGCTGCCGTACATGCTGCGGATGGCCCGCTCCATAGTCTGCCGCTCGGTCTCGTCCAGCGGGCGGTCGGGCAGCATGCCGGGCAGAAATGGGAGAGATATGCCGAAGCCCAGATCGGCGTGTCGACCCGCCTGTACATGATCGGTGGTCAGTCCGAGCTTTTCCTTGATGCCGCTGTTGTAGATCCAACCTCCGATGACGCCGATGCTCCCGGTTATCGTATTGGGCGCCGCGACGATGGCGTCGCTGTTCAGGGAGATCCAGTAGCCTCCCGAGGCCGCCACCGAACCTTGCGAGACGACCACGGGTTTTTCCTCCCCGCATTGCTGCAGGGCCTCCGACACCAGGTCCGAAGGAAGGATATCTCCGCCGGGGGAATCGACCCGCAGCACCACGGCGCGGACGCGCTCGTCTCGGGCCACGCGGCGGATATCTCCGACGAGGCGCCGCGCCTGGATTCCAGTGTCCATGGCGCACACTCCGAGGGCGTAGATCACGGCGATTCGGGGCGGCTCGCTCCAGCTGTCCTCAGCCGGCGGGGTGAGGGTAGAGGGTTTCAGGCGCGGTCTCCGACTCTCCTCCAGCGACAGCACGACCTCGTCCAGCGCATGCCAGCGGGCCAGGGTGTCGACCAGGCCGTGCTCGATGGCATCTTCGGGAAGGAAGAGGGTGACCTCATCGACGAGACGGTCGAACTCTTCAGCACTCAGACCGCGGGAGGAGACGATGTCGTCCCGCGCCAGACTGTAGGCGTCATCGATGAGCGCCTGCCACTGCTCCCGATCGGCGTCCGACATGCCGCTGCGAACGATGCTCTCAAAGGCGGACTTGTATTTATAGAACCGCCACTCCTCCACGCCGATGCCGATCCTGTCCAGCGCACCCTTGAGGTAGGTGGAGCCGGCCACGAGTCCCTCCAGCGCGATCATGCCCGCCGGATCCATCACCACCCGGTCGGCCACCGAAGCGAGGTGGTAGCCCTTGAGGTGCACGCGGTCCAGGTAGACGACGACGCGCTTCCCCGACTGGCGGAATTCCTCGAGCCGGCGTCGCAGCTCCCAGGCTTTCTCGTGGCTGAGGCGGATGCCGGAGAGGTTGACGGCGATGCCACCGACGCGCGGATCGCGCTCGGCGCGCTGGATGAGGGCGAGGATCTCGAGCAGGCTGTGCGATGAATCGAAGAGCGGAAACCGCCGGTATCTGACCGCTCCCGCGAGCTCGAGATCGACGTACCCCGGCTGCTTCCGGCGGAGGAAGGAGAGGCCGTCGTGGCGGCGTCCCCCAAGGCGCAGGGAGTAGAGCTTGCGGGTGCGGTCGTAGCGGGAGTGGGTGTGGAAGCCGAGGTGCCCCAGGTCAAGATTGAGGCCGAAGCTGACGGCGCGGCTGTCGAGATAGCGCGCCGTGAGTTGAAAGCCCGGCCACGGGGACAGAGCGGCGCCGACACTCCAGAAGGTGCCGCCTCCCGCCTTGTCGCTGGCTACGGCGATATCGGAGAACAGGGTCAGACGGTCGGTCCCCAGAGGCCGCAGGGCGAGGTCGCCGACGCCTTCGCGGGCGTCGAGGGATGGTGTCAGAGTCGAGATGAGCCCCAGCGAGACCCGCGGCGAGGGGCGCAGCAGCGCCCCCAGAACGAGGACGCTTTCCGGCGCTCCACGCAGGTCGCCGCCGCTCGACCATCCATAGGCGAATCCGACGCCGGCGCTGCGATCGCCACCGGCGGCGGCGAAGCGGTAGTCGTTGAACCCCCGCTCACCCTGGAGCTCCCGGTGAATGACGCCGAAACC
Organism: Gemmatimonadota bacterium; assembly: GCA_002725915.1. Taxonomy (GTDB): domain Bacteria; phylum Latescibacterota; class UBA2968; order UBA8231; family UBA8231. The sequence goes on from PBRM01000240.1 coordinate 1,847, forward strand.
GAGATGCGGTACGGCGCTGAAGATTCCCCAGTCGGGGGCGACGTCCGTCATACCCGACTCGTCGGACCAGGAGAACGCGGTCTCCATCCCGTCGACGTAGGCGAGAAGGGCGGGGTTGACGTAGCCGTACAGACCGGAGGGCGTGCTGGCGGGAGAGGTCGGGAGGAATTCCGTGCGGGACTCGTACGGGATCAGCGAGCCACCAGCATTCACTGAGGTGACCGAGGTGGCCGCCAGGAACACGCACAGGATCGCCGCGGCGCTCGGATTGCCAGCGGCCCCAGATTGGGCCATTTTCCTACCCACCCCAAAGGACGCAACCGACGAATAGGGAGGTATCATTGGACGACGTGCCCAAGCTGCCGGAACGATACGTGCCAAAAGCTAAGGAAATGGCGCTGAAGCACCGGACCAAGGAGAAGTGCAAAGCCTGCTACGACCGCGGTTACCACGGCATCAATCAGCTCAACCTGCTGATCACCTGCCACAAGTGCGTCGACACCGATGCCGTTGTCGAAGAGTGGCGGGCGTTCGTGAAGGACACGCCGGAACTGGCCGAGATGTACGGTGATTACTTCGAGGCAGAAGAAGAGGAGGGGGGGGAGAAGGCCGACGCCGGGCGGCCTGACCCCAAGCCCTATCCCAGCCCTAGCCCCTGACAGCGGCTCCTCGGAAAATCGCTCCAAGCGGCTGGACCTCACGACTGTTCTCTGAACAACGACAGGTCGCCTTCCCCCTCCCTGAGGATTTCGACCTCGTCGCCGACCAGTGAGATGACGCTGGAGGGGAGCACCGGCAGCTGGCCGCACTCCATGATCATGTCCACCTGGTGCCCCAGCTCGGACTCCAGCTCCAGCGGATCCGTCAGCACGTCCCAGCCGCTGCGGTTGGCACTGGTGGTGACGATGGGATTCCCCAACTCATTCACCAGGGCCATCGGCACCGGGTGGTCGGGGACCCGGATACCAACGGTCTTCTGTTTGCTTTGCAGGATGCGGGGGGTAACTTTCGCAGCCGGCAGCACGAAGGTGTAGGGACCGGGCAGGCAGCGCTTCAAGACTCGGTGGGCGAAATTGCTGACCCGTGCGTAGCGGCTTATGTCGGTCAGTCCCGAACAGATGATCGACATCGGCTTCTTCACCTCCCGTCCCTTGATCAGCCGGATTCGATCGATAGCGCCCTTTGCAGTTATGTCGCATCCCAGGCCGTAGATGGTATCGGTGGGATAAATGAGAACCCCGCCGCGGCGCAGGCCCTCCACGGCGCGGCTGACATGCCTGCCCTTCAACCGCTCCGGGTCGATGTGGAGCAGCTCCGCCACGAGCCTACTTTCCCCCTTCCAGCATCGCCACCCAGGCGTCGACGACGGCGTCCACCATCTCCTCGCCGTGGGCGACATTGGCTGTCCAGCTGTTCTTTTCCTCCTGCTGCCGGCAGTACCAGGGGGCGTCGTCACCGAGCCGGTCCTGCTCCACCAGCTCGGGGCGGGTGGCCATGAGGAAGGAGGTCTCGTTGTAGCCGGCGTGGTCTCCGCCCGCCGGCGGCGATGCGGCGGGCAGAATCATGGGGTGCACGTGGATGCGACCCAGGTCGGTGTCGTCGCCGGCCTCTTTCATCAATTTCTCCACTCCCCACCAGCCGCGCGGAAAGCGCTCGAGAGCGGTCTCGGAGGAGAGTTCGGCAGCCGCCTTCTTGAAGGTCAGCGCCAGTGGTGCCTCCATGCCCTGGTGCATGATGACGACGAAGACGCGCCGGAATTTCATTTCCAGGAGGTTGCGCAGGATGCTCTTCACGTAGTCGCCGAAGGCGGTGTAGTCGGGGTCGATGGTGCCGTCCGCCGGGCCGCCCAGGCAATACCCCGTTGGGCCGTAGTCGAACGACGGAGCGATGACGGCATCGACGCGGGCGGCGATGCGCTCGCAGATCTCCTCCACGATGATGGTGTCGTGGCCGATGGCCATGTGGGGCCCGTGGGTCTCGACACAGCCGGCCGGCACCAGGAGAGGCCAATTGTCCGCCGTGGCGCGGCGCAGCTGGTAAGGGCGCATGTGCTTCAGATGCATGGTACATCTCCGTGGGTGAATGGGCCAGGGTCTCCGCCTGCGATCTCTCAAGATAGTCGGAACCGGTACCTCATCAAGGCCCGAGAATGGCGCGATACGGACCGAGGACGGAACGATCGACTGCGTGCATGACCGAGGTCGCTTAAGATCGACGGCTGCAGCACAAACGATCTCGGGAGCGGATCGGAGCGGTGTCATTGTGAGCGTCGGAGATCTCCGATATCTTACCGACGGACCTTCTGTAACCGGAGGCGCCACCTCGGCGAATGTCCATTTTCTTTCCCCGGGTCAAGGACAAGCAGTGAGTCATACCGTCATCGGCACCGCCGGCCACATCGACCACGGCAAGACCCTCCTGGTCAAGGGGCTCACCGGGACTGACACCGACCAGGCGCCGGAGGAGAAGGCGCGGGGGATTACCATAGAGCTGGGTTTCGCCTTTCTGGGTGAGGACGCGACCATCATCGATGTGCCCGGTCACGAGCGCTTCGTCAAGACGATGGTGGCGGGAGTGAGCACCATTGACGTCGCCCTCCTCCTGATCGCCGCCGACGACAGCGTCATGCCACAGTCGCGGGAGCACCTCGACGTCCTGCAGTTGATGGGGGTCCAGCGGGGAATCGTCGTGATCAACAAGGTCGACCTAGCCGACGAGGAATGGCTGGAGCTGGTCGAGGACGACGTGCGCGAGTTGGTGGCCGGGACGTTCCTGGAGGAGGCTCAGGTATTCCGCGTATCGGCGCTCACCGGAGAAGGGTTGCCGGAGCTGAAGCAGGCGCTGTTGGAGATGGTAGCCGAGACGAAAGAGAGAAAACGCGAAGGCCCCTTCCGGCTCCCCGTGGACCGCTCCTTCCTGGTGAAGGGATTCGGTCTCGTGTGTACCGGTACCGTCCTGTCCGGGCAGCTCGGCGGCCGCGACACCGTGGTGGTGCAGCCGGCGGGCACCCGGCTGAGGGTGCGCAGCCTGCAGAGGCACGGTCAGCAGGTCGAGGAGGTGGGGGCCGGTGACCGGGCCGCCGTCAACCTTCCAGGGGTGGAGCAGGGGGAGGTGGACAGGGGGGATCTGCTGGCCGAGCCGGGTTTCTTCGAGCCGACCTACATGCTGGACGCGCGCCTGCAGCTGCTGGCTTCATGTCCCCGGGTGATGGTGCAGCGAACCCGGGTCAGGCTGCATCTGGGTACGCGGGAAGTTATGGCACGCGTAGAACTGCTGGACGGCGACGTGCTGACACCGGGGAAGTCCGGGCTCGTCCAGCTTCGGCTCGAATCGCCCGCGGTGGCGGTGTGGGGAGACCGCTTCGTCATACGCCGGTACTCGCCGGCCCTCACCATCGGCGGGGGCACTGTCCTGGAACCCCATCCAGTGAAACACCGGCGTTCGGAAACGGGCATATCTGAGCGCCTCGAGGCCCTGGAGGGGGAAGACGCCGTCCGGGCGATGGCGGCCAAGCTGTTGCTGGCTCGCGACGACGCCGTCGACATGCGCGCCCTTGCGGGGGATCTGGGTCTGAATCTGCGGGGCGCCGGCGCTGCGGCGGGGGAGTTGGTCGCGGCGGGACAGGCGGTGCGGGTCCAGGTGGTGGACCGCGGCGAGGGTCTGGTGCACGTCGAGCGCTGGAACCTGCTTCAGAGCCGGGCCGAAGCAAGGCTGGAGGCCTTTCACGCGGACAACCCCCTCAAGCCCGGTCTCAATCGGGAAGAGCTGCGGGCGCGGACGGGGCGCGGGATTCCCATGGCCCTCTTCGAGCAGGTGCTGAAGGAGATGGAGCAGAAGGGGACCATCGCCGCAGACGGCTCCGCGGTGCGCATGGCGGCGCACCAGATACGGTTCTCGCCCGCGGAGGAAAGCTTGAGGAGCTCGATAGAAAGCGAACTGAGAGAAGCGGACTTCGCCCACATGCCCGATACCTCCCAACTGGCGAAGCGCCTGCGTGCCGACGACGAGGAAATCGAGCGCGTGCTGCGGGCGTTGGAAAGGCTGGGGGCGGTCGTTTTCCTAGAGGCGAGTCTGGTCGTTCACCGGGACTCGGTGGAGGTCGTGAAGGAGAAGCTGCGTCAACAGCTGCAGCAGCGGGGGGAGATCACGGTGTCGGAGTTCCGCGAACTCATCGGCAGCAACAGGAGGTACGCTCTGGCCCTGCTCAACCGCTTCGACGGCGAAGGCTTCACGGTGCGCCGGGGAGATCTGCGGGCGCTGCGGTAAACCACTCGTAGTTCACAAAGGCGTCAGGAGGCCAGCCGCTGCTCCGGCAGCCACCAGAGCTCCTTCTTGACCGTGGGCACCAGCTCGAGGGCGGTGGCCAGCAGTTCCTCCTCCTCTTGCGGCGACAGCGGCACGAAAGACTCGGCAACCCGCACATTCTCCTCCACCTGTTCGACCGTATCCATGCCGACGATGGCCACATCGAGGGGCAGGGACATGGAATAGCGGAGGAAGGAAGAGCGCTCGTCCGCCGGGACCTGACCGTAGGCCATGACCTTCATTCCCACCACGCCCATCCCCCTGGACCGAGCCGCGGGAAGCGTAATCTTCGAGAAATCGTTCCACATCCGGTTGACGGCACCCATGGGATTCAGGATGGTGTCGAAGTCGTACTCCCCCATGGCGCGCACGAACCCTTCGGGATGGGTGTGCCCGGTGAGGCCGACGAAGCGGATCTTGCCGGCCTCGCGGTACTCTTCGATGACGCGGAGGGCGCCGTCCCCTCTCAGCACTTCGGAGAGATCGTCCTCCTGGTCGATGGCGTGGAGCTGCATCAGGTCGATGACGTCCAACTCGAGGCGGGCAAAGCTGTCGGCGATCTCACCCTTGACGTCATCGCCGGATCGCTTGATGCACTTGGTGGCCACGAACAGCTGATCGCGATCGCGCTCCTTCAGAGCGAGGCCGAGCCGGCGCTCACTGTCCTTGTAGCCGCTGGCCACATCGAGGTAGGTGATCCCCCGGTCGATGGCGTGGTGAACGACCTCCACGGCCTGTGCGTCTTCGTCGGCGAGATTCCAGCAGACGCCGCCCAATCCGAGGGCGGTGACTTCGGCTCCGGTGCTGCCCAGTATGCGCTTCGGTATGGCCATGTGCGGTATCCTCCCTTTCGGTAGGGGGAATGTTGGCATTATCAGGGCGTGGATCAAGGGGGGAGGTGGACCCGCACTCCGGCTGAGCGTCTCGAGATTGGCCTTTTTACTGTTGGTCGCTGGTGATCTGGTTGAGTACCTTCAGGGCGAACACCGACGGCATCTGAGACGCTGCAGGCATTCGAGGGGAGAAAGGTTGCACTCTGTGGTCACCGATTGAGCGGATCAGCTGTTGATCGCGACTCTTGTGAATGTCGGTGAGTTGTCAAAGTCAGTGAGGGTAATCCGGGGTGAATAAGATCGACCCAGAGGAAGGACCATTGGAAGACCGCGCCCGGCTCGTCGTCATCGGCGCTGGTATCGTCGGCTGCAGCGTCGTGTGGCACCTGGCGCGCATGGGCTGGCGCGACCTTGTGGTCATCGACGCCGGGCCGCTGTTCCAGACCGGCGGCTCGACATCTCACGCCCCGGGGTTGGTGTTCCAGACCAACTACGCGAAGATGATGACGAATCTGGCTCAGTACACGGTGGAGTTCTATTCCCAGCTGGAACTCCGGCGACAGGCCTGCTTCTTTCCCGTTGGCAGCCTGGAGGTGGCGGCCACGCCCGAACGCTGGCAGGACCTGAAGCGCAAGCTCGGTGCGGCGCGCTCGTGGGGCGTCAGTGCGGAGCTGGTCGACGCATCCGAAGCCCGTCGGCGGCTTCCGTTTCTCGACGAGAGCCGGATTCACGGCGCCTACTGGGTCGAAGACGACGGCATCGCCAAGCCGGTGCGCGCCTGCGAGGCAATGGCGGAGCAAGTCGGCGACCGCGCTTCCTTTCACGGGCGCACGTCGGTGACCGGATTCGACATGGTATCGGGCCGCCTGCAAGCGGTGGACACGACGCGAGGACGGATCCGCACCGAGCAGGTGCTGATCTGCGCCGGCATCTGGGGGCCGGTGATCGGCCGCCTCGCCGGCGTGCCGATACCGCTGATGCCGGTCCAGCATCTGTACGCACTTACAGAGCCGTTGCCCGAGCTGGTCGCCCAGACGGAAGAGGTTGGACATCCGATCCTGCGCCACCAGGATGCGGCCATGTATTTCCGCCAGCGGGAAAATCACTACGGGATCGGCTCATATCGCCACGAGCCGCTGCCGGTGGACGCGCACGACATCCGTTCTCACCAGGACAGCGACGACGAGCCGGCGGTGCTCCCCTTCACCGAGGAGCATTTCGAGTTCGCCCGCAGGGAAGCCGGTGACCTGCTCCCGCCCTTGCGAGGCGTGTCTCTGACTTACCGCATCAACGGCATGTTTTCCTTCACCCCCGACGGCATGCCGCTGATCGGCCCGTCCAACGAAGCGCGCGGGGTGTGGGTCGCCGAGGCGGTGTGGATCACCCACGCGGGTGGGGTTGGACGGGCGGTGGCCGAGTGGATGGACGGGGGAGCGCCGGCCACGGATCTGAGAGAGGCGGACCTCAACCGCTTTGCGCCTCACGCCCTCACGCAAAGCTATGTCCGCGCCCGAGCGGTGCAGCAGTATCGCGAGGTCTACGACGTCATCCATCCGCTGCAGCAGATGGAGGCGCCGCGACTGATCCGCGTCAGCCCGGTGCACGCTCGCCTGGAGGCGCTCGGAGGCGTGTTCTTCGAGACCGCGGGCTGGGAAAGGCCGCAGTGGTTCGAGGCCAACGAGGCACTGCCTCGCGGTGAAATATCTCGCCCTGATTGGGCTGGCCGACAGTGGTCGCCGATCCAGGCCAGCGAGCACCTCGCCGCCCGCAGGCACGCGGCTCTGTTCGACCTTTCGGCCTTCGCCAAGATCGAGGTGTCGGGGTCCGGCGCCCTCGCCTTCCTCGAACATCTGTGCGCCAATCGGATCGATCGGACCGTGGGGCGCGTCGTCTACACCGCGATGCTCAATGAGCGCGGCGGCATCGTCTGCGATCTCACCGTCACGCGACTGGCCGCCGATCGCTTCCTGGTGCTCACCGGCGCCGGTATGGCCATGCACGATCTAGCCTGGATTCGCCACCACGCTCCGGATGACGGCAGTGTGCACATCGCGGACGTCAGCGCCGGCACCTGCAGTACCGGGCTGTGGGGACCCCGGGCGCGGGATCTGCTGTCGAGGGTGTGCGCGGACGACCTGACGAATCGCGCCTTCCCGTACTACACGGCGCAACGGATCACGATCGATCTGGTACCGGTGCTGGCGCTGCGGCTGTCCTATATCGGTGAGCTGGGATGGGAGCTCTACGCTCCCGCCGAACAGGCTCTGAGGCTGTGGGACACGCTGTGGGAAGCGGGTGGGGATCTCGGTGTTTTCGCCCTCGGTGGCGGTGCCTTCGACTCTCTGCGGCTGGAGCAGGGCTACCGGCTGTGGGGCGCCGACATCCACTCAGAGTTCACCCCTTTCGAAGCTGGCCTGTCCCGGTCCGTCAAGCTCGACAAGGGGGAGTTCGTGGGCCGCCGCGCCCTGTGCGAAAGCAGAGGCGCAGGGGTCGAGCGCCAGCTGTGCTGTTTCACCTTCGACGATCCGGCGTCCGTCGCGCTGGGCAAGGAGCCGATATTCGAGCGTGGAAGCAATCGCGTCCTGGGATATGTGACGAGTGCGAACTGCGGTTACCACGTGGGCGAATTCATCTGCTACGGCTATGTGCCGACCGAGTTCGCCTTTGAAGGCTCCGCCGTCGATGTGGAGTACTTCGGGGAACGCTACCCGGCCACTGGGCGCGCGGAACCCCGATTCGACGCCGACCGCAAGCGGCTCACGAGTTGAGATTTCGTCACGAGAAAGCGTCGAAACGAGAAGCGGGCGCGCCTGAAGGGCCGGGCGCGATCTCTTGCAGATGGTGCGTATGGTTCTGTAATTGCGAGTTGCCGGATTATGGAGCTAGCCCGGATACCTACAGTCATGAGTACTAGATGACAAACCGCAGTCCAGTGGTTTCGGCCGCTATGGGCGCTTGTGCCGTCGTCCAGCTAAACTTCCGGAGCGACTCCCCCGAGGACGACCACATGGTTGGAGTGCAGCTGGCGACCGAGTTCTGAGAACGCGAGTCGCCACCTGCTCTCATATCATCCACGAGCCCGACTCGGCCTGGGGAGTGGGTACGTTCAGCGGGCACCGGGCCCGGTACGCCGGCTCCATCTGATCCCACAGGTGCTCCAGCGCCTGCTGGTTCCAGTCGAAGAAGTGGTCCCTGCCGATGTAGTCGATGGCGCCCGAGCGCTCCAGGACTTCGACGAACTGCTGCTTGGCCCTGGTGAAGTAGACCTCCACGTCGATGGCTCTGAGGTCTTCGACGACGCGGCGCAGGGTCTGTTCGCCGGTGGCGTCGAGGCGGTTGATCCCGCCCGCGTCGATGATGATGTAGCGCAGGTCGGGGAGCCGGGACACCACTTCCAGCACTTTGTCCTCGAAAAAGCTGCTGGCGCCGAAGTAGAGTCTGCCGTCGAAGCGAATGATGGCGATGCGCTGGTCGAGGGCCAGACCGTGGGCGTCGGCATCCACCAGGGGGCCGTCCGGATGGCGGGCGAGATAGGCCACGTGGGGGCGCATGGTACGAAACAGGTACTGGCCGATGGAGAGCAGGACGCCGGTGAAGATACCGATGTGCAACTGCGGGGCGAAGGCCAGGGTGACGACGAAGGTGACAACCGCTGTGGCTCCGTCCGCCCTGGAGACGCGCCATGCCACCAGGAGCGGTTTGACCCTGATCAGACTGAGCACGGCCAGAATGATGATGACGGCGAGAGTGGCTTGCGGCAGGTGGTAGAGCAGGGGCGTCAGGAAGAGCAGGGTGGCCATGACGACCAGGGAGCAGACGACGGAGGAGAAACCGGTTGCTGCGCCGGTGTCGTAATTGATGGCGGAGCGCGAAAAGGAACCTGAAACGGCGTAGCCTTGGAAAAGACTGCCGACGAGATTGGCCATGCCCTGGCCGATGAGCTCCTGGTTCACGTCGATGTGCTGCTTGCTCTTGGTGGCGATGGTTTTGGCGATCGACATCGCCTCCATCAGGCCTATGAGGGTCAGCACCATTGCTCCCGTAAGCAGCTGGGGCACGATGTCGAAGTCGATCCGGGGAAGCCGGATGGAGGGCAACCCGCGTGGAATATCACCCACTACCTCGCCATCGAAGCCCAGGGCCCAGGAGCAGAGCGTGGTTACGGCCACGGCCACGAGGATCTTCCCGTAGCGGCGACGGAGCCCAACGAGGATTGCGGCGGCGAGGGCGGCGATGCCGAGGGAGGGCGAGTGGATCCCGGCGACCGCGGCGCCGACGACATTAATCACTGTCTGGTAGTGATACTGCCCGCTTTCCGCTCGTACTCCGAGAACGTTGGACAGCTGCGATGTGGCGATGACTATGGCGGCGGCATTGGCAAAGCCGATGACCACGGGGGCGGAGAGGAAATTCACCAGGTTGCCCAGGCGCAGTACGCCCATGAGTAGACGGATGACCCCGACCATGAGGGCGAGGAGGATGGAATAGGCCATGTAGGAGTCGCCGTCAGCGGCGGCGAGGGTGCCCACGGTGGTGGCGCTGATGAGGGAGGCCATGGCAACGGGGCCCGTGGCCAGGTGTCGAGACGACCCCCAGAGGGCGGCTACGACGGGTGGGATGAAGGCGGCGTAGAGGCCGTACACGGCCGGCAGTCCAGCGAGCCTGGCGTAGGCCATGGACTGCGGAATGATGACCGCGGCGACAGTGACGCCGGCAACCACGTCGCTGCGCCAGATTTCCCGGCGGCGCAGCTCGGGAACCCACTGGAGGAAGGGGAAAAGTCGGTGCATCACGACAGTTCGGGGTCGCTCCCGCCGTCGAGATCGGCGAGCACGGCGTCGATGTAGGTGCCGCCGGTGTCGATGTGGGCGTTTCTGGCGCGTGTCGTCGCTTCATCCACCATGTCAGCTCTTCCGGCGCACAGTTTCGGTGACGTTGTTATCTGGGGCGAGTCGGGGGTGGAGGCAAGGTACCACCGCCCGGGGGCAGCTGCAAGGTGAGCCGGCGGGTGGTCGCGCTCAACGATGAAGTAGTTGCAGCGTGTCAGATGACGCTCAGCATATCAGCTCCGCTCTTTATCGGACGGGCTTACCTTGCCTATTATGCTATGTCGGCGAGGCGCGACGTCCAGAACGACCGCTACGGAGGTGACCGGCCAACGTGCTGTTGCGATTCTGTCTGTACGGCTTCCTCAAGAATCAGCGCTACTACGAATCCTTCCTGGTGCTCGCCTTCCTGGAGAAGGGGCTGAGCTTCTTCGTCATCGGGCTGCTGGTGGCCTTCCGCGAAGTGGCGGTCAACATCATGGAGATCCCATCGGGGGCGATCGCCGACGTGTGGGGCCGGCGAGGGTCGATGGTGCTCTCCTTCCTGGCCTATATCGCCAGTTTCCTCCTGTTCGGTCTCGCCGCCAGTCCGCCCGTTCTGTTCGCCGCCATGTTCTGTTTCGCCGTGGGCGACGCTTTTCGCACCGGCACCCACAAGTCGATGATCTTCACCTGGTTGCGTCTCATGGGCCGGACGGAGGAACGCAGCAAGGTGTACGGATTTACGAGATCGTGGAGCAAACTCGGCTCCGCCCTCTCCGTCATCCTGGCCACCGTCTTCGTCCTGCTCAGCGACAGCTACGTGTACGTGTTCTACATCAGCATCATCCCCTGCCTGGCCAGCCTAGCGAACCTGGCGGCGTACCCGAAAGAGCTGGACGGCGAAACCCTGCCAGGCGTAGATCTGTCGAGGCTGGTCGGTCACCTCAGGGTGACCTTCGGGCGCGCATTCAGGATCGGCGCGCTGCGGCGACTGATCTTCGAGTCGATGGGGTTCGAGGGAGTGTTCCACGCTGCCAAGGACTACCTGCAGCCGGTGCTCAAGGCAGTGGCATTGGCAGCAGCGGCTCAAGTTCTGGTCGCCGAGAATCTGACCGACACCCAGCGGTCGGCCCTGCTTGTGGGTCCGGTGTACCTCGTTCTGCATCTACTGTCGGCGGTGGCTAGCCGCAACGCCCACCGGGTGGTGGAACTGGCGCGCGGCGAGGATGGCGCCACCCGCCTGCTGTGGGGGCTGGTGGTCGTCGTCTTCGCGGCGATGGCTGCTGCCGCTCTGGGGGAAGCGGTGGCCGCCCTGATAGCGGCGTTTGTGGCGCTGTACGTTCTGCAGAATCTGTGGCGCCCCGTGCTTGTCAGCCGCATCGACCGGCTCAGCAAACCGGAGCAGGGGGCCACCGTGCTGTCGATGGAAAGTCAGGGGAGACGGCTGGCCACGGTGATTATCGCGCCTCTGCTGGGCCTCGCCGTCGATGCGGCCGCGGCTCAGGGAGAGCTGGCGCGTTTCTGGCCGGTGGGTGCGGTTGGTGGGCTGGTGGCCCTGGGTTTTTTCACCCGCTCTGGTCTCTCTTCAACCCGCTGAAAGGCAAAGGAGTGGCGGCGATGAAAGGCGAGCGGAAAGTCGCCGGCCAGGTGAATGGGCCACAGTCGCGCGGCAGTTGTTCAGAGACCTGCTTCATCGGGGTCGGTCACTGACTGGACCATTGAGACCGAATCGCTGAGACTCTCATGAGTTGAGACGGTAACACAGACTGAGGAGGAAGCGGTGAGGTACCGGCGTTTCGGCAAGACCGACTGGCAGGTGAGCGAGATCGGGCTGGGGGGCTCCTGGTTCTACGGGCGACCGGAGATGGGGTTGAAACCGGTCTCCCACGGCGTGGGAGTGGTGGAGCGGGCGCTGGAGCTCGGAGTCAACTACTTCGACACGGCGCCGCTGTACGGCAAGGGGCGCAGCGAGGAGGTGCTCGGTCACGCGCTCAAAGGTGTGACCGACGATTACTATCTGGCCACCAAGGTGGGGTACTTCCCCGAGCCCTTCGACTACACCCGCGACACGGTGTGGCGCGGTTTCGAGGCCAGCCTCCAGCGCCTGCAGCGGGACCGCGTCGATCTGGTGCAGATCCACGAGTCCGAGCAGGCGGGATGGGACGGGGTTTTCGGCAAGGGACGGACCCTGGAGGCGCTACGGGAGATACGGGATCAGGGCCTGGCTACGTTCATCGGGCTCACTGGCTCCGACCTGGTGCTCATGGGGGATATCCTCAAGGAGTCGGACGACTTCGTCTCGGTCATCACGTTCTGCCAGTACGACCTGCTGGTCCAGGAGGCGAAGGAGGTGCTCGTGCCCACGGCGGCCGAGCGCGACGTGGCCGTGATCGCGGCCTCTCCCCTGCACGGTGGCTTGCTGGGATCCAAGCGCGATCACTGGCGCCAGCAGGGACGTTTCGCCGACCTTTTCGAGAGGCAGGAGCAGGTGGAGGAGTTGCTGCAGGAGCGCGATCTGGACCCCGTGGATGCGGGGCTGCGCTACCTGCTGTCGGACCCGCGGGTGTCGATCATACTGTCAGGTGTGGACAGCGTCGGGGAGTTGGAACGATCGGCGGCAGTGTCGGACGGCCGCTACCTCGAAGACGAACTCATCCGGCGAATCGAAGAGACTTAAAAGGGGAGGCGGAGGAGGAGGAGATGAAACCAGTTCGACTCGGATTTATCGGCTTGGGCTATATCACCGTCAAGGCCCACCTGCCGGCTCTTCAGCCACTGGCCGAGGCGGGGGAGGTGGTGCTTCAGGCGTTCTGCGACGTCAACGAGGAGACCGGAAAGGCGCAGGCGGACACCTTCGGGGCCCAGGCTGTGTACGCTGACCATCACGAGATGTTTGTGCGCGAAGAGCTGGATGCGGTCTACGTCTGTCTCCCGCCGACTCTGCACACCGACGAGATCGCCACAGCAGTGGAGGGTGGCGTCCACGTCTTCGTGGAGAAGCCGCAGAGCCTCGACATCGGGCAGGCAGCAGGTTTCGCCCGCGCCATCGAGAGAGCGGGGGTCGTCTCTCAGGTCGGCTTCATGAGCCGCTACTACCCGTCGGCGGAGTTCACCCGACAGCTGCTGACGGACAGGATCCCGCGTCACGCCCAGCTACAGATGTTTTACAGCGGCAGCCACATCCGCTACTGGACGAGCCGCTACGAGCTGTGCGGCGGCTCCTTCGTGGAGAACACGGTTCACCTGGTGGACCTGCTGCGCTACTTTCTCGGCGACATCGACAAGGTGTCGGCGTTCTATTTCGAGCGTCAGCCGGAAGAGGGCCCGGAGCCGATCAACATGCCCCACGCGTACGACGTGAACTATCGCTTCGCCTCGGGTGTGGTCGCCAACGCCACAACTTCGCGGGTGCTGACGAATGTGAAGGCGTCGCGGCGCGAGGTGGTGATAGTCAGCGACGATTCGCTGATCGAGTGGTCGACGGGAAAGGTGGTGGAGAACGGCGAGACCGTCTGGGAAGCGGAAGGCAACGACAACGCCTTCGTCCTGCAGGCGCACGCCTTCGTCGAGGCGGTGCGCGCGAAAGACACCAAGGCCATGCGATCTCCGTACACGGGCAGCCTCAACAGTCTGGCCGCCGTTCTGGGGGCGAACGCCTCGGCCGAACAGGGGGGTCGGGTGATCGACCTGGGAGATTTCGCAGCCTCCGATTCCGTGCGCGCGAGCTGATGGCGCTGATCCTCTGAGGGATGGGGGGAGAGAGATGTTCTGGTCAACCGGATGGCCGAGCACTGGGTGGTGCCGCAGCGCCGGAGCACGTGCGCCGGGGCCGGCTGCAGGTGGTGCAGACCGGCACCTTCGGGCCGCAGTTCGACCGCGAGGAGCTGTGGCGGCGAAGATAGCCGATCTGATAGTGAGTCATTCAGAAGCGGAGGAGAAGGATGAGCAGGACGTATACCGAGGATTTTGACGGAGACAGGGGAGGTTGGTGGGGATGGATCAGCAACTCCGCCGGTCCCAGGCCGCTCGAGCACCGGCCGGGAGTCGTCACCTCGCGCAGTCCGTGGTGGATCGACTACAACCACGCGCCGCCGGGGGGCGGGTACCTGCACATGCTGTTCTGCACGTTCACGCGCGGATCGATTGCCGAACACTACGCCGAGGTGGGCGGGCCACACCGACTGGCCGCCGGGGAGTTTCCCACCGACTACACCAACGCCCGCTTTGCGCTCCGACTGAGGGGCGAGCTCGAGAAGCGAGATGCCGAGCTACTGCTGCTGGTGCAGGCGACTGTGGCAGGGACGACTTCGGCCTGGGTGCTGACGGGTCAGCCTATCGAGGTGGGTGGGAGAGAGTGGGCGGAGCGGACGGTCTGCGCCGAGCCGGACCCGGCGCAGTGGACGTGCATGGGCGGACGTCACGACCGCACCGACTGCTACGGATACGTAGATCTGGAGACGGTCCTGGCGGACGTCAACATCGACATCATGTTCATCCTCTTCCCGCTGACCGTCAGGCCGATGGGGGAGATCGACGGAGACCCCCACGTCCTGCGTCCGGGCAAGGACTACCCGGTGTGGCAATCGTCGCTGCCGGAGGGCTATGTAGAGCTGGACCGGCTGCAGATAGATTTCGCGAAAGAGTGAGGGGGTAGCGGCTGTGTCGACGACGGTTGCCAGGCCATTGGTCTCGAGGATTATCCGGCGGTCGAGGAGATCGTCGCCGTGCCTTCCTCCAGACTTCAGGCTGAGTCAATGTGCGAGTTCGATTATGTAACTGATTTCGCCACGGTCTGCCACCTCGGCATTCACGTGAGCTGTTGTTCAAACCACCAGCGCCACGCCTCGGGGCGCTGGTGCAGGAGTTCGCCGGTCAGTTCTTGCAGGGCTACGGTGGCGTGCTGGCGCACCTGGGGATCCTCGTCGAGCAGGACTGTTAGAAAGCACTCGAAGCTGTCTGTTTGAGGTTGCAGAGAGAGCGCCCGGATCGCGGCGCGGCGGGTGGGGATGTGCTCGTGTTCCAGGAGCTGGTGGAGGATATCCGAGAGTTCCTCGATGCCTTCGAGTCCCTGGATGGCCTGGAGGGCAGCCACCCGGACCATGGCGTCTTGGTCTGCCAGGGCGGCGCGCCAGATCGCAGGGTCTACCTGGCGCGAGACCGGGGCCAAGGCCCGCGCTACATTGCGGCGGACAATGACGTCGGAATCGCCGATGGCGGTGGATAGGGCCTGGCGCGCCCAGTCG
>PBRM01000241.1 GCA_002725915.1 Gemmatimonadota bacterium
AGCGCCTCCAGGTAGGACTGGATTTGCGCCGCGTTCTTGTCCACGTAGACGCGGAAATAGCAGAACTTGCAGCGTTTGCGGCAGAAGGGAATGTGAAGGTACAGACCCAGATGCGGCACCTCCCCCTCCGGCGGACGATGCAGCATCTCGACAGCGGCTGGAATGTCGCCTTCATTCCAGAACGAGTAGGGTGGGTAGTTGGAAACGAAGACACTGCCCACCTCCGTCTCGGCGAGCGCGGCATCCCCTGTGCCCCCTGTGCCCCCTGTGCCCAGTGTCGCCGAGGTGGCTGGATCAGGTCTGATAGCTTTCGTCGTCACTGATTTCTCCGCCGTTGAACGGCTACAACGCCGCCACCCGATCCCATCACCTACCCACCCTCACCAAAACAGTACAGTACGCCATTGTCGGCGCCAATGACGAGCCTGCCGTCAGCGACAGCTGGAGAGGCAACCACGGCTGAGCCCGTCTCGAAGCGCCATGTCTCCTCCCCCGTGACCACATCCAGAGCGTGAACGACCCCCTTCTCGGAGCCGAAGAAGACGCGGTCCCCCACCAACACCGGCGAAGAATCCACCCGCGCCCCGGCGGCGAACGTCCACAGGGCTTCCCCCGTCTTCGGATCCAGCGCGTGGACCATCTTGTCCCGCCCGCCGACGACGACGACGTTCCCGTCGACCGCCGCGGACGCGTAGAACGGAAACTGGTGCTTCCCGTGCTCGTAGCGCCACAGGATGCGGCCCTCCTCCAGGTCTATGCCCAGCACCTGATTGCCGAACGTGCCCACGTAACCCCTGCCCTTTAGCACCGCGCAGCTGGCCGCGACGTAGGTCCCCAGCTGGACGGCGCCGCTCTCCTTCCCCGTGCGCACGTCGACGAGTCGCAGGAACCCGTCGCATCCAGTCGTTACCGCACTGCCGCCCAGCACCGCCGGCGAGCCGTGAACGTAGCCGGCGGTCTCGTAACGCCAGACCCGCTCTCCGTTGGCCGCGTCGAGGCAGTAGAGGTGGTTGTCGTAGCTGCCAAAGAGGACCCGATCACCCAGAAGATTGGCCGACGAGGTGATGCCACCCTCAGCGCGGAAAGTCCACCGCCGCTTCCCTGTCGACGCATCGACGGCGTGGAACTCGCCCAGCTCATCGCCGAAGTACACCACCCCTGCTTCGACCGCCGGCGAAGACTTGACCTCCTCCCCGGCCTCGTAGCGCCACCTCAGCTTCCCGGTAATAAGATCCACCGCGTAGAGATAGCCGTCCAGATTGCCGACGAAGACAGTGCCCTCCCAGATCGCCGCCGTGGACTCGATGCCGGCCAGGCCACTCCCGCTCCCCTTTCCCGCGGCGGAGCCGATCTCCCCCGTGTCCAGGGCCCACAACAGCTCCGGAGTCGCCGGCAGGACGGACCGGGCCACCCCTGTCAGCTGCGTGTCGCCGCGGAAGCTGGCCCAGTTGTCGGCTGCAGCGCGCGTCGGGTGAAGAACCGCCGCCACGAGGGCGATAGAGGCGATGCGGGACAAGGATGGCGATTTCATGCAGCTAGCGCATCGCCGCGAGCCGGGATGCGTCGGCGACCGACCGGTAGCGGATTCCCGCCCCTCTGCACCAGCGCCGCCGGCCAACCGCCGCCGCCGGGTACGGCCAGCTCACGCGCGCATCGGGATCGTAGCGAAAGCCCGCTGTCGGTAGAGGAACTCGAAGAGATTCCCCTCGTGCGGCTGATCCCGCGAGATCCGGTTCGTCTGCATCGGACCCAGGTTCAACCGGTCCACTGACGTGCACGCGAGTAACTCCTCGATGAAGAGCTCGTCTTCCGTTATCGCCGTAGCCACCAGCGTCGGACCGATCGCCTCAAGCACCTGCCGCTGCCCCACCTCGACGACGGAGACGAAGGGAAAGAGGTACTCCGCATTGGCCAGAGGATGCTGCGGGTCCTCGCACCAGATAACCGTCGGACGCAGGAAGGTGCACCCGCCGATCTCCGCAACCCGAGCCGTGCCCCGCACCTTCGCCGTCAAATCCTCAGCGCCAGGTGTTTTCAGCTGCCTGTCGATCAGCTCTGACAGCCGGTGAGCGAGCTCCGGCTTGGAGAACGCCGCCAGCTCCGCATTCGCGTCGTCGAGCGCGCGGGGCTCGATCTGCGCCAGTCGCCGAGCCAGTCCTTCCGCAATCTCTCTCCCCCGCGACGGCACCCACACCCCCGAAGCGTTGATGCACGACCGCCCTCCGTTCTCGGCCACCGACGCCGCCATGACCTCCAGGTGCTCCTCCCACTCATCCACCGAATCGGCGCCGAACAGGATCTTGCTTCTCCCCGGCCCGTGGATTTCGATCCGCGGATCCGCCCGCCACGGCCCCACCGTCGCCTCCCCGCCAAACACCATCGAACGCTCACACCGCAACAGAATCTGCGTCGCCGCGCCGTAGTCACACGGGTAGAACCCGAACGCCTCAGGTGGACAACCGGCGGAAATGAACGCTTGTGCGATTCGGTAGGGCGTCCACGGCTCCTCGCTCCCTGGCTTCAGCGCCAGCGGCACCTTCAACGGGATCGCCGGCAGCCACAGGGAATGCACTCCCGGCGAGTTGTTCGGCAGCACCGCCCCGAGCGCATCCGCCTGCCGCAGATAACTCAGCGTCCGCCCTTCCTGCGTCCCCCACCCCGCGTCCAGCACCGACAAACTTATTCCCCGCGTCAGCCCGTCGAGCACACCCCCCATCTCGCTGAGCGCCAGACGAATCTTCTCGCTGTTGCGCCGACACAGACTCTGCGGCATACCGGTAGTAGCTGACAACTGAGCGATATACTCCTGCGGCGACTGCACCCCCTCTCCCAGCGGCAATTCACCCTCCACGAACACCTCCGCCGCCCGCCCGCAGATCTCCACCAACTCTTCACACCCCACCGCCGCCAGCCGCCGCTGGCACTCCGCCACCTGCCCCAAGTCCCTCCCGATAAGTCCGCCATTGGCCAGACTCATCTCCGCCACCGGCTCCCCCGTGCGGATGTCCCTCAGCGCCGACCGCTTCAGACTGTAGTACGCCTCTCCCCAACGCAATATAGGAATGTGAATCATATCAGATCAGCACCTCCGGCCCAGCCGTCCCCGTCGCCCTAGTACACCCCCACCGTAACACTTTCCTCCAGCGACTTCAACAACCGCAAATCCCTCACCCCGTCCCACGGATACACCTCAATCGGCTCCGCCCTCTCCGCCTCATCCCGTTCCAGAAACCGCGGCATGAACAGCTCCTTCGTCAGCGTTGTCAGCATCACCTGTCCGGTCTCCCCGTAGCCCACCGTCCGCTCCGTATCCTCCGGATCCACCAGCTCGATCAGCGCCCGTGGATGCGCCGGATAGTAGGTAATCGCGTAGTCGTCGTCGCGGTCAAACGGCTTGTTCAGCGCCAGCCCCATCAGCGTGTTCCCGTACGTCGGCACGAAATCCACCCCCGGTACCAGCTCCTCCCGCGCGAACCGGTGAAACTGCGCATCCATCTCGGTGCCGCCGCAGAAGATGCCACTGATCCCGATCTTGGTCAGCGAGATCTTCTCGCACAGCGCCTCCAGCAGCTTCGGTGTCGTGAACAGACAGCGGATCCCCTCGTGCACCCGCAATATTTTCAGCGCCTGATCGATGACGTGGCTCTTGTACGCCTCCATTTCCTGATGCTTGCCCTGCCTCAACAGCACATTCACCCAGCGCGGATCCAGATCCACGAAGAAACAGATTCCCCCCCGCGTCTGCGCCAGATGTTCGACCGCCAGCCGCAGACGCCGCGGCCCGGTCGGACCCAGCATCAGCCAGTCACTCCCCTTTGGGAAGCCCTTTTCGGACAACGACAGACTGAACTGCTCGTAGTCGATCTCGAAGTCGCGGACGTTGATCCGGCACTTCGGCACCCCCGTCGAACCGCCGGTCTCGAAGACGTACACCGGCTCGTTCTCGTACGCCTTCGGCAACCAGCGACGCACCGGCCCCCCGCGCAGCCACCCGTCCTGAAAATACCCGAGCTTTCGCAGGTCGCCGTATCCCGCAATCTCCACGCGCGGGTCGAAGCCCAGCCCCGCCGCACGCTCCAGCCAGAAGGGACACCCCGTTTCCGGACTGAAGTGCCAGTGCACCATCTCGCGCACATGCTCGTCCAGCCGCTGCCTCGCCGCGGCCACTCTCGCTTCCAGCGACTGTAACTCGGTTGCTGCCTGGGCCTGACCCATCACTTCCCCTCGGCGATGGCGAACAGCGTGTTCCGGCTTGCGATGTAAAGCACCCCGTCAACCCCGATCGGCGTCGTGTAAATGGCACTCCCCATGTTAATTTCAGCGAGCAGCTCCATCTTTCTGCCCGCTTTCAGAATAGCCACGTCGCCGTCCTCGTCGCCGAAGTAGACCTTGCCGTCAGCCACGTAGCAAGATCCCCAGACGGCGGCGAAAGCGTCGTAGGTCCAGACCTTCTTTCCGGTCTCCAGATCCAGACAGTAAAGGAAGCCGCTCAGATCGGTGATATACATCAGCCCGTCGTCGATCGCCGCCGTCGACATGGTGCGGTTGAACTCCTTGCCGCCCAGATGCCACACCGCGTGCGTGGCGGTCACGTCACCCTTCCCGGTGGCGTCGATCGAGTACAGGTGGCCCCCCGCCTCCCCGTGCTCCGGGTCCTGCCCCACCCCCACGTACACCCGGTCGCCGTAAATGACGGGGGTCGACAGGATGTTGTTGCGGGTGCCGCGCCCGCCAAGCTCCCACACCGAATCCTTGGGATTGCAGTCAAACTTCCAAATCAGCTCCCCCGTCTCCGGCTCCAGCGAGTAGATCCAGCCGCCGCCGCCGGGGAACACCACCTGCGGCACGCCGCCCATGACCCCATACGCCGGATTTGACCACTGGCCGTGCAGAATGCCCATGCCCGGCGACGCGTCCTCCCACACCACCTCCCCCGTCTTCTTGTTGACGGCGATAAAGCTGGGCGCAAACGGCGAGGGAATGTGCACGTGCCCCTCGTCGACGCCGTTGGAGGTGGTCACGAAGAGCAGGTCACCGGCGCCCACCGGCGAGCAGGTGGCCAGATTGTGGGGGAATACATCCAGGTCGTTGAGCATGTCCAACGTCCATATCACGTCCCCGTCGATCTCGCTGTGGTCCTCTTCGTCCGTGATCGGCCCGTCGTTCTCGCCGTCTGTGAACCCCTTGGTGTCCACGCAGACCACCTGGCATTGATTGGATATGTAATAGAGTCGGTCGCCCTCCACGAACGGCGTCGAGCAGATCCCCTGCTGCGGCCAGTCGTGAATTCGACCCGCGGGCAGCTTGGTATGCGTCGACTGCCACTGGAAGCTGCCGTCCTTCTGTGAGAACGCCATGATGACACCGCGGTCCCCGGTCAGTTTGGGATTGCGCGGTCCCTGGTTGTTGGTGCCCACGAAAATCTGGCCGTTGACAATCAGCGGCCCGGCGTAGGTCTGCGAGCCCAACGCCGCCTTCCAGAGAATGTTCTCCCCCGTCTTCACGTTCCACGTCTGGGGCAGGCCGGTGGCGTCGTTCGCCATGTTGCGGCCCGGCGTAAAGCCCCACATTGCAGTCTCGGCAGCGCTCGTCGGCAGGCTGAGAAGACTCAAGGTGAGAAGGGACGCCGCGCCGACGGCCGCAACTCGTCCGAGGCGGTACCTGTTCCGGTCGATGCTCATGTTCGCTCCACTGGTAAGAATTCCTTCTGAACGATCTCTACAATAGCCATATGTGGATCCGGGATCTCACCGCGGGATTTCGTGCCCGGGCGAGCGGGCGGCCCCTCCTTACGAGATCGCCCTGCTCCCGTCATTTCGTTTCTGCCCTCAGTCCATTGTAACGCGGATATTGTCGTAGTAGATGTCACCGGCCGAATACCCGTAGATCCCCGGACTCCCCTCGCCATTGGGCAACGGGTCCTCGGCGGTGATCGTCCATTGCGCCGGCTCGGCTTCGTCACGCCTCCACACCTTACCCCGCACGATCGCCTTCCCCGCCTCGATGTCGACTCGCATCTTCGCCGTGTACCACACTTCCATCTCCCACGGGAAATCCACCGTCTTCGCCATGCGCAGAGCGGCGGCCCAGGTGCGGATCTGCAGGCGCTGGTGGTTGCCCTGCATGTCCAGGGTGTAACGCTGCGCGATCAGCCCCATATCTGGCCGGTTGCGTTTGCGCTTCACACCCATGAGATCCGCCTGCACCGTATACCCCGACAGGTCGGGCGGGCCGATATAGACATCCGAGCGCTGCAGACCTCGCGGCGCCTCCGTCTTCATGAGCACCCTGCTCCCCTCCTGATCGCGCACGAAGAACTTGCCGCCAGCACCGATCCAGTGAGCGTGTGCGCGGTCTTTCCCTTTGTCGGTGCTCATCCCCTCGAAGTCCTCCGCCCACGAACTTCTGCCCAGTACCCGCACCCGCACCGTGCTGCGCAGCTCGTCGCCCGAGCCGTCGACGACGGCTGTCAACGTGCCGACCTGGTCTGCCGCACTCTCCCCGACCAGGAACTCGCCGGTGGCCGCCTCGATGGAGCCATCCAGCGCCTCGATCGACCACGCCAAATCGGCGGCCTTGATGCCGTGGGCGCCGCCGTCGCCTACCACTCCCAACGGGCGGCCGCGGTCGTCGAAAACGCGGACCTCCAACGCCTGCTTCTCCCCCGGCGCCAGCAGCACCTCTGCCGGCACCACCTGAATGTGCGCCGCACCGCCCGCGTCGGCTGTCACCCCCCTCTCCACAGCACCTGCGCCCTGCCCAATCTCGAAAGCCGCCTCCGGATCGCCCAGACAGTAGACGCCACTTTCCGCTGCCAGGTACACCCGCCCATACGCTATCGCCGGTGAGCCGTAAATCTCGGCGTGACCGCCGTCGGACATGGTGATCTTGTCCTTGTCCAGTACCTCGCACGAGGTCTCGCCCGGCTTCAAAATGACAAAGCCCCCATTGACGCTGGTGACGTAAATCATGCCGTCCGCCCACACCGGCGAGCCCTTGCCCACCGTGCCCATGGACTGGACCCAGTGTACCGCGCCGGTGGCCGCGTCCAGACCGTGGAGCTTGGCCGAGTTGTCGACCATGTAGATGCGACCCTCGTGCACGACCGGCGATGTATAGGCGAACAGCTGCTCGTCGTAGCGCCACACCTCGTGGGTCTCGGTCACGTCACCCATTCCCGTGCCATCGATGCAGACGAGCCGGCCCATGGCGGTGTTGTCCAGATTCTCCTCGCCGTGGGCGGCGTATACCCGATCTCCCTCGACCACGACGGAACCGTTGATCCCCCGCTTGCTCAGCTTGAATCCCCAGACCTTCTCCCCCGTATTCACCTTCATGGCGTAGACCCCGCCGTCGGCATTGCCGGCGATCAGCAGCCGCTGACCACCGATCTCCGCCACCACCGGCACCGAATACGTCGTGTCGAGCGGCTTTCCCCCCGGTGTCGATGTCCACACCACCTCGCCTGAGCGCTTGTCGAAGGCAAAGTACCGGTGTCGGGGAATCGCCTGGCTCCCCCAGCTGCCGTTCAGATAGCTGATAATGACGAGATCCCCATCCAGGAAGGGAGTGTGCGTGCGCCCGCCGTACCCGGAAATACGCCGGAACTCCTCCGTCAGCGAGTGCCGCCAGACAATGTCGCCGTCCCCGGTGTAGCAGGTAAACACCCCCTGCACCCCGTGGGCGTAGATGTTGCCCGTCTCCGGATCCGCCGCCAGACTCGCCCAGCCAACGCGGTTGAAGGGAATCGTCGTATGATAGACGTTGAACCTGTCCTCCCACAGCAATTCGCCCGTACCGGCGTCCAGGCAGGCCACCACCTCCTGCTCGGTGATCCCCTCCCCCGTACGACCGATGACGTAAACCCGGCCGTTGACGATCACCGGCGTCGAACGGACCGTGACCTCGGCGTGCCAGATCTGCCCGGCGCCATCCGGCGTCCAGGAGGTGACCAGCCCTCGCTCAGCGGACACCCCATTCTGATTGGGGCCGCGCCAGCCAGGCCAGTCCTCGGCATAGGCGACCAGATGCAGGCACAAGATGGCCACCGCCAGGAGCGTTATCCCCCCCGGGAAACCGCGCCCGATCCGTCGCTGGTGTAAGTCGAAGGTATGCAATTCAGTCATGGTATCGGTACCCTGAGATTTATACTTGATGTCACCGCCAACTACGCGCTGGCCGGCGTTCCGCCTGAAATTGGAGCCATCCGAAACAGGCCTTGAAAGGTACGGCCGAACTGCATGCTGGCACTTCTACGGACCGAGCGCATCTCGTATTCGATCCTGCTGGCGCGGCGTCATGCATCGACCACCTCCACGATACCAGGTACCCCTCTGCGTCACAGTCCAATGCTACGCCAGTACGCCTGGCTTGTCTTCATCGCTCTCCCTAACCGCTGAATCTCTGAAGACAGTCAGGGAGTCGGTCTCCTGATCATATACGACTTCAGTGCCCTTGACATAGTAGCAAAGGGAGGCCACAGATGACAACTTATGAATAGAGGCACAGACGGAGGCGGCGTCCATCCCCCCCGGACACGGCCGCAGGTTGTTGGTCAGGAAAGATCACCAGGCTGACGGAATGGGGCCATTTGGAGTGTGGGGAAAGTGCGAAACCTGAAGGCTTTTTGATCCTTCCGTCCTCGCCAAGGCGACTCTCTAACGCAAAGCCGCTTGAACTCAGGGCACCGATTTAGTACCGTGATCGCGTATCATTCCCTCCAAGGCAGGTCGGGACCGTCCTGGTCGACTATCCCAACATACCGGGAATGATGCTCGTTTGCTATCCTCGGCCTCCTCTATGGCCGTCGGCTCAACGGCCGCCTCTCACCCACTGATGCCCCAGAAGAGCAAATTAAATTAATTGAACGCACTGTTCACCGGGATGAGAAAAATGATCATCGATACTCACGTCCATCTATACGACCCCTTCAGACCAGAGGGCGCTCCCTGGCCTGATCCGGATGATCCCATCTATGTCACAACGCGCCCTGATCGCTGCAAGGAGCAGGCCGTTTCCGCCGGCGTTCACGGCGTCATCGTCGTAGAATGCAGTGAGTGGGTCGAAGACAACCAGTGGGTCCTCGATCTTGCCGATGACGAACCCTTCCTGCTCGGCCTCGTCGGCAACCTCGACGTTCACGACGATCGCTTCGAGGCGCTTCTCGAACGCTTCAGCAGACATCCCGTCTACCGGGGAATCCGTGCGCGTCTCTGGCAGCCCGACGATTTGGACGGCGTTCGAAGGCTCGCCGATCTGGACCTGTCGCTCGATGTGTCTCTATCGGACCTCACCTTGAAGATCGCCGATGAGATCCCAGACCTGCGGATCATCATCAACCACTGCGCCGGAATTGAGATGGACGGTGACGAGCCCGATCCGGACGCTGTGGCGCTCGTCCAGAGAGCCGCCAAACATCCGAACGTCTTCTGCAAGCTGTCCGGCATGATGGATCTCCGTTGCTCGATCCGTCCCGCCCCCATCGACGTCGAACACTATGCTCGATATCTCGACATCCTGTGGGACGGGTTCGGCGAAGACCGAATGATCTTCGGCAGTGATTGGCCGGTCTCCGACCGCAGCGAGCGCACGTATGCGGACGTCCTTCAACTCGCCAGAGACTACGTCGCGACGAAGCCGAATTCCGCCTGGGACAAGGTCTTCTGCGAAAATTCGAGACGCGCCTACAAGTGGGAGGAACGACAGGACGTCAAGCCGGGGAGATGAGTGCATCGCCACGGCAGCGCAGCCAGTGCAGAACGAACTCGGCGAACAGCGAGTTCGACCACGCGAACCACTCGCGTGTGAACGTCGTCGGATCGTCCGGGTGAAAGCCCTCGTGCATGTACCCCGTACCGCCGTCCGTCGCCTCGAGCGTGTCGATGAGGCCGTCCATCTCCTCCACGCTCGTCGACGTGAGTCCCTGCATCGACAGGCTGATGTGCCACACGTAACCGGCGGGCG
>PBRM01000242.1 GCA_002725915.1 Gemmatimonadota bacterium
CTGACAGAGGAAACACCGGAATGAACATAAACTAACCCTATACCGGAGGAGTGAATCATGACAGGACGCACAGTTCAGGAACTATCGAATTTGAGTGGAAAAGTTGCCCTGGTCACCGGGGGAACGGGCTTTCTGGGGACGGCGTTCTGCAACGCCTTGGCCGAAGCCGGTGCCAGCGTCGTGATCAGCAGCCGCGAAGCGGCGCGAGCTCAGGAGGCCGCGGCGAAATTGCCCTCCCCCGGGGGGGCGACACACCACGGGGTCGAACTGGACCAGATGGACGGAGACAGCACGCGAAGCGGCTTTTCGGCCGCGGTGGCGGCAGCCGGCCAGGTCGATGTGCTCGTCAACAACGGCCTGGATGCCGAAGGCAAGGATCTGACGGAGATCGCCTTTGAGGAGTTTGCCCGCCATCAAGCGAACAACGCCGGCTACTTCGAACTGGCTCGATTGCAGCACGACCATGCCGTGGAGCGCGGCGCGCCGGCGAGCATTGTCAACCTGGGTTCGATGTACGGTCAGGTCGGCTCCTATCCGGATGCCTACGAAGGCATCTGCAGCGCCAGTTCTGTCGCCTACCATGCCCTGAAGGGTGGGACGATCCACATGACCCGGCACCTTGCCGTCTACTGGGCGAAAGACCAGGTGCGCGTGAATTGTCTAAGTCCGGGAGCCTTTCCCAATCCGGCCGGGGCGCCGGCGGCGTTAGTCACCCGCCTGGAAGGAAAATGCCCGATGCGGAGGATGGGGAACCCGGAGGAACTCAAGGGCGCGATCGTATTTCTGGCCAGCGAGGGGTCCAGCTACATGACGGGACAGAACCTGACGATAGACGGCGGCTGGACAGCCCAGTAGGCGCGCATGGGCGACCGACTCCGCTCGGTCAGTCGGTGCGCTCGTGATACTCATGCCGTAGACGATCAGGCGCGGGATGGTGAAGGAGACGCTGGATTCACTCGCCTCGTGTTCCACTGTCACCGCCTCCTTCATCTCTGTGGATAGTGCCACTTCACCCGATCTATCTGAAAGCCGCCCGGCACCGGACACGCGGCTTCCAGGGGACCCACCGGAATCGGTATCTCGATGACAGTCTCTTCGGCCTGCAGTTAGTTGATCCAGTGGACGTTTCGCTTCTTTGAAGCGAGGGGGGTCGGATAAGAAACGGCGAGTATCGAGGGGTGCCAGACGACTTCGGGAGGCCAGTTCTCCAATCGTTCTTGGTCAGAATTGTGAAGATCACGACTCACTGGGAAAAACGATCCAAGGCTTGTTGAAGTCGCTGACGTACTCGCTGAGGCGCTCGTCGACAGCCCTGAGAGCCAAAAGAGCGTCGGCGATTATGCCCGCGCTCAACGTTCGCGAAAGTTACCCTGGTAGCTCGGGGCACGGGGCTGGTCACCCAATCCCGAGCTCGCGCTGACGCTGTGAAAAAGACGGTCCGGCGATCTGTCCAATGCGATTCTTTGCAGCAAGACGTCAAATGCGTTAACTCAATACGACGCGACAAACCGATTTATCCGTGTCCAACTTCCATGAGGCAAGTCCATGAAGAAGCGGCCCGGCCACAAGCGGGCGGACGACCCTTCCACGCTACGGCCCGGGTATTTGGCCGCCCTGGCCGGCGTCCTTGCCCTGGTGCTGGGCATTTTCGCCTGGTATGAATTAGGCGAGACCCGCCGGACCATGCTCGACAGCCTGAGGGAAGGGTCCATTTTCCTGGCTCAGGCCGCTGCCCGGGCAGGGGAAAACGCCCTGCGAGCCGACAGCGAAATTCAGCTTCTGGTCGGCCAGCGCCTGCGCGACAACGCGCGGCTGGTCCAGGCCCTGGAGCAGAGGGAGAGCCTCGACGACAGCACCCTGGCGCAGCTTGCCGGGACAAATCCCTTCACCATCGACCTGGTCGACCAACGGGGCCATCTGCTGGCTACCAGCGACCCGTACGGCGAGGGCACCGTCCTTCGGGAGGACGACCTGCGCCCCATTCTTGACGAGACCAGACAAGAAGACGTCTTCTGGCTGCCGGAAGACGAATTGTACGCGGTCGCCGTCCAGCGCCCGGGAGGCGGAGCCGTCGTCGTCCAGGCCGATGCCGACTGGCTGCTGGAGCTGCGGCGGGCCTCGGGCACGGGACGGCTGATCCAGGAAATCGGCGCAATCGGCGACAACGAAGGCATAGTCTACACCCTGGTGCAGGACGAACTGGGCCTCCTCTCCGCCTCGCGCGGGGTGCAATCCATCGGCCCCATCGAGGGCGACCCTTTCCTGGAGCAGGCAGTGCAAGCGGACTCGGCTGTCTCGCGCTTGACCAGGTTTGGCGAGCAGGAAATATTCGAGACGGTTCTGCCCTTTGCCGCCACCCCAGATCACGCTCAGTTGCTGCGCCTAGGTTTTTCCCTGGAAAACCTGCGGACCCAGGAGAATCGATCCAAAGTGCAGTTGGTCCTGCTCGTGGGCCTCTTGGGCGTACTGGGTGCGGTGGGCGCCGGCATTGTCACCGTGCGCCAGAATTACGCCCTGCTGGACGATGCCTACGACCGCGTCCAGTCCTACAGCAGCCGCATCCTCGAACGCATGGCCGACGCGGTCGTAGCCCTTGACCCGAGCGGCCGCATTACCGTCTTCAACCAGGCGGCGGAGCGCCTTTTCGATCAGCGTGCGCAGGCCGCCCTCGATCAGCCATGGCGCATCGTATTCGGCAATGACCTAGAAGCCTTGGGCCAGAGCCTGGCCGAGGGCACCGAACTCCAGAACCACGCTTGCAGCTTTCAACTGCCCGCTGGCCGAGAAGTCACTCTGGCCTTGTCCACCTCCCGCATCGAGGAAGAGGATGGCGAGGTGGTGGTGGTGGTGGTGATTCAGGACTTCACCGAAAAGGCGGCCCTCGAAGCCGATCTGCGCCGCCGCGACCGCCTCACCGCCATGGGGGCTTTGGCTTCGGGCGTGGCCCACGAAGTGCGCAATCCACTGAATGCCATCAGCGTCATTGTCCAGCGGCTGGAGCGTGAATTTGCCCCCACTACCGGCCAGGAGGAATACGGCCAATTGACGCGCGTCGTGCGCGACGAGGTGCGGCGGGTCAACGGCATCATCGTCGAGTTTCTGGACTTGGCTCGCCCCCCGCAGCTGCAGATTCGACAGGTCGAATTGAAATCTTTGCTCGAAAAGGCGGCTCAGGTTATAGCGCCTCAGGTCGCCGCCAAAGGACTGCAACTGGTCCGCTCCCGATTCGAGGCAGAGGGGGTGGTTGTTCCAGCGGACCCGGACCAGCTACAGCAGGCCCTGCTCAACTTACTCACCAACGCCGTCGAAGCGACCACGGACGGACGGGTCGAGATCGAAGCGCGGCTCACCGAATCGGGTGACGTCCAAATCGAGGTGGCCGACACGGGTACTGGAATACCTCCAGAAAATATCGAGCGCATTTTCGACCTCTACTTTACCACCAAGCCCGAAGGCACGGGCCTGGGGCTGGGTCTGGTGCACCGCATCATCACCGAACACGGAGGACGCCTCGACGTCCAAAGTCAACCCGGTCACGGAACCCGTATCACCCTCCAGCTGCCGCGAGGAGATTGACGATCTCGTAAAGGGGACGCGCTCTCATTCGTGTACGAGACATTGTGGTATGATCAAGGATCCACGTACAGGATAGAGTGTTTGTGAGACGTTCGTCTAGAAGGACTTGAGCGAATTGAACCAAGGAGATTGACATGTCCCAGGAGACCATTCTGGTGATCGACGACGAACAGGCGCAGCGCGAAGCCCTGGCCGGCCACTTGCTCAAGCAGGGCTACAAGGTCCTCGTCGGCGAGGACGGGACCTCCGGCTTGGAACTCTTCGCTCACAACCAGGTCGACCTGATCCTGACCGATTTTCGCATGCACGGCATGGACGGGCTGAGCGTGCTGCAGCAGGCTCGCCGCCTCAACCCCGAGGTGGAAGTTGTGCTGCTGACCGCCTACGGAACCATCGACGGAGCCGTGGAAGCCATGCGGGAGGGGGCGTGCCACTACCTGGAAAAACCTATTGAACTGGATGAACTGGACCAGGTGGTGCAGGCTGCCCTGGAGCATCACCACCTGGTTTCAGAGAACCGGCTGCTCAAAACAAAACTGGAAGAGGGGCACGGCCTGACAGGCATCATTTCCGTAGACCCGGCGATGGAACAGGCCCTCAACGTAGTCGCCCGCGCCGCTTCGAGCCGGACAACAGTGCTCATCCACGGCGAGAGCGGCACCGGCAAGGAATTGGTTGCCCAGGCCATCCACACAGCCAGCCCGCGCCAGGGCAAGGCCTTTGTGGCGTTCAATTGCGCCGCCCTCAGCCAGAATCTGATAGAGAGCGAGCTTTTCGGCCACGAGAAGGGATCCTTCACCGGCGCCGACCGCCAGCGTCTGGGTCGGTTTGAGCAGGCCGACGGCGGCACCCTCTTCATTGACGAGGTCGCCGAAATCCCGGTGGAGCTGCAGGTGAAATTGTTGAGGGTCCTGCAGGAGCGGGTCATCGAGCGGGTGGGCGGAGACACTCCGCGGAAAGTGGACGTGCGGCTACTCTCGGCGACCAACCAGAATCTGGAGGAGATGGTCGCACGGGGCCGCTTTCGCGCCGATCTCTTCTACCGCCTGAACGTCGTCGAGGTCCACCTGCCCCCTCTGCGGGAGCGCCGCCAGGATATCCCCGTCCTAATCGATTACTTCCTGCGGCGCTACAACGACGAAAACGGCAAGGATATCAGCGAGGTGTCCAGGGAGGCGATGGATCTGCTCATGCGCTATAACTACCCCGGCAACGTGCGGGAGCTGCAGAATATGATAGAGCGCGCCGTTGTCATGACGCGCAACTCAGTGATCACCCGCGCCGATCTGGCCGTCGAAGTGCAGGCGGGCGCTCAAGTTCCCGCGACCCAAGCCGAGGGCGCCGGCCTGTCAGACCAGGTAGAGGCCCTGGAGAAAGCCGCCATTGAACGCGCCCTCGAGCAGACCGAGGGCATACAAAGCCAGGCCGCCGAGTTGCTGGGCCTCACCGAGCGCAATCTGCGCTACAAGCTGCGCAAGTACGGGTTCAAGTAGGAAGCAGACCCCGCGTTGTCGAGGGGGAGCGGTGCCGGAACCTTCGGGTAGCGGGCGGCGTGTTTCAGAATCCGAACTGCACCCCGGTCGAGAGCGTCTGGCTGACGCCGCTGTAATACGGATCGTTGGAATCGACCTCGCGGTAGAGCCAATCCAGCTGCACCACGACCTCCCGCTCCCACCCAAAGCTGCGCTCAAGGCCCATTGCCAGTTTGGTGCGACGGTCTTTGCGGGTCACCCCGTCGCCAATAAAAATACCGTCCAGATCCAGCGCCGGGCGACCCTGATAGCGTCGCTGCTCCCACTGGGCGCTGGCTTCCAATTCGACCTCCCACACGCCCAGGTGCTTCAAGGCCGTCCGATAGTGGTGACCGGCGTAGCTGTAGCGGTCGTCGAACAGATCGGCGTCCGGATCGTACAGGTTTGGATCGGCAAAACGGATCTGCCCGGCCAGGTTGGCCCGGTGCTGGTATTCGAGCTGCAATCCCGTACCCTGGGTCAGTGACTGGGCTACCTTGAAACGAGACACCAGCTGGATCAGGCTGCGGCCATTGCCCGAGCGGGTCTCCAGCAATGTTCGCCGATCCTGAGGCGTGGCGCGCACATAGGCCTTGACGCCCAGTGCACTGTCCGCCTGCAGGGTCGTACGACTGGGCAGGAATTGGCTGATCTTGCCGAAGACCTCCTGTTCGATGTAGCTGTAATCCCGCTCGTTGACATATTCCCAATAGCGCAGGGCAAAACCGCCCCGCCCCAGCAGCGTCGGTCGCAGGTAGAACTTGCCTAGACCATACACCTCGCCCTGGACGAAGTCCCGGTAGGAGTAGATGGCCCGGTCCAGCCGCGCCGACAACCTGGCCCGGCCGTAAAGCAGGTCGTTTTCTCCCTTGGGCTTGTAGTAGCTCAATCCCGCCTGGTGCGTGTGGCTGAACAGGTCCTCGAACTGGCTGAACACACTGGCGTTGCCGGCGTAGTAAAATCTCAGGGGGCCGGAGGGAGCATAGTCGAGATCGATATAGGCCTGGGTGATCCAATCGGACTGCCCGTCGTGCGTCTGGAATAGATTGTCCGTATAACTGGTGTACAGGTTGATGCTGGGCACGAACTGAGCCCAGGCACCCGCGGTGGTAACGAGGGTGAGCACAAGCACACTCCAACACACGTTCATCGCCGACCTTCCTTCCGGTCTCTGGGAGGGGGACGGCGGGGACCGGGCCGTCGCTTCGGCCGACCCTTCAGTCGCTCAATGAGACGGGGCCCTGCCATCGGCGGGTGTAACCGTCGCCCGTCGGCGATGCCGTCGCCATCCTCGTCGATGAAATGATCCCTCCTGGGCCCATTACCAGGAGGGGGATGGAAGCGGCGGATCAGGTCGTTCATGCCGTCCCTGTCGTTGTCGACAAAGCGCCGGTGCACGGTCTTGCGCTCTTCGTCCACCCGCCCGTATCGATATCCCCTGAGCGATTTGCGGCTGTACTTTTCGCCGGTAATATCGTTGATGCCGTCGCCGTCGAAGTCGGTGATATTATCGCAGATGCCGTCGCCGTCGGCGTCCTTGTAGCGGGCGTCCAAGTCGTTGACCCCGTCCCCGTCCTGATCGACAAAGAGGTCGTTGGTCCCGTCCCTATTGAGATCGACAAAGCGGAAGTGGTGCTGATAGGGCTTGTGGTTGACATCGTTCACGCCGTCCCCATTGGCGTCCCGAAAGTGGTCATTGAGGCCGTTCAGGTCCGCGTCCACATAGCCGATGACCGATACGGCCGGTGAATCCGAAGCGGGTGAGGCCGGGTCGTCGGCCAGGGCCGTCGCCGCCATAAACATGGGAATCAACAGGGTCTGGGGTACCCTCAAAAGCAAAAAATACATCGACTTCACAACGCCTCTCCTCTGCTGAAAACTGAGCACCGGGGCGACCCCACCTGCAGGGGCCGCCCCGGCTCGTCAACCGGTGCTGTTCAACGACCGCTCCGACGACCGCCGCCCCGACGACCGCCCTCGCGGTTGCCGCGCGGAACTCGCTCGGGCAGTTCGACGCCCTGAGCGGCCAAAGCCGTCCGCAC
>PBRM01000243.1 GCA_002725915.1 Gemmatimonadota bacterium
CGTCCACGGTCTCCACAAGACGAGCCCCGTCGCGAATAAGCCGGTGACAGCCGGTGTTTCGTCCGGAGAGAGCTTCCCCGGGGACGGCGTAGACCTGCCGGTTTTGCTCGGTCGCGTAGCGCGCGGTGATCAGGGCACCACTGCGCTCCGGCGTCTCTACCACCACAACGCCCAGGCTCAGACCGCTGATGATGCGATTGCGCCGCGGAAAGGATCCGCTGCTCGGTCGCTCCCCCATGGGGAACTCCGAAAGCACCGCCCCGCGCTCCAGGATCTTGCGGTAAAGCCCACGGTTCTCCTGTGGAAAAACGACATCGGCACCGCAACCGGGTACGGCGGTGGTGTTGCCGCCCCCTTCTATCGCCCCCTCGTGTGCCGCTGAGTCGATGCCGCGTGCCATCCCGCTGACGACACAGATCCCTGAGCGCGTCAGCTCGCGGGAGAGGTCGCGAGCCATGCGCCGGCCGTACTGGGTGGCCCGTCGAGATCCGACGACGGCAACGCAGGGCCCGGTCCACACGGGGGCTCCCAGGCTGAACAGAACCGGCGGGGGCACCGAGATCTCACCTAGCAGAGCGGGGTAGTCGGCGTCGGATATCGTGACCATGCACCCCCCGAGACGCTCGACGTGCGCCCGTTGCGCCTCCGCCCAACGCCGGTCGAGTGGTTTCCGTCGGGCCTCCTGCGCCACGCGGCGTCCCACCACCTGCGCCCACTCCGCGACGGGTGCCGCCAGCGTATCTCGGGCGGATCCGAAGGTCTGTAACAGCGTCAGACATCGCTTGGGTCCGATGCCCGGCAGACGGGTCAGCGCCAGGAGATCTACCTTGTCGCCGTCACCGAGGGATGGCAGCTCGAAACCAGCATCCGCGACGGCCAGGCCGTCGGCTAAGGTCACCGGGGTAGCGGAATTGGTGGTGGCAGTAGTGGTATTTTCAGATCTCATCGGGCGCAGACTGTTTGCGGGCCTCGTTTACCCGCTGTCCGAGGAAACCGACGAGTTCTGGCAGCCCCTGCCCGCTCACCGAGGAGATCAGGAACCGCGGTATTTCCTGATCCTCGAGGGGGTCGTCGAAGTCCGGCTCGGAGCCGAGCAGGTCGCTTTTCGAGAACGCCACTGCGCACGGCTTGTCCAGCAGCGCCGGGCTGAACTGGCCCAGCTCAGCGCGTAGCGAGGCGAGCTCCTCCTGCGTCTGTTCGCTGGTGCAATCCAGCGTGAAGAGGAGGGTTCGGGTCCGCTCGATGTGTCGCAGGAAACGCGACCCCAGTCCCTTACCTGCGTGGGCCCCCTCAATCAACCCGGGTAGATCCGCCATGACGAAACTCTCGTAGTCGCTCCAGCGAACGATACCGAGGAAGGGTTGCAGGGTGGTAAAGGGGTAGTCGGCAATCTTGGGACGGGCGGCTGACAGCCGCGACAGCAGCGTCGACTTACCCGCGTTCGGGAAGCCGACAAGGCCAACGTCGGCCAGCAGCTTCAACTCCAGGTAGACGGTCATCTGCTGCCCCGACCGACCCGGGTCCGCCCGTCTTGGCGCTCTGACTGTCGGCCCCTTGAAGCGGGCATTGCCGCGACCGCCGCGACCGCCCTTTACCAACTCGTACTCCTCGCCGTCCGCCACCATGTCGATGAGGATCTCCCGGTCTTCGCCTCGCACCAGCGTCCCTGGAGGCACGCGAACGACGGCGTCCTTGCCGCGTGCGCCGGTCAGCGTCTTGCCCTTGCCGTGCGTCCCTCTACCCCCCTCGATGTGGGGAGTATAGCGCAGATCGACGAGCGTGGAGAGGCCACCGTCGGTTTTGAGCATCACGCTGCCGCCGTCGCCGCCGTCGCCGCCGTCGGGCCCCCCGCGCGGCACGTATTTCTCCCGACGAAAGCTCATGCAGCCATCACCTCCGTTGCCCGCCTTTGCGGTTATCTTGACCTCATCTATGAACATGCACGCCCCGGACCCTCAGCTATGACCGTAGTGCTGTCTGAGACGCCTCTCCACACCGCCGGGCACGAACTTGGTTACGTCGCCACCCATCTCCGCCACCTGGCGGACCACGGAGGAATGGAGGTACATGTAGTCCAGACTGGTCATGAGAAAGACAGTGTCGAATTGCATCGACAGCTCTCGGTTCGTCAGCGCCATGGAAAATTCAACCTCGAAATCGGTCACCGCCCGCAGGCCCCTCACCGCGTGGCTGATCCCGTGTTCGCGGCCGTACTGGACCACCAATCCGGACGCGTGGTCCACATCCACCTGCGGCCACTGCTGCGTGGCCTCGCGGATCATCGCCAGGTTTTGCTCGACGGAGAACAGAGGTTTTTTCTGCGGGTTCAGAGCCACCAGGACGGTGATGGCGTCGAAGATGTCCAGCGCGCGCTCGATGATGTTGATGTGTCCCAACGTCAGGGGATCGAAGCTGCCGGGGTACAGGGCTCTCTTCATTTCCTTCTCCTCTACAGAGCTGCGCCCGCTGTGGCGTCGCCCGCCGAGGCTTCGGCGGAGGTCCGCACCAGCATCTCCAGAGTCGCGGAGAGCTTCATTTGGGCGGCGCCCTCGCGAATGGGCACTATCGTCAGCTGGCCGAGCGTCAGCTGATCGGCCAGCTCCCGCAGGGAGATCGCGAATGAGCTGATCTGCTTGTATGTCCCGGTCGCCCGGAGGTCTGGCAGCAGTCGCACGGTCGTCGACGTCAGCCGCAGACTTACGGAATCCGTCACCGCCACCTGGCCTAACCCGCTCCGCCTTGCCCTTCTGGCGACGCCGTCGAGCAGGGATTGCACCTCCGATGAGCCCAGCGATTTCAGCGGTTTGCCGGCAGCCGAATCCTCCAGCACGCCATGGAAGGCGTACGCGTATGAGCGTTTCCCGGGGGAGCTCCCCTCCTGCCAGTAGGAGAGGGTGGGCCTCGCGGGAATGCTCTGCAGCTGGTGGAGAAAGTCAATCAGGTCCGACAACTCGCGGGCAGGTCTCAGGCCTTCGAAAGAAAATTCTCCCGTCGATTCGCTGTTGAGGGAGGTTAAGGAGGTGAGCGAGGCAGGCAGACGTCCGTACTGCTCCACAGCACGCTGGCACAGGTCGCTCTGCAGTGGAATTTGAGAGGTGCCCTGGTCGCGTTCCTGCTTCGATTGCCCCTCTCCCCGTCGTGAGCGAATATGCCGTAGCCGTCCAGGTTCTGACACCCCCTGTTCACTGCTGGTGCTCGGAGCAGCGTCGTCCCGCAAGACCTCCCTATGGGCGACAGTGGGGTGGCTCCACGATTCCAACAGCGCGTAGCGTTCATCGAGCCATATCGCCGCGCCGACGGCGGCGACCGCAACCACGACGAGGTTCACAGCCATCAGAATTCGGCGCCACAGGTCACTGCGACGGGAACCGAGCTCTAGGCGAATCATAACAGTCGCAAAAGTCCTCTTGACCGATCTCTAACCTGAAAGACCTCGTCTACCGAATGCTCCGACTCAGTCACCCGCAAGACCCCGAAACGCAAGCCCGGCGGCTACGGCAAAGGCCGGAGCGTTCACGTTAGTCACTATCTCCTCGGAGCCTTCGACCACCGCGAATGGATTCAGGAATTCGCCGGGGATGGACAGCGTCGACGCGACCGCCGCTCCCCATTGTGGCGAGTCGGCGTCCCGCCCCGCGATCCACACTCGATCCGGAGTCTTGCCGTCTGCCCATCTGTCGACGAACCCGGCGAGCGCCGCAGACAGGAGCTGGGCTTGGGATCTGTCGTCACTGGCGTGGTTCGCCACCCGGTCCTTCCCGAAGTCCTTCCCGCCTGTATCCTGTTTCGAGCCAGGGGAGTAGGAGAAGGCATCCATGTACATGGCGAGCCCACCGTCCCACCAGTTGCACGATTCCAGCGCCTGGAGCTCCCCCTTATTCAGGAGGACCAGACGCGCCTCTGTGTCGCCGATGTCTATGACCAGATCGACACCCTCGAGACTGCCGCCGCTGAACTCCAGAGCATTGCACAACGCGAATGGCACCGCATCAAAGCGCGGCTTGGCGACCCCCGCGTCTTTGCACAGGGACCTCAGTTTTTCCACCGCCACGCGCCGCACCGCCACGACGAAACCGAATTGCGTCGTCAGCAGGAAATCCAGCAGGTAGTGATCGAGATCGTCGGACAGAAACTGCGTGGCTTCCCATTTCAGATACTCGCGGTTCTCTTCGTCGCTTCCCGGAATCAGGGCCCGACGCTTTACCGAAACCAGACTGGGGTCGAGCGCGACCAACGGTGAGGGAAAATTCAGATCGTATTCGTCGACGGATCGACGAAGAGCCTCGAGAAGCTGGTGCGAAACGTCGTCTCGTGAGAGCCGCACCGACAGGGGCCACCTGTCCAGATCGAGGCTCACCAAGCCCTCGATTTTGGCGCCCTCGCGTGAACTGCTGGACATCTCGACCACGTTGAGGGCATCATCGCCGATGTGGATTCCGGTGGCTCGCTTTTTCCTCGATCCGAACAAAGCCGCTCACTCATCCTTTTTGGGAGGGCTATCTCGTCGCCGATCCAGTTCCAGTACCGCCACCGGCCGCAGCTTGTCGAGGGTGCGAGGGCCGATTCCGATTACGTTCTGAAGAGCCTCAACCGAGACAAACGGCCCGTGGGCATCGCGGTACTGGACGATCCGCGCCGCCGTCTTCGGCCCGATGGCGGGTAGCCTCTCCAGCTCCCTGACGGTCGCTGAATTAATGGCCACCGCGGCCATCTGATTCGCATGACCCGTTGGCTCGACCCTCTCGCCAAGCTCGCCCGACAACTGCTCCCCATCCGCAAGCCGGGCGACCCCGTCGTCGGGAGGAAGCGCCGCGGGCACCGGCACCGCTGCTCGCAGAACCGAGAACTCCACCAGCCTCGACGGATCGTAGTAATCCACCACCGAAGCCGCCGTACCCACGAGGAGCGCTCCCGACAACAGCAACAGGGCGACCCGCTCCTGGCGATTTAGCATGAAAGATACCTTCTGTAGTCGAGTGCGGCAAACGCCTAAGCGGGTGGCGCAGAATACAATCACCGCCAAGCGCAAGTCAATCTAGCGAAAGAATAGGGTTCCCGAAATCCGCAGCTCGCGCAGCTTTCGGGTTTTCTCCGTGAGCTCGTTGCGGTTGTTCTCCACCCGGACAACCCCCTGTCCGCGGAAATTGTCACTGAACTTGTAGGTCCCATTCAGCTCCACCTTCACCCTGCCCGTCTCGGAGATCGGGGTCGCCTCCTGCTCGCCGATTCCGCTGGATCGAGTGTCCGATTCCACCTCAACCCTGAAAACCAGATCGACATTGCTCCTCAGGTCGCCGAAGAGCGGCAGGTTGCGCGGCCTCAGATTGTACTTCATCTCGACGCTGGTCTTGTTCTTCTCGTCCTCACTGGTACCTCGCAACGGGGGAGTGTCGTTGGCCGAGAGAGAATCAGACGGGCTGGCCAGCTCGAAATCAAGGTCCTCGCCGACGTTGCGCGTGTAGGAGATCCGCATCGAAGGGCCGTGCCGCCACTGGCTGTTCCAAGAGACCGTGGTCTGGCGCGACACCCCCTTGCTCAGCAAGTCGCGGGGGTTCAGGCTCCCCTCCCCCTCGCTGACCTTGGTCCTGTCGAATGAGAAGTTTACCTGGGCGCTGTTGAAAAGCCGCTTCAGGAGGGGAAGCCGGTCCGCCCGTCCCCAGTTTATCGTGATCCGCGGAAAGGCCTCCTCCTTCTTGAGTCGCAGGCGGTCCTGAGTGCTGCCGCTCCTGCTGGTGACATCCTCCTTGAGGCTGGGCTTGACACTGACCCCCAGAGGCAGGCGAAGGCCAGTGGCGAACTCCAGATTGATGCGCCGGCTGTTCTGGTCCTGCTGGGTCAGGCCCGATGCCGCCTTCGACACTTCGAGGCTGTCCTGGATTCCCAGCTGGTAGGACAGCGAGGGTCGAGCCGTCAGGTTGAAACGCCGGGCGTCCGTGTTCCGGCGCCATGTCGTCCTGACCGGCTCGATTTTACCCCCGGCGTAGTACAGCAGACGGCGAAGAATAAAGGGATTGCCGGTAGAGTCCCCCGCGGCGCTCTTAACGCGGCGGCCCTTCCTTGTCCCTGATTTTCCGAGAGTCTTCAGGATCTGGGACAGCTTGAGGGACAGATTCGCCGACATGTCGTACTTCGTGGTCACGTCGAGAGTTCTTACCGGCGCCCCGGAGACGCTGTCGAACACGGGCGTGGCGCGGCGCTGGCGGGGGTCGCTGTTCTCCCGGTAGTTTGCCTGGTAGGTGTAGTTCTGGTCCACCCAGCGCAGAAAGCGCAAGGTGAGTTTCAGGTCCGCCTTCTGATTCCGGCTCACCTCACGGCCAAAGGCGAGCTTCGACATATCGTACTTCTTGCGCAGATCGCGGTTGACCTGCAGGCTGTAGTTCCCCTGAAGTGCCGTGAGCGGGTTGATCTTGGTCGTATACGTCTCCTTGAGGGTGAAATTCTCCGTAACCGTCGTATCCTGATTCGAGCGCCTCCAGGTGGCCTGGTCCTGTCTCTTGGCATTTAGCGTGTAGTTGACCGTCGTGGGCAGGAAGTTAAGACGGGACTCGCGCATGGCCTTGGGCATGAATTCCGGCATCCACGCCGCGATCTTCGCCGACGGCTTTGGGAGCGGCATCTTGTAGCTGAAGGTCATGGTCTCCGAGTCCCTTCGGCTCAGGGGAACCGTCGGAGAAATCCCCCTCTCGCGCGTCTGAGAAAATCTCAGATTCATGTTGTCGAACGTCCAGCGGGTCAGCCAGAACTTGCCGAAGCGCTTGCTCACCGACACTTCGTAGAATGTCTTCGTGGTCTCTGTCCTCTCATCCTGCTTCTGCTCACTGGTGAGCTCCACGTCTGAGTTCGGGCCGAACCGGGGCAGGCTCTCGCTGCGACTGAAGGTGGCCCTGACCGGCACCGAAAAGCCCCAGCTCCCGGGCAGTAGTTTCTGGGCGTTCGTCGTCGTGTTGAGGTTGGTCTTGTAGTCGGAGGACTTGCGCCCCGTCGAGGAGATCGTGCGGAAATTTTCGCCGCGCCATTCGACCGTGCCGTCGAGATTCATGAAGTCGGCCAGCTCCGTGTTGACGCGGGCGTAGGCGGCGAATCCGGCGTCGTTGCGAGCTTCCTCCAAGCGCAGCTCATCGACCAGGACCCTGCCGCTGTAGGATTGGACCACGCTCTGATTTCGCACCCCCACCGTGAGCTGCTTGATTTGTTGCATGGAGGGGTTACCCCTCACCCGGTACCGTGCCTGCGGTCCGTCTCTCTTTCCTGGATCGGTGATCAGCGAATCGATCTCACTCAGAAGGTCGCCCAATGAGTCGGTCCGACCGCTCTGGAGCTCCACCTTCAGTCGGGACATGGTCATCAGGTCGATGTCCACTTCGTTGCGATCGTCCCACCCGGGAAAGACTCGGGCGGCGAACTCGTAGTAGTTGTCTCCGTCTCTCCCGAAGCGGACGAACACCTCCAACTCGCTGGAGTCCTGGTCCACCACGTAAGCGAGATCCTCCTCCTCCCCGTTTACCCACATTCTCAACCGGGTGTATTTGGTGTAGTCCGTGTTCTTCGTCAGGATCCTGCTGGCGGACGCCTGGTGGTCGGGCTCCAGATTCTCGTACTCCAGCACCAGGGATTGCTCCCGCTCCAAAGCTCTGGATCCGGTCGTGCGCTGCCTCACTTTTACCTTGGGCGGCGGCCGGTACGACAGATTCTCGTCGGTGCCGACAGTGGTGATATTGAAGCTCTCCTGCTCACCCACCGGAAGGCCGCCCTCCAGTACTTCAATGTCGTCCTCCTGCCATTCGTTGCCGATGATCTCGATCTTGGCTATTTCGACATTTCGCTGGCCGCTTGCTCCCGGCGGCGACACCAGGACGAGACGACCGTATTCGATTCGACTCGAGTCGGGCTTTCCCACCCGTTCCACCGCGGAGTCGTATAGGGGAAGCCGAAAGAGGCGCCACCCGGCCGGGCTCCTCGAGCCGGGGACTTCGGGGTCGTCGGCTATGCGGATGACGTGGTGGAAATAGTCGTTGCTGGTGTTGAGGATGCCATCGTTGTTGAGGTCCTCGGTGTCGGGCTTCTGTCCCCCTGGGGAGCGGAGATTCCCCTCGGTGCCGTTTATGTGGGAGGTGTCGTTCCGGTCGTTGTCGTCGAAGTCGAAGTTGTCTCCCTCCGGGTCTTTCGGGTCTCGCCCCTCGTACTCGCTCAGGCTCCGAAACTGCTGCTCTTTCTGGTCCTGCGACAGTCCGCTGGTGTCCACCCCCGCCACGGTCAGATAGTAGTCGAGCTCCGCCCGGTCGTTGCGGCCGTCGATGCCGATGTCCTCCTCCGGAGAGACCAGACCGTCCCCGGTGACACGGCCTGGGAAGGGCCGGTCCTCCGTGTTGCGCACGCCGTCTTCGTTCACGTCCTCGTCGATCGCTCCCAGGTCGATGTGGAGAGTTCCCTCTTCGCCGCGC
>PBRM01000244.1 GCA_002725915.1 Gemmatimonadota bacterium
ACATCGGGGGCATTGGGGAGCCGGGCAGGACCGGCGCCGTTGCGGCCGCTCCCTGGAGCAGCGCCCTCGTCCTGCTGATCTCATGGGCCTATCTGAAGCTGATGGGAGGAGCGGGGCTTCTGCGGGCCACGCAATTGGCCATCCTGAATGCCAACTACATCGCCGCCAGGCTGGATCCGCATTACCCCGTGCTCTACAAGGGGGACAGAGGGCTCGTCGCCCATGAGGCGATCCTGGATCTGAGGTCCTTCAAGGCGCTGGGCATCGAAGTGGACGATGTGGCCAAGCGGCTGATGGATTACGGCTTCCACGCCCCCACCGTCCACTTTCCCGTGCCGGGCACTGTCATGGTAGAGCCCACCGAAAGCGAATCCAAACGGGAATTAGACAGGTTCTGCGAGGCGATGATATCGATTCGTCGGGAGATAGAGGCGGTCGGGACAGGGGAGGCGGACGCGGAGGATAACCCCATTCGGAACGCCCCCCACTGCATCTCGATGGTCATTGCCGCCGATTGGTCTCACCCGTATTCACGGGCCGAGGCGGTCACGCCTGCCGGCTGGCTGCACGAGCACAAGTTTTGGCCCTACGTGGCCCGGGTCAACAACACCCTCGGTGACAGGAACCTCATCTGTTCCTGCCCTCCCACCGGCGCCTATCGGAACAACTGACTCAAGCGGTGGGTCCTGCGGCGGAGGCGATGATG
This sequence comes from Gemmatimonadota bacterium, assembly GCA_002725915.1. Classification (GTDB taxonomy): domain Bacteria; phylum Latescibacterota; class UBA2968; order UBA8231; family UBA8231. The sequence goes on from PBRM01000244.1 coordinate 707, forward strand.
AGTTCGTCTCGCTCGCAGGTATCGGCATCCTTCTCTCCCGTAGCGCAGAGCCTCAGGAGTTCAGCTAAAGGGCAGCTAAGGGGCAACTTGAAGTGTACGAGATCGTGTCGACTTGCTGATCTAATAAATAATAGATTCAAGGAGCAACCGGGCAATGGCTAACGAGAAGAAGAGGGCACTGGTCACCGGCATCACCGGGCAAGACGGATCCTATCTCGCCGAGTTCCTGCTGGATAAGAATTACGAGGTCTTCGCTCTGATCCGCCGCAGCAGCACCGTCAATTTCGAGCGAATCCAGCACATCCAGGAGCGGATCCACCTTCTCTCGGGAGATCTGCTCGACCAGAATTCACTCATGTCCGCCTTGAAGACAGCCAGGCCCCACGAAGTCTACAACCTGGGAGCCCAGTCCTTCGTACCCGCCTCCTGGGAGCAGCCCCTGTTGACAGGGGAGATCACTGCCTTGGGGGTGACGCGTCTGCTGGAGGCGATTCGCGCCACCGACAGCCGCGCGCGCTTCTACCAGGCCAGCACCAGCGAGCTGTTCGGCAAAGTGCGAGAGTCACCGCAGTCCGAGAGCACGCCGTTTTACCCGCGCAGCCCCTATGGCGTGTCGAAGCTCTACGCCCACTGGATCACCGTTAACTACCGAGAGTCATACGACATGTTCTGTTGCGCCGGCATCCTCTTCAATCACGAGTCGCCACGCCGGGGTCTGGAGTTCGTCTCGCGGAAGATTTCTCACGGGGTGGCGCGGATCAAGCTTGGCTTCGCCAAGGAGCTCAAACTCGGAAACCTTGATTCAAGGCGCGACTGGGGATTCGCCGGCGACTACGTAAAGGCCATGTGGCTCATGCTGCAACAGGACAGTCCGGAGGATTTAGTCATCGCCACCGGAGAGGACCGGACCATACGCGAGTTCTGCGAGCTGGCTTTCGGCTATGTCGGGCTAGACTGGCGGCAGTGCGTGACCATCGACAAAGATCTCTTCCGCCCCGCCGAAGTAGAGGTGTTGCGGGGAGACGCGTCCAGGGCGGAGCGGGTGCTGGGTTGGAAACCGGAAATCTCCTTCGTGGAGCTCGTCCACCTGATGGTGGACCGAGACCTCGATCTGGTAGGAGGCCAATCCGGTGGGTGATTGGTAGCGAACGCAAGTGACCGACAGGGGCGGCGAGAGTGAACTACTTTCCGCATCAGAGTTCCCAACCTGTCTTTGGTGACCGGGTGGCGGGCGTGGTTGCCCCTCAACCACCGGCGGTTCCGGTGCCGCCCTCACTCTCCTGCTCTTCCTCTCCCTCCGCGCAGCGACGGGCGAACCCGAGAACTTGGCTGCAGAAGCGGTGAATGACCGTGGCGTCCCGTCGATCCAGGGGCGTCCTGTTGAGGAAGCGGCGGACCACCTTCCCATAGCTGCCAAGATCATCGTTGTAGGCTTTCAGCTCCACCGCCGCCATGGTTCGCAGGATGTGGTCGTAAACCCTCTCCCGTTGCCCGGCGGTGGCCAGGTCGGGGGTAGGCGCGGGTGGGAGGGATGAGGGGGAGGACAGCCGGAAGAGCTCGTAGACGATGAGGAGGACGGCGTGGGAGAGGTTGAAGGAGGGGTAGGAGACCGCGGCCGGAATTCTCACCATGCGGTGACAGTGACGGATCTCGCGGTGCCACAGGCCGTCACGCTCGCGGCCAAAGACAATGGACACGCGGTGACTCTCCGCCAATCGCGTGGCCTCTTTCAAAACGGGCCTGAAGTCGTCGGTCACCTCCCGGGATCGGCCGAGGCGATGGGTGGTGCCGATCACCAGATGGGAGGTCTCTACAGCCGTGGCGAGATCCGTATAGACTTCACAGGCCTCGAGGATCTCCTCCGAGCCGTGAGCCATCTTCCTCGCTTCCCCAGTCAGCCATTCACCGGGGTTCACCAGCGCCAGTTGAGATAATCCCGTGTTTTTCAACACCCGTGCCACCGAGCCGATGTTCCCTGGAGACGACGGTTCTACGAGGACGACGGCCACATTCTGAGCGCTCATGACCAGTGAACCTACGGCGCCCTCCGGGTCATGGCAACGAAGAAACCTACCTCCTCGACCATCCTTACGATCTCGCTAAGGCGCGGTGAGTTCCAAGATATAGCTGGGTACAAGATGGGGTTTTGCGAGATTGACGTGAACGACTATTTGCCATTGAAATCTTTGCTTGCACTTTTACAAACACCCCAGTACATTTCATTTTAAGTTCAACCAGGTACTCCTTCCAACTCCAATCAGGGAAAGGAAAGACCAGTCTCTCCGAGGAAAGGACGTCTTACAAACAGAAGGAAGCCCTCTATCCTTCTACTGGAGACACACGGTCAATCTCTTCTCAACCTTTACCCCGAATACATAAAAGCAAACGTGAGCTGAGGCGTCTGGCTAGGGCGCGTCCTTAATCGATTGGGTTCTTGAGATACCGGAATCGGGTATCTGGAACTCACTTGGTGCCGGATGTGTGTATGTCCACGTCGTCCTGGCACCGGGAGTCTGTCCTGCCAACTGGGTGCCCTCGCTGTGAGGCGGGGTGCTATCTGCTTGGCGCAGTCAGAGTTACATCTCGGACTCAAGGTAGCACTGCGAGCCTGAAATGCACGATAACTGGCTGAAGCGCGTGTACGCCATAGTCGCCCCCTACAGAGGGCGACTGGTGATATCGATGGTCACCCTGCTGGGTCTTACCGGCCTGGGCATCTACTCACCTGTATGGGCGTCGAGGCTGGTCGGGGAGGCGCTCCCCAACTTGGACAAAAGACTTTTCATACAGTGTGTTGTCTACCTGTTCGCGATTCAGCTGGCCAGCAGCGGCCTGTCCTACGTGTACTCATTCCAGATGCGAATTCTCGGCGGCAGGGTCGTCTTCGACCTCAGGCGGCGCATGTACGACCATTTGCAGCGGCTATCGCTGGGTTTCTACGAATCGCGGAGCTCCGGCGAGATCATCTCCCGCATGATGAACGACGTGAACGCCATCACCTCGCTGGTCACCGGCACCGCCCTCAACACTCTCGTATCCTCGTGCAAGGCCCTGGTACTTCTGTGTGTTCTCTATCACTTCAGCCCCAAAGTCACCTGGATCGCCCTGACCATCCTCCCCCTGCATTTTCTCGGCTACTTCTTTTTCCAGGCGAGGATATCTCACATATCCTGGAAGTCGTCGGAGAAGGTGTCGCAGATCTACGGTAAGGTCAGCGAGGTCGTGGGCGCCATGAAGATGGTGAAGTCGCATTCTGGGGAGATCCGAGAGAGTCGGGCTCTTATCACCCAGCTGCGCGAGAGCTACGACATCAACCTCTACTCCGGCAATCTGACCAACATTTGGGGCCACGCCACCAGCAACATCAGCCACCTGGGGACGGTAGTCGTCACCGTGGTGTGCGGCTATGCCGTTCTCGATGACGGCATGACGCTGCAGCAATACATCCTGCTGCTGTCTTACGTGGCGATGCTGTATGCCCCCGTGGCAGAGCTCATAGGCGTGGTTCAGCAGATTCTACCAGCCAAAGTAGGGATACGGCGGGTCTTTGAGATCATGGACCTGGCGCCCGAAGTCGTGGATCCTCCCGACGGAATCCGAGACACCATTCGGGGCAAAGTGGAATTTGCGAATGTAGGATTCGCCTATTCCTCCGGAGATCAGGTATTGGAGGGTGTTAGCTTCATAGCGAATCCAGGAGAGACCGTGGCGTTTGTCGGGCCAAGCGGATCGGGCAAGACCACGATCATCAATCTCATCGCCCGATTCTACGACCGCGGGGTGGGCCAGATTCTCATCGACGGTCGCGACATTCAGGAGTACTCCCTCCGCGCCCTGCGCGACCAGATGAGCATCGTGCTCCAGGAGACCCATCTGTTTCGGGGAACGATATTCGACAACATACGCTACGGAAAGCCGGATGCCCCCATAGAAGAGATCGAACGTGCGGCAGAACTGGCCAACGCTCACGAGTTTATCGGCACACTCCCTGATACCTACCGGACCCTGATAGGGGCCAACGGCATACGCCTGTCCGGTGGTCAGCGACAGCGGATCGCCATCGCCCGAGCCCTTATTCGCAATCCCCGCATTCTCATTCTGGACGAGGCCACATCGGCGCTGGACACGGTTTCGGAGTCGAAGGTGCAGGAGGCCTTTGTCCGTCTCATGAGAGACCGAACCACTTTCGTCGTCGCCCACCGACTTTCCACCATCAAGAACGCCGACAAGATCGTAGTCTTGGAGGAGGGACAGGTTGTGCAGATGGGCGATCACGATGAGCTGATCGATCAGGATGGGCTCTATCGCGAGCTCTACGATCCGGAATGGGCAAAGGAGCGCAAACGTCTCCGCGACGAACGCATCGAGCAGCTCGCCGTGAGCAACATCACCGCAATAGGGCCGCCGAAGGCGGCAAGATGGAGGTCGACCAACTGATGACAGTCGTTCCCGATGTGGTAAGGGCCAAAGTGGCCAAAGTCAGCCATATGGAGAAGCCGCAGCCAACCGTCTTCGACATCGTCGCGTGGTATGAGCCCAGTGCCCACTTCAAGTACACCCGAGGGGTCCGCAAGGCCTTCGAGGAGATGGCGCGGGAATACACCAAATCGACGCTGCTTCTCGGGCGTTTTGGTGGACGTCCGGTGATGCAGACGGACATCCAGGGGATCGGCGTGGCAACCAGGGTCGAGATCGGACGCCTCTCCCTTTTCAAGGGCCACCAGCAGGCCTTGATCAAGGGCGTCTTCGACATGTTCCGCGACTGTATGGGCAGAGAGCTGGTTTCCGGGCCTCTGGAGCGGATGGCCATCCACTTCTCAAAGGCGGACTCGCGCGGCTCGGTCCGGGATTCGATCCGCCAGGCCTTTTCCGAGGCTTTCGGCGAGGAGTGCAGCTTCCTTGCGCCCGATGTAGACCAACCCGATTATTTACTCGTCGGTCACAGCGTCGACTACCAGACTCTGATTCAGTACCTCAGTGAGGACAGCCTCTATCACAGCGCGCACAGAGGACGCATTGAGAAGGTCAGCAGACACCTTAACCAAGAGGTGGGACGGTACGAGAAGCATAGGTTCCACGTCGTTCCAGTTAGAGCCGACGGTGGAATTCCCGCGCTCTCCTTCTGCTATACAGGAGAGGAGCCAGACCGCAGGGTGGAGGCCTTCATGGAGGGCTACACAGGAGAGCGGCTCAGCTTCGTGGAGCGCGATTCCTTCCAGGCCGAACGCCACCGGTACCTGGGACTGAAGGACTACGAGCGCGCCAGCCGACGCTTCGGGGGACTGTGGATTCTTCAGAGCGATATGGCCCGGTTTCTGTCGCAGCTCGAGGTGGGATCCCTGTATCTCTTCCTCGACGAGGATCTGCGTCCGGAGATGGGGAGGGTATTCACCTGGGAGGAGCTCTTTGCCCGGCAGATATCCTCCTCCCGCATCGATCCCGCTTCACGGAATTCTCAGACGTTCCTTGAGATTGTTCTGGAGAGCCTGGCGTGCAAGCACTTCATCAGTGAGGAGGGTGACGGGTTCCGGCTGGACGAAGAGTTCGGGCGATATCAGCACGTCACCTTCTACGAGTTGGGAGAGTTCCGCAAGAAGTAGCATTGATCATCCGGGCCCGGCGCCCGGCGGCCTCAACTACAACTTCTCCAACAGGAACACATGTTACTTGATGTAGGGGGTGACTTCCGCTCCTATTGCATCGCAGAGGGCGTACGTCTCCACCTGCGTTCGACCCAGATCTTCAAGACCGTTCGGGTGGATCTGTTTGTCCATTCCCTGCTCCAACCCCTGAACAACACCCGGTTCGCTCTGATCGCAAGGCTCCTCGAGTGCGGAACTCAGCGACTGCCAGATCTGCGTCGACTCAACCAGTTCGTAGACGATCTGTACGGCGCCCTCTTCGCCGTGGAAGTAGATCAGTTCGGAGACCGTCAGGTCATCCACATGAGTCTCGAACTGCCCGACGGGCGCTTTCTTCCCGACGGCAAGAAGCTGCTGGGAGCCGGTCTCGAATTCCTGAGGGATGTCCTGCTGCATCCCCTCGAAGAGAACTCCGGTTTTCCGCCTGCTGGCCTAGAGCGGGAGAAGCTCGCGCTCGAACAGCACATCGCCAGCCACTTCGACGACAGAATGGTACTGGCGCTGCGCCGCTGCGCACAAGAGATGTGCCGAGGCGAGCCCTACAGCCTCTGCCCACTCGGCGACCCCGGTGATTTCTCCCACATCGGTCCTGTTGACCTGCTCGATTTCCACCTCCACGCCTTGGCGGGGAATCCCATCGACATCTATGTCACGGGGGCGGAGAAGGCGGAGCGCCTCACGGAGATTGTGTCAGATCTGTTCTCGTGGGAGCGCCAGGTCTCCGCCCAGGACTTTCCCCCCTCCGACGAGATAGAGCGCTCGGATGACGAGCTACGTCAACTGAAACAATCAGTGCCCGGGCTGCACCAGGGTAAGCTGGCCATGGGTTTCCGGACAGCCGTGGGACTTGCCGACGATGCCTATCCCGCCCTGCTGCTGCTCGACTTTCTCCTCGGTGGAGACGCTCACTCGCGTCTGTACCGAACGCTACGCGAGCGCCTGGGGATGTGCTATCACGTTGGAACTTTCCTCGAGCCACTGTGCGAACTCATGTTCCTGGAAGCGGGGGTTGAGATGGAGGATTACAGCCACTTCGTCTCAGAGGTCCAGCACCAGATTCGCTCCATCTGCGATACCGGCCCTCGGCAGGAGGAGCTCGACAGGGCGAAGGCGCTGGCCATTCGGCGTCTGTGGTCGCTGCCAGACGACCGCGAGGGCCTGGCCAGGTTCTCGTACCAGAGGGATTTGGCTAGAGCGCAAAGTTCGAGAGCGCTGGTTGAGGAGAGCCTAAGGGGCGTCGGCGCCGGCCAGGTGCGGGAAGTTGCGGAGGGTCTCGAGCTCGACACGGTCTTCTTCCTCCATAATCAATACAACCAACGTTAAGCGCAGCGGGCCTGACTTGCGGCGAACGAGGTGTGAACTGCTCGGGGACGAGATACTCTCCGATTTCCTGTCCCAGGGGAGCCGGCTGTACGTATGTCCCAAGCCGGGCCTAAAGGCCCGCCACGCCGCTCTGTGCGTGGCGTGTGGATCTCTCGATAGCGCGGTGTCCTCCGTGCATGAGACACACCAAGGGGTCCCCCACTTTCTCGAGCACCGACTCTTCGAAAAACAGGAGGGGGATATCACCGCCCGCTTCACGGCTCTGGGTGCAGAGGTGGACGCCCAGACATCGTTTACCAGTACGGCCTATTCCTTTGAGTGCGTCGATCATTTCGAAGAGAGCCTGCGTCTGTTGCTGGAGCTGGTCCTGAAACCTCACTTCACGGACGCGGGGCTTGACCGAGAGCGGGAGATAATCCAGCGTGAGATACGACTCTTCGAAGACAACCTCGAGTGGGTTTCCTTTCACACTGCTCTCAAGGCGCTTTACGGCCAGCATCCCCTGGCTGTCGATATGGCGGGCACGGTCGAGAGCGTGGCGCAGATCGGTCGCCGATCCCTCGAGATCTTCTACAGGACCTACTACCGTCCCAAGAGTATGAGCATCTTCCTGTGCGGCGAGGTCGATCCCCTCGTCTGTCGCCAGCTGGTCCAGGAGATTGTCGACGACCTTCTTCCCGGAGCCGGTGGAGAGGGGGGGGATATGGCTGTCCGACAGCGGCCGGTGCCGGCATCGACGACAGTATCGGTCTCACTCCCTATTTCCAGGCCGCGACTATGCATGGCCTTTCACGACGACGAGGAGGGTCTGCGGGGACTGGCCTTGCTCAAACGGGAGATCTGTCTGGAAATGGCCTTTGACATACTTTTTGGGCCGTCGAGCGAGTTCTTCGCCAGCCAATACCGGGCAGGTCACATCCAGGCGGAAAGCTTCGGGTGGGAGACCTACGCTGAGCTCGCGTTCTGTTTCGCCATGATCGGCGGCGATGTAGAC